>CAZFYD010000014.1:0-31801 GCA_964523315.1 uncultured Acetatifactor sp.
CGAGATCCATCTTTGGAGATGTAAAGATTATCGGTAAAATAGAAACCATTACCGGGGTTAAAAAATGTAGTCAGATTTTAGAGGAATCTGACGGCGTTATGATTGCAAGAGGCGATCTTGGTTTGAATGCTCCGATAAATACGCTATTTGCTATTGAAAAGGAACTGGCTGGATTGGCGAAGGAAAAAGGAAAAGTCTGTTATGTAGCAACAGACATCATGCAAACCATGAGAAACAGATTTTTCCCTTCCAGGGCAGATATTAATGATTTTTCATATTTGACGACACTAGGCTTGGATGGTTATATTATTTCTTTACAATTAGCTGTGAGTGAACACATTGACACGGCGATTGATTATATGAGAGCGATCGATGATAGCTTGCGATAATCATGAAAAGATTGAAATTGCTGCTCTCACTGGAACTGCTTTTGTGACTGAAGCCTCCCCTGTGGGAAGGCTTCAGTAAAGCTTGCAGATGAGGGATGACAGACAATTTAAAAACACTAAAAATAAAACAGCTCCTCAAGTTTTATGTCCAGAGCTATACAGAGGATCAGCGCCAGTTTGGCAGTCGGGTTAATTGTCCCGTTTCGATGGAGCTAATCGTGTTGTGTGATACGCCCGCCATATCTGGCAGCAGCTGCTGGCTGGCAAGAACGTCATGGCAGAGAGATTCCATCTGAGTATTAATTGATATCTGCACTCTACGCTGGAAAAGGGTGCTTTGAATTCCCGAAAAGATGCTCATTTTAAACGTGAATTCCAAAAATGAAAGAACCTTGACAATAAAAACCGGGAGTGATACACTCTACTAAGTTAGATGCTGCTAACCCGTCGGCTGGCAGCCATAATTTCAGACCACAAGTTAGGCTAAGCTAACCGAATGCGGTATACAGCGGTGCCGAAAAGCATGGAGGGGAGAAAAGGATTATGATAGTGGAATTTCGTGATGTTGTGAAAAAATACGGTGAGGGAGAAGGGATGCAGCTGGCGGTTGATCATATCAGCTTTTCCATTGAGGAAGGGGAGTTTGTGGTGATTCTCGGACAGTCAGGGGCGGGTAAATCCACTGTGCTGAACATTCTTGGCGGCATGGATAAGCCCTCGGAGGGCAGAGTGATTGTGGACGGGAAAGAACTCTCGGCCATGAAGGACAAAGAGCTTGGAGCTTACCGGGCGGATGTCATCGGATTTATCTTTCAGTTTTACAACCTGCTTCCCAGTCTGACCGCATATGAAAATGTGTCATTGGTAAAAAGTATTATCAAAAATGCCGGAGATGCGGATGAGCTTCTGCGCATGGTAGGACTGACTCATTGCCGGAACAAATTCCCGGCACAGATGTCCGGCGGCGAGCAGCAGCGGGTTTCCATTGCCAGGGCATTGGCCAAAAACCCGAAGATCCTGCTGGGGGATGAACCTACCGGAGCGCTGGACTCGGAGACCGGAGTGACGGTGCTGGAGCTTCTGCAGAAGCTTTGCAGGGAACAGGGCAAAACGGTAATTTTGGTTACCCATAATGCGGATATCGCTAAGTGCGCGGATAGGGTGATCCGCATGAAAAACGGGAAAATCAGGGATATACAGGTAAATGAGCATCCTGCAGACGTAAAGGAGGTCGAGTGGTAATGCTGAAACGAAAGCTTTTGCGGGAAATAAAAAGCAACTGGGGACAGTTTTTTTCCGTTTTTTTACTGGCATTTCTGGCCATGGCGCTTTACTGCTGCATGGAGGGACATGTGCTCAGCCAGCACTCGGCTCGGGCCGATTTTCATGAAAGCTGTAATCTGGCGGATCTCTGGATCTATGGGGAGAGCTTTTCGGAGGAAGCTCTGGAGAAGGTGAGGGCGCTGGATATTGTGGAGAATGCGGGGCTCAGGATGGCAGTGACCGGGTCAGCGCCGGAGTGCGACGGCGCACAGGTGGATATTTATCTGGAACGGGAAAATGTGGTAAATAAGCCCTATTACATAGCGGGAGAGGAATTTGATCCCACAGACCGGGACGGAGTGTGGCTGACAGCCGCTTTTGCCGAGGCAAGAGAAATTCAGGTGGGAGATGCTTTTACTGTTTTCTACAACGGAATTACCTTTACCAGGGAAGTAAAGGGCCTGATCGAAAGCCCGGAATATGAATTCCGGCAGGCTGAGGGAGATGCGGATATCTATATTGAGAACATAGCTTTTGTGTATATGTCCTACGATGCTTTTCCGATTCGGGAATATGTGGAACATCTGATTACCCAGGGAAAGATCACGGCAAAGAGCGTGGCGGAAGAAACGGAGCTTCTGGAGGAGCAGCTGGAGACTCTGGCTCAGCATGGTATGGGGATTGAGGACATTACGCAGGATATGCTGCTGGCAAGGGTGGAGCAGATCAGTGATGAAAAGCTTGCGGCAATTATGCCTTATACGCAGATGCTGGTGACGACCAAAGACGGTAAAGCGCTGGAACACGAGGATGAAATCGCAGAAGCGCTAAGCGGCGAATACGCTGCGATGGTGGATGAGCATTCCATTGCCGGTATTGAACGGCTGAACAGCGAACTGGCTCAGCATCAGTCCTTTTCCTGGCTGTTTGTAATCGTCTTTGTGGGGATTGCAACGCTGGTGATTGCCACCTCCATGAGCCGTATGGTGGAGAAGCAGCGTACACAGATCGGCACCTTAAATGCGTTGGGAATGAAAAAATATAAGATAACCTTTCACTATATAAGCTTCTGCTTTACGGTTGCTTTTGTCAGTACGGTAGCGGGATTGTGGGTCGGATCTGCTTTTCTGTCACCGTTTATGGTGGAAATGTTTGCCGCCTGGTATATTGTGCCGGGACTGAAAGGCGGATTTCATATGCAATATCTTCTGACAGCGGTTCTGATTGTGCTGATCTGTACCCTGGCGGCGTATTTCAGCTGCAGAAAAATCCTTCGGGTACAGCCTGCGGAGGCGCTTCGCCCGGCACCGCCGAAGCAGGGCAGGAGCTGTATATTTGAAAAGCTGCCTTTCTGGGGAAGACTGGGATTTAACAGCCAGTATAACCTGCGGGACATTTCACGGGCGAAGCTCCGGGCCGCTATGGGAGTCATTGGAACTGCCGTGGGCATGCTGCTCATGATCTATGGAATTGCCTGTAATTCACTGGTGGATCAGATGGAGGCGGTGACCTTTGACAAGGTACAAGCGGGGGATTATGTGATGAGCCTTTCGTCTGATGCCAAGCTTGCGGAGGTGGATGAAATCGCAGCTGAAACCGGCAGTGAGCTGGTGATGACGGCACAGATAGAGATTGCCGGGGTTCCCAATGCAGTGGCAGCGGAGAAGAAAAAGGAGACTTTGACTGTTTTGGAGGGGAAAGGACTGTACAATCTGCTGGATCAGGAATTGCGTGTTATCCCCCCGCAGGCAGGAGAGGTGGGCGTAAGCAGGAAGCTCTGTGAGGATATGGGACTTTCAGTCGGGGATACCTTTTACTGGCATATTTATTCGGAAAATCAGTGGCATGAAGCCAAGGTGGGATATATTTTCCGCAGCATGGAAACTCAGGGAATTGCCTTCCTGAGGGAGGATTTTGAGAAAACGGGAGCGGAGTATGTTCCTACGGCGGCCTACAGCAATCAGAATCCGGAAAGCTATCGGGACAGGGCCTGTGTTACCGCCGTACACAGTAAGGAAGAGATGAAGCAGGCCTTTGAGACAAGCATGGAGGTGATCAGCATCATGGTATGGATGATGGTAGTTTTTTCTGCGGTGCTGATCGTGGTGGTGCTGTACAATTCCGGCAATCTGTCCTTTCATGAACGGGTAGGAGAGTTTGCAACGCTGAAGGTTCTGGGCATGCAGTCTGCCGGGATCAGGAATATTCTCACGATTCAAAACCTCTGGCTGTCCGTTATCGGCATCGTCATTGGAGCGCCTTTCGGCAGAGCCAGTTTGAATATGATGATGAATTCCAACGGAGAGAATTTTGATTATGCGCTGACGGTTTCTCCGGGCTGTTACCTGATATCCGGTATCCTGGTGCTGGCAGTGTCCATGGCGGTAAGCTTCCTGTTTTCCGGGCGTATCCGGAATCTGAATATGCCGGAAATCCTGAAAGGGAACGAGTAGAACTGCCATTCCTAAGGAAAATGATTGATTTTGCCATAAGGCCGTGATATAATCAAACCGCAGGTTTGATGTACTGCTTCCGCTGACAAAAGCGGATCTGGCACCTCTGAAAGGGATCCTTTCTCCTGATGCATATACTGGATGAATCAGGAGTACCTGCAGTCTCAGAGAGAGCGGAGAAGAGATACCAATGAGTCATAAGAGCAAAACAGGGATAACGGTTATGATCAGCATACTGGTATGTCTGATCGGGTTGGTAAGCAGTTTTGCAGTAAGCCTGCGCTATGGGATGCGTAACAGGGCGATCGAAAATCTGGCGAAGGAGTGGGAGCTTTCCCAGATGCAGATTACGAAGATTGCGTCCTACATGTCCATGGCAGAGTTTTTAGTGGTTATGGTGCAGAATCCGCAGATTACTGCGGAGGGAGCGGAGAATGTTCTGGATGCAGAGTATACCCGGGATTTTGTGGCGAAAAAGCTGCAGGATTATCGGGACGATCTGCTGCATAATAACGGGGCGGGCAATGTTCCCTTTTCGGAGATCGTGGAGTTATTTCGGGAATATGAAGAAGTGATCTGTCAGGATCTGTTGTATTGTATCGGAGATAGCGATCTGGAGACATATGAAATTTTCTGGGACAATCTGGCGATCACAGAGCGTACCAGTCTGGAATATTATCGCAGTGACCACCCGGGCCTGTTTGCGCTGGTAAGAGTGATCCTCTCAGGCTGGTTTCTGATCGGTTCGGTGCTGCTGATCGCAGGAGCAGGCGCTGGAATCTGGTTTCTGCACGGACGCAGCTTCCGGGGATTCGGTACATATGGGGTGACGCTGGCGGCGGTGGGCATTGCGGACTGCACGGCAGCGATGCTGCGGGACAGCGTGGTTTCCCTGACCAACTGTACAATAGATATGCGCAGTAATCTGATGACGTTGCTATTTACCCCTATTTGTAATATGCTGCTGATCGCAGGAGTGATTTTCGTTGTTCTGGGAATTCTTGCCATTGTATGCCGGGTATTTCTGAAAAGTAAATAGGATAAGGTAAGACCTCAATCACAGCGGTGATTGGGGTTTTCCATTTGGATTACGGTGAAAAGAGGTACAATAAAATGAGTATTATGGGATTTCTGATCATTATTCTGATGTTTATTGTAGGAATTGGCCTGGTGAATGAAAAGTGGATTCATCTGCAAAGCGATATTGCCCTGGTATTTTTTTCCTTGATTATCAGTGTGGTGCTTTTGCTTGTGAGCAGGCTGGTGCCGGGGGACGGGTTTTCCGAACTGCTTCAGCAACTCAGCAGCTTCGAATTTGAGGCCTATCTGCTGGATACGGTGCTCTGCTTTATGCTGTTTGCAGGGGCAAGCAAGCTGAATATCCGCAAGTTCCGGCAGAACATAAAGACAATCAGCCTGCTGACGTTACTGACAACGGTGATTTCCTCCCTGCTGTACGGCGTGATGTTCTGGGGAGCTGCAAAGCTTCTTCAGTTACCGGTGGATATTTGGGTATGCATTCTGCTGGGCTGCATCGTATCGCCCACAGATCCCATTGCCGCCACAGGGATTCTGAATAAATTAGGTCTGTCCAAAAACGTGACCTCCGTGATCGAGAGTGAATCTCTCTTTAATGACGGGACGGGCGTGGCATTGTTTGTCTTTTTCAAAAGCATGATCAGCCACAGTGGAGAAAGTAATTTTCTGGCGGTGATGCTGAAGGAGGTAGTGGGCGCCCTCGTAGTGGCCCTTGCGGTATCCTTCCTGCTGGGACTGCTGATGAAGATGACCAGGGAACCGGTACGGCAGATCCTGATCAGTGTTCTGGATGTGGCGCTGGTCTATGTGATCTGTGAGCATCTTGGCTTTTCCGGCGTAATTGCCTCCGTGGTGTGCGGCATGTATTTCGCGTATCTGATGGGCGGGCTGGAGCGCAGACGACAGGTGTATGACCAGCATAATCTGTATGAGGATTTCTGGGATATTCTGGACAGTATTCTTAATGCCGTGCTGTTTGTGATGATCGGGCTTTCTGTACTGGATATCCGTATCAGTTCGTACATTCTGTTTATCGTGCCGGTGGCGATCGCAGCGGTGATTCTGTCCCGCTTTGCCGGGGTGTTATTTTCCAGTCTGCTGATTGGGAAAGGAAAGATTCCCAGCAGCTATAGTCTGATGGAATTTGTGTCCCTGATGACCTGGAGCGCCCTGAAAGGGGGATTATCTCTGGCTCTGGCCATGAGCACCAGAGAGCTCTTGAACGAGGAGGTGTATCTGCTGGTGCTGAACACCGCCTATATCACGATCTTCTTTACCGTGGTGGTGCAGGGACTTACAGTAAAAAAGGGATACCGGATGATTGAGCGGCACAAAGCGGAACGGATCCGGCGGCAAAGTATGGGGCAGTAGATAGAGAAAGGCGGATAAGCATATGAAAATTATTATTGTGGGATTGGGACAGACAGGTACCTTATTGGCACAGAGAATTACCCGGGAAAATCATGATGTGGTGGCGGTAGACAATGACAGGGAGATCGTGGAGAACGTTACCAATCTGTACAGCGTCAGCGGAATCTGCGGCAGCGGCGCATCCAGGGAGATCCTGCTGCAGGCCGGAGCGGATTCTGCAGATGTGATTATTGCGGTATCCCCGGTGGATGAAATCAATCTGATGGCCTGTATGGTAGCCAAAAGCTGCGGTACCCGTTATGCGGTGGCAAGGATCCACCGGCCGGAGCTGTCGGCAGATCAGAATTATTTTTCTGAGGCGTTCAGGATCGACTATGTTGTCAATCCCAAGCGGGATACGGCGATGGAGATGAACCGTCAGATCGGCATGCCGGGAAAAGTCAAGGCTGACGCCTATTTCAGCGATGTGGCAACGATCATCCGGATCAATATGGATCAGAACGTGATCCCGGGGGGAAGTATGCCCCTTAAGGAGGTACGGCAGTTTTTTGGGACGGATATGCTGGTGGCAACTGTGACAAGAGGAGATAAGCTGTATATTCCCAGGGGAGACTTTGTGATCCAGCCCGGAGATGTGGTGGGCATTATTGCCGCAGACACGGCGCTCTCCCAGATCATTATGAAGCTTGGGCTGATGCGGGGAACGGCCAAGCGGGTAATGCTGGTTGGCGGCGGTACCGTGGCTTATTATCTCGCCAGAAAGCTGCTGGAGGAAAAGAAGAGCGTCGTAATATTGGAGCATGACAAAAAGCGCTGCGCAGAGCTGGCAGAGCTGCTGCCGGAGGCGGAGATCAGCTATGCTGAGGGGATAGATGCGGAGGTGCTGCTGGAGGAGGGCATGAAAAAGGCGGATGTGTGTGTCTCCCTGACCGGCAATGATGACACCAATCTGGTGATTTCCCTGTTCGCCTGGTCCTGCGGCGTAGAATCCGTGATTACCAAGGTCAATGCGACTGCCTATGAGAAGCTGCTGAACAGGGTAAATATTGACATCACAATTTCTCCTTCGGTGATTTCGGCGGATCGGATCATGAGCTTCGTGAGGAATGTGACGGTCTATAATGCCAAGGGCAATGATATCCAGAGTCTGTACCAGCTGGCCGGCGGGCAGGCCGAGGCCATCGAGTTTATCGCCTATGACAGCTGCAGCAAGCTGGGAGTACTCTTTAAGCAGCCGGAGCTGAAGCTGAAAAAGGATATCCTGATCGCCATGATTATCCGGGACGGACAGGTGATTATCCCGGATGGCAACAGCTGTATTCGGTCAGGTGACCGGGTGGTGATCATCAGCAAGAAGGGCCATGGATTGAATACTTTAAATGATATATTCGGCAAATAAAAAAAGCCTTCGGCGCTGATCTGCAGCCGGAGGCTTTTGTCATCATTACGATAAGATTTCCTGAAGCGCCCCGAATACCTGTCCGATGGGCTCCTGAATACAGAGATCCGCATAGCGATCCCGGGGAGTGGGGGACATGTTTATGACAATCAGGTGATTTCCCTGAAAATAGTCAATGAGGCCGGCTGCCGGATAGACTGCCAGAGAGGTGCCGCCGATAATCAGTACATCTGCCTGCTGTATGGCCCTGACGGCGCCGCTTATTGTATCCTGATCCAGTCCCTCCTCGTAAAGGACCACATCGGGCTTTACCGGGCCGCCGCATTTTTCACATTTCGGTACGTCTTCCGTGCGCATGATATAGGAAAGATCATAAAATGAGTGACAGCGTTCGCAATAATTGCGCAGCACGCTGCCGTGGAGCTCGTATACCTTCCGGCTCCCGGCCGCCTGATGCAGGCCGTCAATATTCTGGGTGATCACGGCATCCAGCTTTCCCAGCTCTTCCAGGCGGGCCAGCATCCGGTGCGCCATATTGGGCTCTGCATGGGGAAAAAGCATTTTGCTTCGGTAGAAGCGGTAGAACTCCCGGGGATTCTTCCGGTAAAATGTGTGGCTCAGGATCGTCTCCGGCGGATAATCATACTGCTGGTGGTATAGGCCGTCTACACTGCGAAAGTCGGGGATACCGCTCTCGGTGGAAACTCCGGCGCCGCCAAAGAATACAATATGGGCGTTATCCCGGATGATCTGTACAAAGGTATCTGTTTCCTTGGACATGGCAATCTCCTTTTTTATGTACAAACTCTCCCTGCAGGGTATTTCAGATCTGCTTATAAGCAGGAACAAACACAGGGAAGGTATCGTTGCCCTTCAGTTCCTTGCCGGTGGAGATTGTCACTTCCTTATCGGTAATCACATACTCCATTTCCACATTGCTCATAATCCTGGTATCCTGCATCAGAATGCAGTTTTTGACCACAGCGCCCCGGCCGATCTTTACTCCTCTGAACAGAACGCAGTTTTCCACCTCGCCTTCAATGACGCAGCCATCGGCAAGCATGGAGTTCTTCACCCTGGACTTGCCGATATAACGGGTTGGGTTGTCATCCCGGATCCTGGTGTAGATCGGAGAGCGGTCAAAGAGGGCATTTAAGTTGTCGTCCTGCAAAAGCCGCATATTCTCATTAAAATAGCTGTTCTTATCGCTGATCCGTGCCGTATAGCCGGTGTACTCATAGCCGCATACATTCAGCGTCTCCAGCTGGGGAGCCAGAATATCCCGCTCAAAATAGCTGTAGCCATGTGCGTAGGCGTTGGAAATCTGCTCGATCAGAAGCTCTCTGGCGATCAGATAGATATTCATGGAGAAGTTCTGCGGGCCGTAATCCTTCGGATTGGTCTTGATTTTGGTTACCCGGTTGTTCTCCTCGTCCAGTTCCAGCGTGTAATACAGATCAGTAGTCAGCGTGGACTGCAGATTCATAAAACCGTAGGGGATCTCTTCCTTTTTGTAAGCGATGGAAACATCTGCGCCGCTGGCAATGTGGGCGTCGATCATGGCGTTAAAATCAAAATTAACTACGATATTGGCATCGGAAATAATCACGTATTTTTCCTTCTGCACTTTCAGAAACTCCAGAATACTAGCTAAAGCCTCCACACGGCCGTTATATACCTTAACCGTTTTCTCCGCGAAGGGAGGCACGATATTCAGGCCGCCGTTTTTGCGTGTCAGATCCCACTCACGGCCGGAGCCTAAGTGGCGCATCAGCGAGCGGTAATTCTTACGAACGATCACGGAGATATTGTCAATGCCGCAGTTTACCATGCTGGATAACAGAAAGTCAATCATACGATAACGGCTTGCAAAGGGAATGGAAGCCATCAGACGCTCATTTACCAGTTCGGGAACCTGGTTGTCATAGCTGTTGGGGAAAATAATGCCCAGGGCATCCTGATTTGTATTTACCATTTCGATTCACCATCCTTTACGTCATTTTCAACCATGGCTTTGGGGCCGACCAGAGCTCTGGCGCCGATGCGGACGCCGGGTCCTACGGTGGCTACGCCGTTCTCGCCGTCCTTGGGCATGGCGCCGACCACAGCGTTTACGCCGATTTCGGCATTCTCAGCTACAATACAGTGTTTTACGGAAGCTCCGGCATGGATCACGCTGCCGCCCATGATCACGGCATCCTCCACCGTTGCACCGTGCTCCACCTTTACACCGGCAAAGAGAATGGAATGCTTGACATGACCGTCGATCCGGCATCCGTCCGTAATCATGGAGTTCTCCACCACGGCATTTCCGCCGATCTTGTGGCCGGTCATACCGCTGTTGCGGCTGTAGATCTTCCAGCTTTCATCAAAAAGGTTGATGCCTGAGGTCTCGGGATCCATGATCTCCATGTTGGCTTCCCACAGGGAGGAGATGGTTCCCACATCCTTCCAGTAGCCGTTGAAATGGTATGCATACATCTGGCGGCCGTCCCGCAGCAGATTGGGAATGATATTATTGCCAAAGTCATTGGAGGAGTTGGGATCGGCCTCATCCTCGATCAGGTACTTCTCCAGGATATCCCGGTTGAAAATATAGATACCCATGGATGCCAGGTTGGACTTGGGATTCTTGGGCTTCTCCTGGAATTCGGTGATCTTGTCATTCTCGTCAGCCACCATCAGGCCGAAGCGGGATGCCTCTTCCCAGGGCACTTCCATGACTGCCACGCTGAATTCAGCGCCCTTTTCCTTATGGAACTGCAGAAAATCATTGTAATCCTGCTTGCAGATCTGGTCACCGGACAGGATAATAACATATTCCGGATCATAGCGCTTGATAAAGGACAGGTTCTGGTAGATGGCGTTGGCCGTGCCCTTATACCAGTCAGCGCCCTTTGCCTGCTGATAGGGGGGCAGTACATGTACTCCGCCGTAAAGACGATCCAGATCCCAAGGCTGCCCGTTGCCAATATATTCATTCAATACCAGAGGCTGATACTGAGTCAGGATACCAACGGTGTCGATACCGGAGTTGACGCAGTTAGATAAGGGAAAGTCGATAATACGGTACTTTCCGCCAAAAGGAACTGCGGGTTTTGCCAGCTTCTGTGTCAGGGCATATAGCCTGGAGCCCTGTCCGCCGGCCAAAATCATTGCAATCATTTCTTTTGCCATACGGATTCTCCTTTTTGATAAATATTTAGTATAAATTGCATACTACAATTAATTTTATTTTATCATTTCTGGGCAATTTAAACAAGAGGATAAGAAAAATATCTGCAAAAAATGTTACTATTCTCAGCCCCTCCACGCTGCATTCGCAAAACCCGCTGCTGCGCAGCTGTTTGTGTCTGCTATTGCAGCCGTGTTTCGCTCATTGGGTGGAGGTTCCTGCTTCGCAGTCAGATTCGGAACAGATATACAGCTTCTTACGAGCAAGTTCGACGAATCTGTGTATCTGCCCAAACCGGCTGTGAATTGCAACAAAATTATTCATAAAATAAGAAAAAATTAAGAATTATCAGGGAATTCCACAGTTGAGGCTGTATTGTTTTTCTGATATAGTAAAATGTAGAAGATGCGGAGGATACGGATGATGCGGCGAAAAAAGCGGGAGGAACTGATTCCATTTGACAGAAGCAAGAGAGTGATTTATGTATACCGGCGGGGCAAAAAGCGTTCCCCGGGCAAGGCGGCAGGAGGGCTTCTGCTGGGACTGGGGAGTTTATGTCTGCTGTACTGCTTTTTTATCCTGTTCTTTATGGGCTTCGGCACATGGTTTTTCCTGGTTTGGGGACTAGCCGGACTGGTGCTTGGCCTCTGGGGCGGACTGCTGCTTTTGGGCAGGACGGAGAAGCTTCCCGGGTGGCTTAAGGTCTGCTGGGGATTGCTGGTTGGAATCGGACTTACGGTGTTCCTGCTGGTGGAAGGCCTGATTTTCACAGAGTTTGGCGCTGCGGCAGAGCCCGGAGCGGATTACTGCATTATTCTGGGGGCGCAGATGAAGACCGGCGGCCCCAGCGATGTGCTGCGGCGGCGACTGGATCGGGCGATCACCTATCTTCAGGAGAACCCCGAGACGCTGGTGATTGTGTCCGGAGCACAGGGAAGCAGCGAGCCCGTCAGTGAAGCCAGGGGGATGTACGATTATCTGGTTGCGGCAGGGATCGACGGAGAACGAATTATGCTGGAGGAGGCATCCCGCAATACCTGTGAAAATCTGGAGCTCAGCGGACAGCTTCTGGAACGTGAGAGCGACAGGGTGGTGCTGGTAACCAATAATTTCCATATGTACCGGGCACTGAAGCTGGCTGCAGGGGCGGGCTACAGACAGGTAGAGGGTCTGGCCGCCGACACCTATCCGTGGATGCTGCCCAACAATCTGCTCAGAGAGTTTCTGGGGATTGTTAAGGACTTCTGTGCAGGGAATTTTTAAGAGCGCAGTATCGCAGGCACGGCCTGCGGTATGCATGGAGGTATACGATGGAGATTCATATAGGAGATATCCTGAAGCTGAAAAAGCAGCATCCCTGCGGCAGCAGGGAGTGGGAGGTGCTTCGGGTTGGAGCGGATTTCCGGCTGAAATGTCTGGGCTGTGGTCATCAGATCATGATTGCCAGACGGCTTCTGGAGAAAAATATTAAGGAGATTCTGCCGGGAGAATAGCGGTTTGGGAAAAATCGTTACTATTCACAGCCCCTCCACGCTGCATTCGCAAAACCCGCTGCTGCGCAGCTATTACGTCTGCTTCGCAGTCGTGTTTTGCTCATTGGGTGGAGGCTTTTGCTTCGCAGTCAGATTTGGACAGATATACAGCTTCTTACGAGCAAGCTCGACGAATCTGTGTATCTGTCCAAATCGGCTGTAAATAGTAACAAAAAAATCGTCAAAAAAAGAAATTTTGCTTGATTTTCCGGGCTCTCTATGCTATCATACTTACCTGTGATATATTAATTCCTTGCTCCCGGCAAGGCGGGGGCCAGAGACCAAAAGGAGGTAACTATTAATGAACAAGTACGAATTAGCCGTTGTTGTCAGCGCTAAGATCGAGGATGAAGAGAGAGCACAGGTAGTTGAGAAGTGCAAGGCTCTGATCGAGAGATTTGGCGGTACCATCACAGAGGTGGATGAGTGGGGTAAGAAGAGACTTGCCTATGAAATTCAGAAGATGAAGGAAGCTTTCTATTACTTCATCAGATTTGATGCAGAGTCCACTGTGCCTGCAGAGATCGAGAGCCGTGTCCGTATTATGGATAATGTCATCAGATACTTAGTCGTTAAACAGAACGAGGCATAAAGAAAGTGAGATAAAACATGAATAAAGTAATTCTTATGGGACGTTTGACCAGAGACCCCGAGGTGAGATATTCACAGGGAGCTTCGCAGACCACGGTAGCACGTTTTTCCATTGCGGTGGACAGAAGATTTAAGCGTGACGGTGAACCGGATGCGGATTTCTTTAACTGTACCGCATTTGGCAAGCAGGCGGAGTTCATTGAACGCTACCTGCGCAAGGGCGTGAAGGTGGTAACCAGCGGCAGGATCCAGAATGATAATTATACCAATAAGGATGGTCAGACGGTCTACAGTGTCCGGGTCATGGTAGAGGAGATTGAGTTTGCTGAAAGCAAGAATGCATCTGCCAATAATGGCGATAACGGATACAATGGCGGCGGCAGCAGCAGCGCACCTGCACCCAGCGGCGCAGGCGATGGCTTCATGAACATTCCTGACGGAATTGATGAAGAACTGCCGTTTAACTAAATGTTGATGATTTAAGATAGGAGGCACTAAAATGGCTTACAATAAAGCAGAGAAATCTGATTCTCCAATGAGAAAAAAGGGCGGCATCCGCAGAAAGAGAAAGGTATGTGTATTCTGCGGTAAGGATAATGTGATTGATTATAAGGATATCAACAAGCTGAAGAGATACGTATCCGAGAGAGGCAAGATCCTGCCCCGCCGTATCACAGGCAATTGCGCTAAGCACCAGAGAGCGCTGACTTCTGCAATCAAGAGAGCACGCCACGTTGCACTGATGCCTTATACCTGTGATTAATCGGGCGATAAACAAGGTTAAAAACAGAGCACTGCAAAATAACAGAGATGTTGTTTTGCAGTGCTTTTGCTCTTTTCATCTTCATATTCTCCGAGACTGTGACAGTTCCCGACAAAGGCATCGGTAATTTGACAAATTAATTAGTGGCATAATACAGGAAGCTGTGATACAATATATCCGTAGCATTATGATCTGCTGGCTGCCGGAAGATGCGGCAGCAGGATTGGAGACTGGCTATGGCAAAACATATGAAAAAACATATTAAGCTAAAAGGACGTATAAAGACATACCTGAATTTTACCATATATCTGGGCGGGCTGCTGTGTGCAGTATCGGCGGCAGTGTTTCTGATTGATTACCGGGCGGGGGCCGTAGTGACCTGCTTTACTCTGTTTTATCTGGCGATCACCCTGTCCCTGTATTTTTACAACAAGCCCGTGATTATGAACGAGTTGATCAGCTTTGCTACGGAATACGGACAGATACAGAAAAAGCTTTTGCGGGATCTGGAGATTCCCTATGCGCTTCTGGATGACAGCGGTAAGGTGATCTGGACGAACACGGCTTTTGAGGCGGTGGTCCATCAGCCCAAGGGTTACAGCAAATCGGTTACTTCCTTATTTCATACGATCACCCGGGACAGGCTGCCGGACGACAGCGGACTGGATGAAGCGCAGTATGAGCTGAATTATGAGGGGAATGAATATGTGGCCCGTTTTAAAAGGATCTCCTTAAAAGAGATGGCGGATCACAGCGATATGATTCAGGCGGAAGGCTACAGCGGCTATCTGATCGCCATGTACCTTTTTGATGAGACGGCGCTGCATATTGCTCTGCAGGAGGTGGACGACCAGTCCCTGGCTGTGGGCATGGTATATCTGGATAATTACGATGAGGCGCTGGAAAGTATAGAGGAGGTCAGACGCTCCCTGCTGATTGCTCTGATTGACCGAAAGGTCAACAAATACATTGCCGGGCTGGACGGTATCTCGAAAAAGCTGGAGAAGGATAAATATTTGATTATCCTGCGCAAGAAGGCCATTGCCCAGCTGCAGGAGAACCGGTTTGACCTGCTGGAGGAGGTCAAGACGGTCAATATCGGCAATGAGATGGCGGTGACTATCAGCATCGGTATCGGACTGGACGGCCTGACCTACGCGCAGAATTATGAGTTTTCCCGCAATGCGATTGACCTGGCTCTGGGCCGGGGCGGCGATCAGGCGGTGATTAAGACACCGGAGAGCGTGACCTATTACGGCGGAAAGAGCCAGCAGGTGGAGAAAAATACCCGAGTGAAGGCTCGTGTAAAGGCCCATGCGCTGCGGGAGATTATTACCACCAAGGATACGGTGCTGGTAATGGGACACAGGATCCCGGATGCGGACAGCTTCGGCGCCACGGTGGGTATCTACCGCATTGCCCAGACCCTGGAGAGAAAGGCCCATATTGTACTGAATGATGTTCCCGCATCCATACAGCCGCTGGTGGATCTGTTCCGGGGAAATCCGGATTATGAAGAAGATATGATTATTGGAAGCCAGCAGGCGATTGAGATTGCCGGCGGTAATGTGGTGCTGGTGGTGGTGGATGTGAATAAGCCTTCCATCACAGAATGCCCGGATCTGCTGCGGTTTTGCAAATCCGTAGTGGTGCTGGACCATCATCGGGCCGGCAATGAGACTATTGAGAACGCCACCTTGTCCTATGTGGAGCCCTATGCCTCCTCAGCCTGCGAGCTGGTGTCGGAGATTTTGCAGTATACCTATGACAATATCAAGATCAGGCCGGAGGAGGCTGATTGCATGTACTCCGGTATTATGATTGATACCAATAATTTTGTCAGTAAGGCGGGCGTGCGCACCTTCGAGGCGGCAGCATTCCTGCGCCGCAACGGCGCGGATGTGACCAGAGTACGGAAATTGTTCCGGGAGGATGCCAATGAGTACAAGGCCAGGGCGGATGCCGTCAGTCAGGCCGAGATCTACAGGCAGAATTTTGCGATTTCAGTATGCACCAGCGATGATCTGCCCAGTCCTACGATTGTCGGGGCACAGGCGGCGAATGAGCTTTTGAATATCAAGGGTATAAAAGCCAGCTTTGTGCTGACGGATTATCAGGGTAAGATCTATGTCAGCGCCCGGTCTATAGATGAGGTAAATGTGCAGCTGATTATGGAACGTATGGGCGGGGGCGGGCATATGTCCATAGCGGCCTGCCAGATGGAGGGCACGGGAATCATTGAGGCCATCGGCATTCTGAAGTCCACGATTGATAATATGCTGGAGACAGGCGAGATATAAGGGCTGATGCGGAACATAAAATAAGCTGCCTGACTCCTACATTCACAAAACTTGCGCTTATGCGCTTCTGCATCTGTTTACGCATCTGCGTTTTGCTCATTTGGGAGTGGGCTGCTAATCCAACAGCCTGCCTGCATCGCAGTCAACAACCCCGCAGCAAGCTGACGGGGCATCAAACTTGTAGCGCACAAGCTGCGGGGTATTGACCCTCGCGACATTCGGCAAATGCTGCTTCGCAGCGCTTGCCTCATTGCTCGCAGGAATCAATTGCGTACAGTCAGACCATTGGATTGCAACTGCACAGGCAGAAAATAAGAAAGGATGAAAATATGAAGATTATTTTATTACAGGATGAGAAAAAGCTGGGGAAGAAGGGTGATATCATTGAAGCCAGCGACGGATATGCAAGAAATTATATTTTGCCGAAAAAGATCGGCGTGGAGGCTACCCCCGGGAATCTGAATGATCTGAAATTACAGAAAGCCAATCATGAGAAGCTTGTTCAGGAGCAGCTGGATGCGGCCAAAGCCCTGGCGGCGCAGCTGGAGCCGCTGCAGGTAGTGGTAAAGATCAAGGCCGGCGAAGGCGGCAAGACCTTTGGTTCCGTATCTTCCAAGGAGATTGTGACGGCGTTGCAGGAGCAGCACGGGATTGAACTGGATAAGAAGAAGGTGCAGCTGGGTGAAAGCCTGAAAAGCTTTGGCAGCTACGAGGTGGCAGTCAAGCTTCATCCTCAGGTAACCGGGAAGTTTACAGTGAAGGTGACGGAAGCATAGGGTTGAAACAGTATGGATGAAATAGCAATTAAGAGAATCCCGCCCCACAACGTGGAGGCGGAGCAGGCGGTGATCGGTTCCATGATTATGGACAGGGAAGCTATTATGATTGCTTCTGAGATTATCATGGGGGATGATTTCTACAATAAGCAGTATGGTATCCTGTTTGAAACCATGGTGGAGCTTAATGATAAGGGCTATCCGGTAGATTTGGTAACTCTGCAGGACAAGCTGAAGGAAAAGGATGTACCGCCGGAGGTGAGCAGCCTGGAGTTTATTCGGGATCTGCTGGGTATGGTGACAACCTCTGCCAATATCAAATATTATGCCAATATTGTGGCGGAGAAGTCCACTCTGCGCAAGCTTATCAAGCTCAATGAGGAGATCGCCAATACCTGCTACGTGGGCAAGGAAAGTCTGGAGTACATATTGGAGGACACGGAAAAACGCATCTTTCAGCTGGTGCAGAAACGGAATACCGATGATTTTACCCCGATCCGCCAGGTGGTTATGAATGCCATGGACAGGATCGAAGCGGCTTCCCGGCAAAAGGGAGTGGTGACCGGTATTGCCACCGGATTCCTGGATCTGGACTATCGAACTGCGGGCCTTCAGCCTTCGGATCTGATCCTGATTGCAGGTCGTCCTTCCATGGGTAAAACGGCATTTGCGCTGAACATTGCCCAGTATGTGGCATTTAAACAGAATCTGCCGGTGGCCATCTTCAGTTTGGAGATGAGTAAGGAGCAGCTGGTGAACCGTCTGTTTTCCCTGCAGTCCAATGTGGACGCCCAGAATCTGCGTACCGGACAGCTGAATGATGAAGAGTGGGAGAAACTGATTGAGAGCGCCGGTGTGATTGGCCGCTCCAATCTGTATATTGATGATACGCCGAGCATTAGCATTGCCGAGCTGCGGACCAAGTGCCGCAAAGTGAAGCTGGAACACAATCTGTCCATGATTATCATCGACTATCTGCAGCTGATGTCGGGCAGCGGAAGAGCGGACTCCCGGCAGCAGGAGATTTCTGATATTTCACGTGCGCTGAAAGGAATAGCCCGTGAACTCAGCGTACCGGTAATCGCCCTGTCACAGCTGAGCCGTGCAGTGGAACAGCGGCCGGATCACCGCCCGATGATGTCGGATTTGCGTGAGTCGGGCGCCATCGAGCAGGACGCCGATGTGGTAATGTTCATCTACCGTGATGATTATTATAACCACGATACGGAAAAAAAGGATATTGCGGAGATCATTATAGCCAAGCAGAGAAACGGCCCGATTGGCACCGTGGAGCTGGCCTGGCTGCCCAGGTATACGAAATTTGCCAATCTGGAAAAATAAACCGGATAAAGCATACGAAAGAGAACGGATGGGAAAGTCTGTTCTCTTTTTCAATAGTTAATTATATTCCAACAGTAAGAAAGGGGAAAAATTATGGGAACGTATTTGCTCATATCGGATGCGGCAAAAGAGGTCAAGGTGGAGAGTCATGTACTGCGCTATTGGGAAGAGGAACTGCGTCTTCCCATCAAGCGTAATGAATTGGGCCACCGGTATTATACCCAGGAGGATGTGGAACGCTTTAAGCAGATCAAGCTGATGAAAGAAAGGGGATTACAGTTGAAAGCAATTAAAATGATCTTGAAAGATGGGAAGCTGGACGTCCTGCCTGAGGAATACAGGCAAGAAAAAACAGACAGGGAGAGCGCTGACGAAGCGGGGAGGAAAAACGCTATGGGGATAGAGGTGATCTCTGTGAGAGACGCAGACAGGGAAAATAAGCTCATGGAGACAGCGAAGGCTGAATTTTCGGAAGCAATTCCGCCAAAGCCGGCACAACTGTCCGCGGAGAGCCGGGAGGACAAGGCACGCCGCCTGCAATGGCTGCTGCAGCAGCTGATCAGGGAGACGCTGCGAGAAAACAATGAAGAACTCTGTCAGAATATGAAAGAGAGTATTATCAAGGAGCTGGACTATCAGTTCCGCAATCAGGAGGAGCGGGAGGAGGAGAGGGACCGTCTGGCGCAGCAGCGCAGCGAGGAATATTATCAGCGGATGGACGAGCTGCTGCGCAAAAAGAGCGGCAGGAGGACAGAAAAGAGGGAGAAAAAGGTGCAGGTGACGGAGAAGTTCACCCCGCAAAAGTCCGGAGATAAGAAAAAAAGGCATTTCATTTTCTGAAATGCCCCTTTTTGCGATGTTACTATTTATGCTGTGGATTACTCCTCGCTGATGGTGCCAACAGGGCACTGACCGGCACAAGCGCCACAAGAGATACAGGTATCAGGATCGATCACTGCTACACCGGTATCCATGCTGATTGCACCAACAGGACATCCGCCGGCACAAGCGCCACAACCTACACAAGCGTCACCTACTACAAATGCCATAATCTTTTCCTCCCTAAATATAAGTCTATATGTGTTGACGGTTTTGATAAAAACTTATCAATAACTATCTCTATTGTAATATAGAATGCCGCCGATTACAAGCATTATTTTTGCTCTGCACGACGTTTTTTGACACCCTCCAGGATCACCTGCTTTTTCTCAATGACCTTGTTTTTGTCCATGGCAGGAACGCCGGCCAGCTTATAAGGAATCCCCAGTTTCTTATATTTGGCTTCCCCCATGGTGTGATAGGGCAGTACATCCAGTACCTTCAGATTGCTGAACTGGCCGATAAAGTAGCCCAGATCAAAGAGGTACTTATCATCATCGGTAATGCCGGGCACTACCACATGACGGATCCACATATCGATATGCTTTTCATTCAGGTAAGCGGCAAATTCCAGAATATGCTGATTCGGCTGGGAAGTCAGTTCCTTGTGCTTTTCGGGATCAATGTGCTTGATATCCAGCATCACCAGATCCGTCAGCGTCATCAGTTTATCCAGCTTTTCCATCCAGGCGGTATTCGCCGGATTGAAGGCGATACCGGAGCTGTCAATACAGGTATGGATTCCTTTCTCCTTGGCCAGGGTGAACAGCTCGATCAGAAAGTCCACCTGCATCAGGGGCTCACCGCCGGTGACGGTCAGTCCGCCGCCGTTGCTGTAAAAAGCACGGTTTCTCTCGTATTGTTCGATAATATAGGAGGGCTCCATCAGGGTGCCGCCGTTCATCTCCCAGGTGTCCGGGTTATGGCAATAGGCACAGCGCATGGGACATCCCTGTACAAATACCACAAATCTTGTCCCGGGGCCGTCTACCGTACCAAAGCTTTCAAGTGAGTGAATTCTTCCTTGCATAATGTATCTCCTTCCGATTTCTTTCAAAGTGGTTTTGCGAATGCAGCGTGGAGGGGCTGTGAATAATAACGATCCTACAAGGATATAGTATCTCCGGAAAACAGCTTTTAACGACCGTTTGTAAAACATCAGGACCCGCCCGATTGCTCGAGCGGGTCCTGTGTATAAACCTTTACCGATTAGATTGCCTCATGGAAGGTACGGGAGATAACATCAGCCTGCTGCTCCGGAGTCAGCTTGATGAAGTTTACTGCATAGCCGGATACACGAATTGTCAGCTGAGGATAGTTCTCAGGATGAGCCTGAGCATCCAGTAAGGTATCTCTGTTTAATACGTTTACATTCAGATGATGACCGCCCTTAGTAGCGTAGCCATCCAATAAATTTACCAGGTTATCAACCTGTGCTGCACTTGCTGCCATAATTTTTTCCTCCTCTTATTTTATGAAATATGGTTTACTGTATGGCGCCCGCCCTGAGACGGGCGCCATACAAAGTTTCTCAGACTACTGGTAATCATCCAGCCCCTGATGTAATGTGGGTACACTGCAGGCCAATGGGGTGCGGGAACAATCCGAACAGCCCATGGTCTGAACACTCTTATTTCCCTCGATATCGTCACGGTCCACATTTACATGTCCCATGCCGTTTGCCATGCCCTGATCGAGCATCTTTACGAGGTCATCAATCATCTTGTTCTCGTCCATATGATCCTTTCCGCAGTTTACCTGCTCAGATCTAATCCGAATGTCACAAGGTGACATCTCGGCGCCTCCATGGTTTACTTGCTCAGATCAAGCTCGATGTCACCGGAGAATACCTGATCTTCCTTGCCCAGAGCGCCGGGGATGATGGTGAAGGTATTGGAAATACCATCCTGCGCATCATTGAAGGGCAGCTTGGATACGGAAGACAGGGATGCCACTGCACCGTGGGTATCACGGCCGTGCATCGGGTTAGCACCGGGAGCAAAGGGCTGACCCTTTCTGCGTCCGTCAGGGGTGTTGCCGGTTGCTTTGCCATAGGTTACGTTGGAAGTAATGGTCAGGATGGAAGTGGTAGGGAATCCATCTCTGTAGGTGTGATGTCTTCTTACAGCAGTCATGAACTTGTGAACAATGTCCTGAGCAATGCTGTCAACACGATCATCATCGTTACCATACTTCGGGAAGTCGCCGGTGGTCTTGAAGTCAACGATAATGCCGTCCTCATCACGAACAACCTCTACCTTGGCATACTTGATAGCAGATAAGGAGTCAGCTACGATGGACAGACCGGCGATACCGGTTGCAAAGTATCTTCTTACATCTCTGTCATGCAGAGCCATCTCAGCTCTCTCATAGCAGTACTTATCATGCATATAGTGGATGATGTTCAGGGTATTTACATAAACGTCAGCCTGCCACTCGATCATATCGATGAACTTGCTGTATACGTCATCATAATCCAGCACATCGCCGACTACAGGACGGTACTTAGGGCCAACCTGCTTCTTGGTCACTTCATCTACACCGCCGTTCAGAGCGTACAGCAGACACTTAGCCAGATTAGCACGAGCGCCGAAGAACTGCATTTCCTTACCGATTCTCATGGAGGATACGCAGCAAGCGATGCCGTAGTCATCACCGTGGGTTACTCTCATCAGATCATCGTTCTCATACTGGATGGAAGAGGTATTGATGGAGGTCTTAGCACAGAAGCGCTTAAAGCCCTCAGGCAGTCTGGTGGACCACAGTACGGTCAGGTTAGGCTCGGGTGAAGCACCCAGGTTATACAGGGTATTCAGGTATCTGAAGCTCATCTTGGTAACCATATGACGGCCATCAACACCTACACCGCCCAGAGACTCGGTTACCCATACAGGGTCGCCTGCGAAGATCTGGTTGTACTCGGGGGTACGAGCGAACTTCACGCAACGCAGCTTCATGATGAAGTGATCAACGAACTCCTGAATCTGCTCCTCGGTAAATACGCCGTTCTTTAAATCTCTCTCAGCGAAGCAGTCAATAAAGGTAGAGGTACGTCCCAGGGACATAGCAGCGCCGTTCTGCTCCTTAACAGCACACAGATAACCGAAATAGGTCCACTGGATGGCTTCCTGTACATTAGCAGCGGGCTTGGAAATGTCGCAGCCATAGGAAGCAGCCATCTCCTTCATCATCTTCAGAGCAGTGATCTGCTCAGAGAGCTCCTCACGCAGACGGATCACATCATCGGTCATTACACGGCCGGTGGAATCCTTCTGTGCCTGCTTATCCTCGATCAGTCTGTCGATACCGTACAGGGCAACTCTTCTGTAGTCACCGATGATACGGCCACGGCCGTATGCGTCAGGCAGACCGGTAATAATATGAGAAGAACGGCAAGCTCTCATCTCCTGATTGTATGCATCGAAGCAGCCTGCATTGTGAGTCTTTCTGTGAGTGGAGAAGAATTCGCTGATCTCAGGATCAACCTCATAACCGTTGTCTGCACAAGCCTTCTCTGCCATACGGATACCGCCGTAAGGCTGCAGGGATCTCTTAAAAGGCTTGTCAGTCTGGAAACCAACGATGGTCTCCTTGGACTTGTCAAGATAGCCGGGGCCGTGAGAGGTAATCGTAGAAACAACCTTGGTGTCCATATCCAGAACGCCGCCTGCTTCTCTCTCTTTCTTTTGCAGATCCAGTACCATTGCCCATAAATCCTTTGTGTTTTGCGTAGGGCCGGCTAAGAAAGAGTCATCACCGTCATAGGGATGATAGTTCTTCTGGATGAAATCACGCACATTGATTTCATTTTCCCATTTGCCGCCTACAAATTCGTTCCATTCAGGTCTCATTTGAAATAGCCTCCTATAAAGTTTTGAATTAGTGAAAGCAGTTGTTTAACTTCTAATCCTATGTCTTTATTATATGAAAAAGAGAATGGAGAGTCAAGGCTGCAAGTGTACTTTTTTCTGTACATAATGGCTATTCCGGGTGTATTTTTCATTAAATTTTTATAAAAACTGTCTATAAAAGGTTAGGCTTGTCAGAATTGGGGAAAAGTATTATACTGAGTGCGGAACATTTTACTCATTTTACCATAAGGAGGTATTAGAAGATGGAAGGAATCACCAGGGAAATGACCATCGGCGAGATCCTGCGGACGAACCCGGATGTGGCGCCGATTCTGATGGATGCAGGTATGCATTGCCTGGGCTGTCCGTCCGCACAGGGCGAGAGTCTGGAGGAGGCTGCAATGGTGCACGGCATCGACGTTGATGAATTGATGAAAACGATTGCAGAAGCATAAAGCTTTATAGGGAATGAAAAATGCCTGCCGGGAACCGGCAGGCATTTTTGTATCAGATGGCAGACAGCGTCTGCAGCGCATTTTCAAGAATCACTGTCTCACAGTGCTCCTCCAGGTAGGAGAGGGTGGATGGAAGTACCTTCAGGAAGGATCCGTATTCGGACAGCACGTTACAGCATTTATTAAAGCTGACGGGCTCCTCCTGGGGATGGGTCATAAGCAGCAGATAGCAGCCCTCCTGGGGATCCTTATATAAAGCGCTGGTGCCGGTGATGTCACCTGCAATAGCGGCGGCCGCTGTCATCAGCAGATGCAGGGAGTCAAATTTCAGCATCCGCATCAGGATTTTGCCGCCGGTATCTGCAGAAATCTTCTCAGCGGGGGCGGCGGATGTCAGGATATCCTCACTGCCCTGGAGTCTGCGGAACAGATCCAGCACCTCATCGGCAGCGGAATCCTCGTCGTCATCCTCCAGCTCTTCGTGTACGGAAGGGGCAAAACGGGAAAAGCGGGTGTCCAGCTCCTCCGGGTCCTCCACCTTTGTAATAATCAGAACAATACACTCCGCATTCATGGGGATGGCCTCGATCATCAGCGGAATGTCTTCTGCCTCAAAGCCAAATTCAAAATTGGCCTGTTGCATCATATCACGGAACAGGTTCTTGGCCTTTTCCGTGCCATATGCCAGTTCGCTGATCTTGAGTTCCCGGCTGGCCAGATCTTCCTTGGTCAGCGTACAGCGAATCTGGTTTTCACTTACTTTTTCTATCTTCATAGGATCAGCTCCTTTCAGTCATATTGCCGGATGATACTTTTACAGCATATACTTTCCGGGGTTTTTCGTCAATAGAAGGTCGGCGGTTTTTAGAAAAAATTTAAATTTCCCCTTGCCAAAATCTGACAGATGAAATATAATACCAATCAGAGATGCTTCCGATATTCCGTACAGGAAGGGAGGCAGGAGATCAAAATATCTTTATTTATTCCGAAAATCCGGAACGTTTCGTTCCTCTCATCCTTTTTATTATTGTATGTGAATCCTTTCATTTTGCGAAAATAATCAGGATGTCTTACAAGCGGTTAATGTATGCTTGATCGGTCTATATAATATATTTCCCACTTTTATGATTTAAGTCACATTATAATTCAAAATCTGCTTTTTACATTTTTTGCATTGTACTGTCGGAGCTTCTCTAAACCATCTATTCCTGCGTTTTTACACAGATATGGAATTGCTGACATAATATATCACATTTTTCCTTTTGGATGTACAGCATATGGGGAGGAGGGATGACTTGAACGAGGAAGAAGTCCGAAGCGTCCGGGAGATGATACGGATGCAGATGCAGAAAGTGCAGGAGCGGGGCGTGTGCCTCTATGTGGATGACCATCCGGCTACGCCGGAAGAAGTGGCCTGCAAATGTGTGCAGGAACAGACTGTCTACATGCCCGATTATGTTTTAAATGATATGGGCGTTCTTGAACAGGTAAGATTTGACAGGATCGATCCGCAGTAAGCCACGGATCAATTTTTAACGGGCAGAACGGGTGCCTGCGGCGGGGATGCCTCTCTGACGAAAAGCTGCTGATTAAAGATGTAACAAAACGTTCTGCTGTATTTTGTCAAAATTGGTGATGACGTTATCGGAATAGTTTGGTATACTATTACATATTGGCGGAAAGGACTTGCTCCTTTTCGCCGGCATGTATGGTTTAACGGATGGGATTAGATTGAAAGGTATGGTATCCTTATGAAGAAAGCGGTTCCGGTGATAATTGCAATCCTGCTGATCGTGGTGATCGGTGCAGTGACTTTGGGCAGCATGATGATAGAGAAATATTCCTATTCTAAAGAGAGAGTGGATCTGGCGGAATATTACGGACTGCCTGCGGAGGGAGCGGGAGAATGGGCCGCTGTGTACCTGCAGGATGAAAAGCTGGAGGAACTGGTACCTTTTAAGGACGGAAGGTGTTACTTTTCCATAGATATGGTACATCAGTATTTTAATGACACCTTTTATGCGGACCGGACAGAGGGCATCCTGCTGTATGCCCTGCCCACGGAGGTTGTGCGGGTGGCGCTGGGCGGCTCCACAGAGGAGAAGGGCGGCAGCAGTGAGGATCTGGGCTACACGATTGCCTATGAGGAGGACGGACAGATCTATATTGCGGCGGATTATGTACAGCGATATACGAATTTTTCCCTGCAGTATGCAGTGAACCATGTGCAGGTGTATACCGAATGGGGCACGGCTGCTGTGGCCACCGTGGGGAAGAATACGGCGGTGCGTGTAAAAGGCGGCATTAAAAGTGAGATTCTCTGGGACGTGGCTGCCGGCAGTCAGGTGAAGGTGCTGGAACAGATGGAAACCTGGAGCAAGGTGTGTACCGAAGACGGATATATCGGTTATGTAGAGAATAAGCTGCTGGAGAATCTGACGGAGATTCAGGAGACTCCGGTGACGGACTATACGGAACCGGAATACAGTTCCATACAGCTGCCGGGGAAGGTCAGTCTGGGCTGGCACTCCATAGGCGGCACAGCCGGCAATGATACGCTGGAGAGCATGGTGGCCGGCACCAAGGGCATGAATGTGATTGCTCCCACCTGGTTCAGTCTCAGTGACAATGAGGGCAATTTTCAGAGCTTTGCCAGCAACTCCTATGTGGAGCGGGCCCATGGCATGGGGCTGCAGGTCTGGGGCGTTTGGGATGATTTTAATTATAATAATGTCAATCAGGCGGGAATCAATGATTATCAGATTCTGTCCTCCACAACGATCCGGGGCAGGCTGATCGAGAATATTGTGCAGGAGGCGCTGGATCTGAATCTGGACGGCGTCAATGTTGATTTTGAAAAAGTGACGGCAGAGTGCAGCGATCATTATGCCCAGTTTATCCGGGAGCTGTCCATTGCCTGCCGGAACAATGGGCTGATCCTGTCCTTTGATAATTATGTGCCCTTTAATTTTAATGACTATTACCGCCGGGACGTACAGGGCAAGGTTGCGGATTATGTGATTATTATGGGCTATGACGAGCACTGGCACGGCAGCGGGGATCCCGGATCTGTGGCCAGCATCAGCTACGTCAGCGGCGGTATTGACCGTACCCTGGAACAGGTGCCAAAGGAGAAGGTGGTGAATGCGCTGCCGTTCTACAGCATCCTCTGGATCATTGACGGAGCCACGGTGACGGACGAGTACCTGCTGCTGTCCAATACCAAGGATTATCTGCAGCGGATAGGTGTGGAAGCCCAGTGGGATGAAGAGACCTCTCAGCTGTATGCGGAGTGGACCAGCGGAACCAAGACCTATAAGCTGTGGGCGGAGACGGAGGAGTCCATCCAGGTGAAGCTGAATGTCATGCAGAACAGGGAGATTGCCGGAGTGGCTGTATGGCAGATCAGCTATGGCACGCCGGAGGTATGGGAACTGATCAACGCCTATGTGAACGCACAGTAAGCCGGTAAATGTGAAAAACAGAGGATTGTTACGGGAGAAGCTTTATGCCTTGATTCTACGGGAAAACAAATTCAGCGCTTTTCAGTAGACAAAGAAATTTCAGAAGGCGATGCGCTCAGGTGTATGTGTCTTGAATCGGATGGAAATCTGGCTTTAGTGTATGGAAATAAATTGGTAATTATGAATCCTGAAGGGGAACTATGCAGGGAAATATTTATAGAAGATGGTACGGTTTGGAATATAACGTCAGAAGAAAAAAGGGCATTTCCTTCTAAAAATTTCAGAAACAGAATCTGGGAATGGGTGGATTAAGGATGTATCCATAGAGTCAGGAGTATTAACCAAAACGGCAGTATGGGACAGCACATCGGATTCTGCACCGGAGTATCCGTTTTCATGGAATGAACTGGAATTGTCTGAGATGGATGCGCTTGGAGTAGGAGAAGGTTCGGAAATATATTATGTGTGGACGAGTAACTGGCTGCTGAATGAGGATTCTCCCCTTTATGTGAATATTGTATCAAGAGCGGAGGATGTGCTTGAAGAACAGGTGCCGCAAACGGAAATAACAGTAGTAACAAGAGGAACGGATCAATGTCTTGATGCGTTAGCAATCGCATATAACAAGGAAAATGAAAATGTCAAGGTCAATATTGAGCATCTTCCGATAGAGGAGGATGCGTGGAATACCAGACTGGCGTCCAGAGAAAAAATCGATATGGTTCTCCTTGGAGCAGATTTCGGAGTTTTACAAAAGGCGGGTTATCTGCAGGAAATTGACACTTACTTTGATAAATTGGGTCAAAATAGAGAGGATATAATACCCGCTTTCCTGTCTTCCTAGCAGGTGAATTCTAAAACCTACGGAATCCCATGTGATGTAAGCCTATGTGTACCTTATCTTAGATTGAATGAGGATATTTCTGAGGAGTATTCTACGGAAAAAATCCTGGATTTGTTTCGCAATCACCCTGAAATCAAGAGCGAAAATGGATTATTTTCTCTTGAACTGCTTAGGCTGTGCCTGCAGGGAGATTTGGATGCTTATTTCGAAAATGACGGTGAGAAGGAAATATTGAATGCTGATAAATTAGCAAAACTGTGTGAAGAGATTCGTAGTCTATCTTTGGATAAACAGGCATACTATGATGAACTTGAAGAACTCATGCAGAGCGGTGCTCCCATGTATGGAGAATTATGGGTATCTAATCCAAAAGGAATTGTGGACTTTTACGACAAAATGGGTAATGCGGTGAAGCTGATAGGATACCCTACGGAAGAAGGACGGTATACTACAATTGTCTACAGTAATGCTCTATGTTTAATGAAACAATGCCAGAATCTTGAGGAATCGTTGGATTTTATGAAGTACTATTATGAAAACCATGATGCGTACTATCCGTATGAACACTGGGGAATCAGTTACCAAGAAATCCAAAACCAAGTGGATGAAGCTTGTAACGGGGATCAGCCAATGGATGCGATACAAAATTCATTAACAAAGGATCAGGAGAAGGCAATACGGAAAATTATTGAAGGAGCCAAAAGCAAGGATCCCTATTTTAGTCAAATATATGCCATGTTGGACGAAGAGCTTACATCTTGTTTTCGAGAAGACAGATCTTTCGATGATGCGATTCGGGTGCTCAGCTCCAGGATAGGGATTTTCCTGGCAGAATAGGAAGGCGGTGAATGCGCTGTAAGTCGGGCAGTGCCCTGTCAGGCTGCATATGCCATCCACGGCTCTCATATATTGATAAATAAGAAGAGATAGGATGTATTATCAATATGCAGGAGCGGTTGGAAAAGGCGTTTTCACTGGCGCTGGGATTGCTGCTGGCGCTGTCCATGGTCTATGTGGCACGGAATGCAGCAGTATATGTAAGTGGGAAAAATGTAGAGAATGCGGAGAGTGGGGCATATGTGGGGGAACAGCAGATCTGTGTGGTGATCGATGCCGGACACGGCGGGGATGACCCCGGAAAGATCGGCATCAACCAGGTGCTGGAAAAGGATGTGAACCTGAGCATTGCCCGCAAGGTGCAGCAATATCTGGAGGCACAGGATATCCGGGTGGTGATGACCCGGGAGGATGAGAATGGCCTGTATGACAGTGATGCTTCTAATAAGAAAGCACAGGATATGAAAAGGCGGGTTGCCCTGATCGAGGAGGCGGATCCGGCCATTACGGTGAGCATACATCAGAACAGCTACCCGGAGGAATATGTGCACGGGGCCCAGGTTTTTTACTATGACGGCAGCAGGGAGGGACAGCTTCTGGCGGAGCTGATCCAGAAGCAGCTGGTAGAAAAGCTGGATCCCGAGAACCACAGGCAGATCAAGGCCAATGACAGCTACTATCTTCTGAAGAAGACAGATATCCCCATTGTCATTGTGGAGTGCGGCTTTCTTTCCAATCAGGCAGAGGCCGAGCTGCTCAGTCAGGAAGAGTATCAGGACCGGGTAGCCTGGGCCATACATATGGGGATTATGCAGTATCTGAATCAAAATGAGGGAAGATGAAGAAAGGGACTGCTTTTTTCATTATACTTGACGTAAGAGATAAATATGGATATGATTAATTTGTCAAAGATGAATGTTTTCTGATATTTTAATGATCGATGTATTGAAAAAGTTTTCAATATATTATGAAGTGGTTTTGGAGGAATGGTTTTAGAACTGCCAGAGAGTAAGATTTACATCTACAAATTGGGGAGCGAAAATAATGCCAAATAAATATCAGATTTCTAAAAGAATTTCGGAATATCGTTATAAAGGAAAATTAGATGAGGCTATCAACAGTGCGAAAGAAGCCACATTGCTTTATGACAAAGAGCATATTTTTTGGAAATTACTTGGCGATTTATATTTTCAAAAAAGCCAATATGAAGAGGCTGGCAGAGCTTATATTGAATTCTTAAAAAGAATTGATGATCATTTAGATTATTTCAAAAATTTTTGGTAAGAGATAGAATAAGGTTTATATTGGAAGAATTAGAATCAAGATTGAAATCTGGAAATATAGAAACGCAGACTAAGGTATCTGAAAAATTATTTTTGGAAGGCGATGCGATACAATTTGATCAGGTTTTTTATAACTTGATAGCAAATTCGATAGAAGCGATGAAAGATCAGAAAAAAGGGATGATCTGGATTACCGTAAGTGACAATAGCAGAAATGAAATTGTAATTATCTTCACAGATAATGGACCAGGCGTTTCCCCGGACAATAGCAAAAGAATTTTTGAACCCTTTTATTCTACAAAAGATAAGAATAAAGGAGAGGGCGGAGAAGGCTTGGGGTTGTTTATTGTTTGGAATATATTGAAAATGTATGGCGGAAAAATCAGGATTGATGAAAGCTATCATAATGGAGCAAGGTTTTTAATAACTATCCCCGGAAGAAAGGAGAATACAAATGAGTGATATTTTAATTATTGAAGATGAAAGAGACACAGCGGAACCAGTGAAAGAAGCGTTGGAATTAAACGGATTTAAAGCAGATATAGCGGAAGACGGAGAAAAGGGTCTGGAAATGTTTCATCAAAAGGAATATGAGTTGGTGCTTCTGGATTTGAAACTGCCGAAAATGAGCGGGGAGGATGTTTTACGAAGGATCCGGGAATACAGGCCTTATGTATATGTGATTGTATATACTTGCTTTAGCGAGTTCACGAATATAAAGGCACTTACGAATATTGGTATAGATGGTTATGTAAATAAGGGGCCTGACGCGGATTTAAAAGAATTAATTACAATGATTAAAGGAAAACTGAATCCTTTTGATAAAGAAGGACTAAAACAGTTGCTGAGTGACGTAATGGATCAGTAGTTAAGAAGGGAAATATATGGTATATTTACTAGATACAAATGCTTTTTTGAGGTATTGTGTGAAACTGCCGAAATTGAGATACCAAAGGCGAATGGATTTGCTAAGATCATCAAAGGACAGAAGTGCTATGTCTCCAGGGTTACTTTGATTGAAATTATTTCGGTAATTGGAAAATACGGGCGTGGAGAAACAAGAGAGTGGCAGATTTGCAATAGAATAACCGGGGAAAACGGAGAGATCTGCGGGAAACGCTTTTTGAATCCGGGGAGGAAAAAGTGGAAAAATAAAGCGGTCAGGGGAATGCTGAAGCTGGTAAATGAAGTGACGACAGGGAAAAGCGAGTTGCTAAAGTTGGAGGTCCTTCCGGTAACAGAGATGGTTTTGCAGGAAGCAGAGAGATTTATACATAATGCGGTAAACTATAAATTTGCTTCCATGGATGCAGTTATTGCTTCGACTGCAAGAGTATATGAGAGCGAGCATAATGAGAAAATGATTGTTCTTACAGCTGATAAATCGTTAAGGAGAGCTCTACAGGCGGAAAAAATGGAGATGCTGCCACTTTAAACTTAAAAAGGAAGTTCAATACATCAATGCGTAATATTCCTTTCCGTCTATGAAGTGTAGAAATAGGCGTGAAAGATAGGTGCAGGATTTAGAGAAAGATTACGTGACATGCATTTATGAAGTATCGGATATTAAAAATCTGATACTTGTTGTAAGAGTTGGATATAATCGCAGAAAATAGGGAGACATTCTAAGATAATAAAAGCACTGTTTTGATAAGGCGGGCAGATCCATCTAGAAGAACAGTCTTTTATCCAACGACAGCTGGTCGGCATGCGTGGAATCCGTGATAAGACGGTCGGAAAATGGTTACTATTCACGGCCCCTCCACGCTGCATTCGCAAAACCCGCTGCTGCGCAGC
>CAZFYD010000015.1:0-29944 GCA_964523315.1 uncultured Acetatifactor sp.
CGAGCAAGCTCGACGAATCTGTGTATCTGTCCAAATCGGCTGTAAATAGTAACCAGAGATTAAGAATTTATGAATATCCTTTTTTACCTTGAACCGAGGGCAGTATCAATGCTATACTTAATACAGTATACTACCGTGTGAACAAGGATAATCCGGGACGAAAGTGCAGGTCTTCGGATCGGGAGGAATCAAAATGAAAAAGTTTGCAGGACGATGCGGCAGGCCGAAGAAGACGGCTGAGGAGATTATAGAGGAATTTCAGGAAGAATGGGACGAACTGGAATTTGAGGAAGCGTCATGGGAAGAGCCGGAGGAAGAGCTGGAGCCAGAGGAATATATTAAGGAGACTTATGACGGGGAACCGATAGAGGAATATGAGGAAGAATATGACGGGAGTTATCCCGAGAATGAAATTTTGACGGAGGAACCGGTTTCCTATTGTGAAAAGATGCCGGACGGGGAAGTCATATATCAGGAAGCTATGGAGGAAGAAGCGGAGGAATATGACCCGGAAGAGGCATATGCTGAGGAAGAGCCGGAGGAATATGAGGAAGATGACGAAGAGGAAGAATATGCTGCGGATGAGTCGGAAGAGCTGACTGCCTCTTCCCGCCGGAAAAAGGAGAGGAAAGAAAATGATGAGAATAAGGATCGGATACTGGATCGTTTCATTCTGATTGCCGGCGCGGCGGTACTGCTGATGGCAGTGATTACAGGCGCTGTCCTGATCGGGTCCCGGCTGCGCAGCACAGATTCCAAGGTCTATCAGGAAGCAGGGGCTCAGCTCGCCGATGTCAATCTGATCGGCGGCCAGGGGTTGGACGCCATAGCCGCTGCCCAGCGGACCTATGCGGATATGCAGCTGGCTCTGACAACGCCGGAGCCATCGCAGACTCCTGAGCCGGAGGGCTACGATGAACAGGAATATACCCCGGAAATTACCGTAAAGCTGAGTTTCAGTTCTATTGAAAAAGATCTGAAAATCAAATTTATCAACAAGGAAACCGGCAAGCTGATCAGCAATGTGCCTTTCAGCGTGATGATTACAGATCCTGATGGCTCCACTGTCATGTGGTCCGATGACGATATGGATGGCATTATCTATAAAAAGAATCTGACCCCGGGGCAGTACAGCCTGGTGATGAATGAGCTGACGGATGAAAAATACAAAAGCTATGGTCTGGTAACCGGAGAACAGAAAACGGAAGTCAAGAAAGAGATTGAATACGCAAAGGTGGATGTATCCGACGAGGTGAAAACAGAGTCCCAGGTGGACGCAGCAAAGGAGGATACAAAGATCAACGATACAGTGGTAGAAAGCTATCTGCAGGATACGGTGGCATGGGTGGAAAGCACCAGTACGATGATTACCTACGCGGAGGTGGCAAAGAGCAATATCCCGGATCCCATGACGCTGGCATCGAGCAGCAGTTTTGTCAGATTATCCCAGGAGAATCCCGGTACGGAGGAAGCTTCGGAGGAACCGGCGCCCACACAGGAGCCGACTCCGGCGCCCACAGAAGCGCCGACACCGGTACCTACGGAAGCGCCGACACCGGTACCTACAGAAGCGCCGACAGCAGTGCCCACAGAGGCACCCACAGAGGCACCCACTCAGGCACCCGCTGCCACACCGGAACCGACTTTGGCGCCCACGGCTACACCGGCGCCGACTCAGACACCGACGGCTTCTCCCAGCGTAACGCCGACGAGCTATTTGGGCAAAATTGATCCCTCCAGCAAAAGCCTTGCGGTGGGAGAAAGCTTTGTCATAGCTGCTTCCTGTGAAGGAGTGACCATTCAGAGTATTACCTGGTCCAGCAATAATCCGGGAGCCGTGACTGTGGACGGCAGCGGGACGGTAACAGCGGTGGCAGCTGCGGATCAGCCCGTGCTTATTTCTTACTTTGCCAGCGGTGTGGACAGCGCGGGAAATACGGTCAGTGGGCTGACGGCTTCCTGCAGCGTGACCGTCAGCGCCGGTAAGACGCTGAAGCTGGATAAGGCCACAGAGGTGGCGTATGTGGGAAGTTCCATTACACTTACGGCGACTCTGGAAAACGGATCGGAAACGGACACGTTGACCACAGAGTCTTCCGACGGCAATATTGCCAAAGCGGAAATTTCCGGCAGAACCGTCACGGTGACCGGGCTGGCAGCGGGAACGGCCAATATTACGGTGAAATATACGCGGGACGGCCAGACGATCTCCGCAGTCTGCACCGTAACGGTCAAGCAGGATCCCAGACAGGACAGAGCCTCTGTACTGAAGGATAAGGACGGCAATGAGCTGTATGTGCAGGAAAATGATGCCTATCGGCAGGCGTATTATGCAGATTATTATACGGCTGATAAGTTTTTCAAAAAAGGAGACGCTAAATATACCGGCTGGCAGACGATTGGCGGCGCCGTAAAGTATTTTGACGCAAACGGCAATGCCGTAACCGGAGAGCAGGTAATCCAGGGGGTGAAATATAATTTTGCCAGCGACGGTTCTCTGGTAACCGGCACCGGTACCATGGGCATTGATGTGTCCAAATGGAATGGAAATATTGACTGGAATGCGGTGAAGAATTCCGGCGTTTCCTATGTGATCATCCGCTGCGGGTACCGTGGATCTTCCCAGGGCAGCCTGATCGTGGATCCAAAGTTCCAGAGCAATATCAAGGGCGCCGCGGATGCGGGCCTGAAGGTGGGCGTATACTTCTTTACCCAGGCTGTGGATCGGGTGGAGGCTGTGGAAGAGGCTTCCATGGTGCTGGATATGATCAAAAATTATCGGATTTCCTACCCGGTATTTCTGGATGTGGAGGCCAGCGGGGGCCGGGCGGATGGCATCAGCAAGGAGACCCGCACAGAGGTCTGCAAGGCTTTCTGCCAGACCATACAGAATGGGGGATATACGGCGGGAATCTATGCCAACAAGACCTGGCTTACCGAGAAGATTGATACCAGCCAGCTGAGCGGCTATAAAATCTGGCTGGCCCAATACAGTTCCACGCCCACCTATACCGGCAGATATGATTTGTGGCAGTATAAATCCACCGGCAGGGTCAGCGGCATCAGCGGTGATGTGGATCTGAATCTGAGTTACCTTGGCTACTGATACAGCTGCTCCGAGGTTGTGTAAACAGGAAAAGTATGATATAATCACCATATTCAGGACAGAAACTATTAGTGCTGTATCGCCGGTTATGCCTGCGATATGCATGGAAAGGAAAATTATGAGAACTTATTTAGTAACCGGAGGCGCCGGATTTATCGGCTCCAACTACATTCATTACATGTTTAAAAAGTATGACAAGGAGATCCGCATTATCAACGTGGATGCCCTGACCTATGCGGGCAATCTGGAGAACCTGAAGGATGTGGAGGATCGTGAGAACTATACCTTTGTAAAAGCCAATATCTGCGACAAGGAAGCCATTCGCAGAGTTTTTGCGGAGAATGACATCGACAGAGTCGTGCATTTTGCCGCAGAGAGCCATGTGGACCGCAGCATCCGCAATCCCGAGGTCTTTGTTCAGACCAATGTGCTGGGGACGGCGGTGATGCTGAACTGTGCCAAGGAAGCCTGGGAGCTGCCGGACGGCACCTTTAAGGAGGGAAAAAAGTTCCTGCATGTGTCCACCGACGAGGTGTACGGTTCCCTGCCGGATGATGACAATGCCTTTTTCTATGAGACCACGCCCTATGACCCCCACAGCCCTTACTCCGCAAGTAAGGCCAGCTCGGACATGCTGGTGAAGGCCTATATGGATACCTACCATTTCCCGGCCAATATCACCAACTGCTCCAATAACTACGGCCCTTACCAGTTCCCGGAGAAGCTGATCCCGCTGATCATCAACAATGCGCTGCAGGGTAAGAAGCTGCCGGTGTACGGTGACGGCAAAAATGTCCGCGACTGGCTGTACGTGGAGGATCACGCCAAGGCGATCGATATGGTGCAGGAGCAGGGGAGACTGTTTGAGACCTACAATATCGGCGGGCATAATGAAAAGCAGAATATCGAGATCATCAATATTATCATAGAGACCCTGCAGGAGATGCTGCCTGAGGGAGATCCCCGCAAGGCCCTGGTGAGCACGGATCTGATCACCTATGTGGAGGACCGTAAGGGACATGACCGGAGATATGCCATTGCGCCCGACAAGATCAAGGAGGAGATCGGCTGGTACCCCGAGACCATGTTCAAGGAGGGAATCAAGAAAACCATTGCATGGTTCTTTGAGCATGAGGAATGGATGAAGAATGTGACCAGCGGTGATTATCAGAAATACTATACAGAGATGTATGAGAAATAAAAAGCTCTACCCCGGGGGATTGCCGCAGAAATAACGGCAATCCCTTCGGCGCATATAAAATGAGACTATCAAGGAGGCTATTTATGAAAGGAATTATTCTTGCCGGAGGCTCCGGCACCAGATTGTATCCCCTGACCAAGGCGATCAGCAAGCAGATCATGCCGGTATATGACAAGCCCATGATTTACTACCCGTTGTCCACGCTGATGCTGGCGGGGATCCGAGAAATCCTGATCATTTCCACTCCCAGAGATCTGCCGGTTTTCAAGGAGCTTTTAGGGGACGGCCGCCAGCTGGGGATGGAGATCAGCTATGCGGTGCAGGAGACTCCCAGAGGTCTGGCGGATGCCTTTATTATCGGTGAGCAGTTCATCGGCAGTGATCGTGTGGCCCTGGTGCTGGGAGACAATATCTTCTACGGGCAGAGCTTTTCGAAAGTGCTGCGGGAGGCGGCTTCCAGGGAGAAGGGAGCGACGATTTTCGGGTACTATGTGCGGGATCCCAGAGAGTATGGCGTAGTGGAATTTGATGAAAACGGCAAAGCGCTGTCCATCGAGGAGAAGCCTGAGCATCCCAAGAGCAACTATGCCGTGCCCGGATTGTATTTTTATGACAATGATGTGGTGGAGATTGCCAAGAATGTGAAGCCCTCTGCAAGAGGAGAGATCGAGATCACCAGCATCAATAACGAGTATTTAAGCAGGGGTACCCTGATGGTGGAGACCCTGGGCCGCGGTTTTGCCTGGCTGGATACGGGGAATCATGATTCCCTGCTGGACGCAGCGGATTTTGTGGCGGCTTTCCAGAAACGTCAGGGGCTGTATATCTCCTGTATCGAGGAGATTGCCTACAAAAGGGGATTCATTGATAAAGAGCAGCTGCTGAAGCTGGCGGACCCCCTGATGAAGACTAATTACGGAAAATATCTGACAGAGGTAGCGAATGGACTCTAGACTGAAGCGATACTGCATTTTGGGGTCTATGGGAGTGATCCTGCTGGTGGCTCTGCTGGTGCTCTATGTAAACCGGGAGCCCCAGGCACAGACAGGAGTAAGAACGGCAGAGCAGACACAGACCGTATCCCAGTCCCGAAGTCAGGAAGTGACCTATGATGAATATGGGGAGCGGATCGGCAATGATCTGTCTGCCTTTCTGCAGGATGCAACCTTTTTTGATCCGGAGGAAAACACCTGGCTGACAGAGAAACAGGAGGATCAGAACAGGCTTTCCCTGGTGGTGACCTCCGTGGAACAGGATCTGCGGATTCAGGTGGTGGATTCGGAGGGAAAACCTGTGACCGGACAGAGTTTTATGGTGGAGCTTGACGGACTGGGAGAGTATAAGGATCTGGATCAGGACGGCGTAGTGTACATCGGCGGACTCAGTTCGGGGGAATATTATGTGTCTCTTCAGGAGATAGAAGGTTATAAGGTTCCTGTAAATCCCACCCGTGTGCAGGTCAAGGATAAAGTGGAGTATGTATTTATCGAGGATATCTCTCTGCTGATCAAGACTGAGGCGGATATCGATGCGGAGGCGGAGGACACGGGGATTCAGGATGCGGATGAGGACAGGGATAAATCCGAGATCAGGGAGCTCCAGAGGACTGCGGCCAATACTTCGGTGGGGATTGATGTGTCTAAGTGGAATCAGGAGATTGACTGGGAGAAGGTAAAGGCGGCAGGCGTGGATTTCGCAATTATCCGTGCGGGCTACAGAGGCTCCTCTACCGGCAGTCTGGTGGTGGATCCTTATTTTGAAGCCAATATACGGGGCGCAACGGCAGCGGGAGTAAAGGTGGGCGTGTACTTCTTTACCCAGGCGATGGATGAGGTGGAAGCGGTAGAAGAGGCTTCCATGGTGCTGGAGCTGGTACGGGAGTACAGTCTGGATTATCCGATTTTTATTGATACCGAGGGAGCAGGAGGCACCGGCCGGGCGGACGGTCTGACCGTGGAAACCCGAACCCTGGTGTGTGACGCGTTCTGCCGGACCGTGGAGAACGCCGGGTATGATGCGGGAGTATATGCCAGCAGGAACTGGTATAATAACCGGATACAGGCGGACAAGCTGGAAAGCTATTATATCTGGCTGGCGGAATACCGCAGTGTACCTCTGTATGAGGGGTATTATCATATGTGGCAGTACACTTCAAAGGGCAGCATTGACGGAATCGAGGGCAATGTGGATATGAATATCAGCTATATGGAAAGGGATTACAATACAGCTGCGAATAAGCGGTAGCGGGAAGACAGGAAAGAGAAAGGAAAGAGACAATGGGAAAGATTACAGTTGAAGAGTGCGAGATTGAGGGGTTGAAGGTGATTACACCCACCGTGTTTGGAGATGCCAGAGGCTATTTTGTGGAGACCTATAATTACAGGGATTATAAGGCTGCGGGCATTGACGTGGAGTTTGTGCAGGATAATCAGTCGGCTTCCAAAAGAGGAGTGTTGCGGGGGCTGCATTTTCAGATTCAGTACCCCCAGGATAAGCTGGTGAGGGTGATCAAGGGAGAGGTATATGATGTGGCTGTGGATCTGCGGAAGGGTTCTCCCACTTTCGGGAAGTGGCATGGGGAGCTGCTCAGCGCGGAGAATATGAAGCAGTTTTTTGTGCCCAAGTGCTTTGCCCATGGCTTTCTGGTGCTGTCAGACTATGCGGAGTTCTGCTATAAATGTTCGGATTTCTATCACCCGGGTGATGAGGGCGGCCTGATGTATAATGATCCTGAAATTGGCGTACAGTGGCCGATCCCGGAGGGAATAGAACTGACCCTTTCACAGAGGGACACCAGGTGGGGCGGACTCTCTGCCTATGTACAGGAATACGGGAGATAATGTGTATATATGGAGAAAAGGAAAACAGGAGTAGCAGCAGTAAGGCAGCTGCCCATGGAACTGTGGCAGAGCAGGCGGCTGATCTGGAAGCTGGCAAAAAATGATTTCAAAAAGCGGTATGCGGGATCTTATATGGGAGTGGTCTGGGGCTTTGCCCAGCCGCTGGTAACGGTACTCATGTATTATCTGGTGTTTGATAAGATATTTGGCAATAAGACCATGGCACTGCGGGGCGGAGTAGAGGTTCCTTTTGTGCTGTTTATTACGGTGGGACTGGTGCCCTGGTTTTTCTTCAGTGAGGCATTAAACCACGGTACCATGGCGCTGATTGAGTACAGCTATCTGGTGAAAAAGGTAGTATTCAAGATCAGCATTCTGCCCATTATCAAGGTGATCGCCGCCACGTTCAGCCATATCTTTTTTCTGGCGCTGGCGATCCTGCTGGCCTGCGTGTATGGCTATTATCCCAGCGTGTATACCCTGCAGGTCGTCTACTACGGCGTCTGTCTGTTTCTGCTGGTGCTGGCTATGTCCTATACTACCTGTGCCGTTGTGGTCTTTTTTAAGGATCTGTCCCAGATCATTTCCATAGGGCTGCAGATCGGCATGTGGGCTACCCCGATCCTTTGGAGCCTGGATGCCATAAATAGTCCCGTAGTGGCAGCGCTGTTAAAGCTCAATCCCCTGGTGTATATAGTGAATGGTTACCGGGATGCCGTTTACGGACGGCGCTGGTTTTTTGAGGATATGTCCGGTACCCTTTACTTCTGGGCCTTTACGATTGTACTTTTTATCCTGGGGGCTATGATTTTTAAAAAGCTGAAGGTGCATTTCGCGGATGTGATTTAATAGTTCAATCATTTCCATAGGGCGTATGTCATGGCGGAACGGTTATCATCAAAAAGACTTTCACATCCGGGAGGATTTCATGGGTATGGAGGAAAAGGATACCAGACAGGTGGCCATCGAGGTCAGAAGCCTGAATAAAGTATATAAGCTGTATGACAAGCCTTCGGATCGTTTTAAGGAGGCTTTAAAGCTGACGAAAAAAGTATATAAGGAGCACCATGCGCTGCAGGATGTGAATCTTACGATCCGGCAGGGCGAGACGGTGGGTATCATCGGCACCAACGGTTCCGGGAAGTCCACAATCCTGAAAATTATTACCGGGGTACTCAGTCCTACCTCCGGACAGGTGGAGGTGAACGGTCGGATCTCTGCACTGCTGGAGCTGGGCGCAGGCTTTAATATGGAATATAACGGGATCGAGAATGTGTATCTGAACGGTACCATGATCGGCTTTACCGAGGAGGAGATCCGGAAAAAGCTTCCGGAGATTCTGGAGTTTGCGGATATCGGCGACTATGTCTATCAGCCGGTAAAGACCTATTCCAGCGGTATGTTTGTACGGCTGGCTTTTGCGGTGGCCATCAATATTGATCCGGAAATATTGATTGTGGACGAGGCGTTGTCCGTGGGGGACGTGTTCTTTCAGGCAAAATGCTATCGCAAGTTTGAGGAATTTAAGGAAAAGGGCAAGACGATTGTATTTGTCAGTCATGACCTTAGCAGCATCAGCAAGTATTGCGACAGGGTATATCTGCTGAACCAGGGGGTACTTCTGGGGGAGGGCAGCCCGAAAAAGATGATTGATGCCTATAAGCAGGTGCTGGTGGGACAGTATGAGGAGAACGCCGACCAGGAGGCTGTGTCCGGTGAGATGGGGCAGAATCCGGAGCTGCTGGAATACGGCACCCATCAGGCGGAGATCGTGGAAGTATATATGACGGATGAGCGGGGCGTACGTGCCAATGCCATTATGAAGGGCTCGATGTTTTCGATCCATATGCGGGTGGCATTCCACGAGCGCATTCCGGCGCCGATCTTTGCCTACTCCATAAAAAATATTATCGGCGTGGAGATCACCGGTACTAATACCATGGTGGAGAAAGCCTATCTGGACAGCGGAGAGCCGGGGCAGGTGAAGGAGATCACTTTTACGCAGGAGATGAATCTGCAGGGCGGCGAGTATCTGCTTTCCCTGGGGCTGACCGGCTATGAAGGAGATACCTTTCAGGTATATCATCGCTTATATGATGCATTGAATATTACGGTGGTATCAGATAAAAATACGGTGGGATACTATGATATGAACTCCCGGATCACGGTGGAGGATGTGACGGAGACAGGCGGGAAAGCATCAGAAAAAATGAAAGGTTAAAAAAAAGTATGAAACTGACGTTTCATATACGGATTTGCGCAGTATCGCAAGCACGGCTTGCGATATGCATGGAGAGGAAAAAATGACAGAACAGATCGGTAAGATTATATTGGATTTAAGCAGATACTCCGGAGAAGATCTCTACTGTGACGGCGCAGTGGAGGATGAATTGCTGGATATTGTGCGCAGTTATTCCCCGGTGGAATACCAGCAGCTGATAGAACAGCGGGGAAGCTGGCCGATCCTGTACCATCTTTCCCCTCTGCGGGAAAATATTGTGGATTTTGTGCCGATGACCCGGCAGGACAAGGTGCTGGAGGTGGGCAGCGGATGCGGCGCCATCACCGGTGCGCTGGCTCGGAAGGCCGGCAGCGTGACCTGCGTGGATCTGTCCAAAAAGCGCAGCATGATCAATGCCTGCCGGCACAGCGAATGCGAGAATGTGGTCATTCATGTGGGCAATTTTCAGGATATTGAGCCGGACCTGCCCGTAGATTACGATTATATCTGCCTGATCGGGGTCTTTGAATACGGCAGGGGCTATATCGGCGGGGAGCATCCATATGAGGAGTTCCTGCAGATTCTGATGAAGCATCTGGCGCCGGGAGGCAGGATCCTGATCGCCATAGAGAATAAGTACGGCCTGAAATATTTTGCAGGCTGCACGGAGGATCATCTGGGCACTTATTTCAGCGGGATTGAGAATTATCAGGAGGGCGGCAGTGCCCGCACCTTTTCCAGAAAGGGTCTGGAGAAAATTTTTAAAAGCTGCGGTGTCAAGGAGAGCAGCTTTTACTATCCCTATCCGGATTATAAATTTATGACTGCGGTATATTCCGACAGCTATCTGCCCGGTAAGGGAGAACTGTCCAACAATCTGCGGAATTACGACCGGGATCGGATGGTGCTTTTTGACGAAAAGGTGGCCTTTGACGGCATTGTGGAGGAGGGACTGTTCTCGGTGTTTGCCAATTCCTATATGGCGGTCATCGGGGCGCCTTTTCCGGTAAAATATGTGAAGTATTCCAATGACCGGGCCAAAGAGTTCCGGATTAAAACCGAGATCTGCCGGGATCAGGCGGGACGGGCCGTAGTGCGCAAATACCCGCTGACGGAGGAAGCCAGGGAGCATGTGAGCAAGATGGCGTTTGCCTATGAAAGTCTGGTGAACCGGTACCGGGGCAGCGGTCTTGCCATCAATAAGTGCAGGCTGGTGGAGCAGGGGAATGACTGCTGCGTGGAATTTGAATTTGTGTCCGGCAGACCCCTTTCGGAGCTTCTGGATGAATGTCTGGAAAAGGAGGATCCGGAGGGGTTCTGGCGGTATTTTGACCGGTATCTGGAACTGATCGGCTATCATGAGGAATACCCGGTCGCAGATTTTGATTTGGTATTTTCCAATATTCTGGTGGATGGGGACAACTGGACGTTAATTGATTACGAATGGACCTTCGGAAAGGCAGTGGAGACCCGGGAGCTGGCTTTCCGGGCGGTATACTGTTATCTGCTGGAAAATGAGAAGCGCAGCCGTCTGGATCTGGACCGTGTGCTGGAAAAGCTGGGAATCACGGAAGACCAGGCCCAGGAATACCGGGAGCGGGAATATGAGTTCCAGCAGTACGTGGAGGGCAAGGTGGTGTCCATGGCCGTGCTGCGGGAGATTATTGACCGGAAGCTGATCGAGCCGAGAAAGTGGATTGAGAAGCTGGAGGCGGCTGCGGCATTGTCCAGGGTGCAGGTCTATGAGGATACCGGAGCCGGGTATGCGGAGGAAAATTCCCGGTTCCTGAAGCAGGCCTATGTGGATGACCGGCATATCGAGCTGGAACTGCCGGTCAGCGGCGATGTGCATATGCTGCGGATCGATCCGGCAATGGACAGCGGGATATGCAATATTCTGGAGCTGCGCTTCAACGGAGAGCCGGTAGCCTTAAATACGCCGAAACTGGTGGTGGTCAATGGAAGGCTGATCAAATCCAGAGAACCGGATGGCGGCGTCCATCTGACGGCGGTTTTTCCCACCATGGATCCGAATATCAATATAGATATTACCCGGCTGCAGCCCCAGGCGGAAAATACGCTGTATCTGCGGATGGAAATGGTGCGGATGCCGCTGCAGATGGCGGAGGATATGGCAAGAGCAGTGAAGAAGCTGTTCTGAAGCCGCAAAGCCGCACCTGCGGTGCTATGCAGTAGCTTCGCAACTGCCGCTGCTTTGCAGCTAACTTTGCTCATAAACAGGCTGAACTGTTACGGCAGAATCATGGAAAAGAGGAATCACGATTGGATATTAAGGCAAGGGTACGGGGGATTCTGGAGGGACAACTGAATAAACAGTATGCGGCCAGACTGGCCCGGGCAAAACGCCGAATTTCCTACGAGGAGTGGCTGAAGCTGCAGGAGGACAGGGCAGCCGCTGCGGAGCTGCAGGCAGATGGGACTGTACCGGCGGATCTGGCGGCATCTGCGGATGCGGCAGCTTCTGCAGACAGGACAGAGCGGACGGGAGAAGAATGGCTGGCGGGACAGGGTATCTGCCTGATCCTGCAGCGCAGAGGGAAACTGGATTCTGACGCTCCCCGATGGATTGCCGGTTATTTTGCCGCTCATCCCGAGACACAGGTGCTGTACGGGGATGAGGACGTGTCGGATGCATACGGTCGTCATCGGCGCAGTCCTTTCTTTAAGCCGGATTGGTCTCCTGATACCTGGCTGTCCTGCTTCTATCTGGGAAGCGTGATTGCCCTGCGCCGGGAACTGGTGGAGCGGCTGCTTGCGAATGCGGGACAGGAAGCTGCGGCGGAGCTGTTGTTTTTTTCCTCGGAGCTTGAAGAAGGACGGCCGTTATTATTTGAAGATACCAGGCATGTACGTCTGCTGGTGCATCAGCTGCTGGAGCTGGCAGGAGGCTTTACGCCGGGCAGGCATGGGATTGCCCATTTGCCGAGGATATTGTTTCATATGGATTGCAATGCGGCATGGGAAGAGGTGCAGAAAAAATATCGGTATCCGGATACCGATTGGTACAGTATACCGGGCAGGCCCGAGAATTTCAATAAGTTTCAGACTTCGGATGCGCAGGCAGAAGAAAATTCTGAGGACAAGAAGAAGGAGCATGCGGGCGTCCATAAGCAGCAGGGGATTACGGTGTCTGTCATTATCCCCTCCAAGGATAATCCTCGGATATTAGGGCAATGTCTGGATTCCTTACAGAAGTGTCAGGAAGCCGTCAGCGGGATGGAAGCGGCGGGAGTCTCATGGGATCCGGAGGGCGGACTGCGCCCGGTGCATCTGGAAATTCTGGTGGTGGATAACGGCAGCAGCTCCGAGAATCAAGAGGAAATTAAAAAAATAACGCATGGAATTAAATATATCTATGAGCCCATGCCCTTCAATTTTTCCAGAATGTGTAATCTGGGCGCTCGGGCAGCAGCGGGAGAATTATTGCTTTTTTTGAATGATGATATTACAGTCTGTGCAGATTGCTGGCTGACGGCCATGTCGGAGCGGGCGCTGAGGCCCTATGTGGGGGCGGTGGGATTGAAGCTCTATTATCCCGATTCAAGGAGAATCCAGCACGCCGGTATTACCAATCTGCCCGGAGGACCGGTGCACAAGCTGCAGTTTACCGAGGATGGTCAGGAAGAGGACTATGGATACGGCAGTCTGGACCGCAATGTGGTCGGTGTAACCGGCGCCTGTCTGATGGTGCAGCGGGATCATTTCTGGCAGGTGGGGGGCTTTCCGGAGGAGCTTCAGGTAGCCTATAATGATGTGGATTTGTGTTTTAGCCTGCGGGAGGCGGGCTGGCACAACGTGGTGCTGAACCGTTATCACGCATATCATCATGAGTCTCTGAGCCGGGGAAGTGACCTGACCAGGGAGAAGCTGCTGCGTCTGCGTCAAGAGAGGCAGATCCTGTATACCCGACATCCGGTATATTTGGACCGGGATCCCTATTACCCGCAGCCTCTCAGCAGGGAGCTTGGGGATACGCATATCTATGAAAATTATATAGACAGCCGCACAGTGCCCCAGGTAGTATACCGATGCAGTCGGCTTAGAGAGGTTGAAGAACAGGAACCGGAGAATCTGATCTTTTCCGTGCAGACGGCAGATGTTTTATCCCGGAATGCAGAGCCTAAGTCGGCTGAAGATGACAGGAAGGGCCTATCAGAAGAAGTGACTGTTCAGGGCTATATCGTAGTGAAATGGGAAAATAACGCATGTTATAATAACTATTTACTTTTGCAGAACCAGAAAAATACGGATAAGATTTATGGAATCCGGTTGGAGCCAAGGTATAGCCGGGAGGCGGAGTATGGGATGCAGGAGCAGCCGAATGTGGCTATGTGCGGCTTTCAGGCAGCATTGCAGAAAGGCACCCTGCCGGACGGCACCTACCGGATCGGGGTTCAGGCCCGCAGCAGGCTGGGACGGCGCAGACTGACAGCCTGGACCGGACAGGCATTGCAGGTCAGAGGGGGTGCCTTCTCCGGCGGGGAATTCGATGCAGTGTGATTTATGTGACCGGCAGTGATCATGCGGAAAACAAGGAGAGCGGAAAAAGCCATGTATATGGCGGAATAGAGGGAATACATGACAGAGATTGATTATCGGGAAGCATATGAAAAGGAAAAGGAGCGGTGCGCCTATCTGGCGGATAAGCTGTCCCAGGTGGAGTGGGAGAGGGATGCACTGCAGAGTAAGCTGGATTTTATACATAACAGCGCCTTCTGGAAAATGAGTAAGCCTTTTCGGAAAATCATTCATTTCTTTATTAAACAGGGGATCCGGCTGAAGCGGGTGCTGCATCCTCGGGATTTGATGAAGAAGCTGAAATACAAAAAGCGGGAGAGGCGGGCCAGCCTGCAATTTGGAACGGCCAGTTTCCCGGATCCCGAAACGGTAAAAGCCCAGCGGGAGACCGTGTTTGACAGAAGGATCAAATTCAGTATTCTGGTGCCTCTTTGGAATACGCCCGAGGAGTTCCTGCGGGATATGATCGGTTCAGTCATGAATCAGACCTATGAAAACTGGGAATTGTGTCTGGCAGATGGCTCCGATCAGGATCATTCCTATGTGGGCAGAATCTGTCAGGAGTATGCTGCTGTGTCAGAGGGACGGATTGTCTATCAGAAATTAGATAAGAATGCGGGTATCGCAGGAAACACCAATGTCTGTTACCGGCTGGCCAGTGGGGATTATATCGGCTTATTTGACCATGATGACATACTGCATCCCTGTGCACTGTATGAATATGCAAAGGCCATTAATGAGACGGAAGCGGATTTTCTCTATTGTGATGAGGCAACCTTTAAAAACGGAAGTCTGGATAATCTGGTGAATATGCATTTTAAGCCGGATTTTGCGCCGGATACCTTGTGTGGAAATAATTACATCTGTCATTTCAGCGTTTTTTCCCGCAGGCTTTTGGAGGAGGACACAGAGCTGTTTCGAACCAGCTTAGACGGCAGTCAGGATCACGATATGATACTGCGGCTGACCGATCGGGCGAAAAAGGTATATCATGTGCCAAAGCTGCTGTATTACTGGAGAAGCCATGAGGGCAGTGTGGCTTCTGATATTGAAGCCAAGCCCTATGCGGTGGAGGCGGCAAAAAGAGCGGTGGCGGATCATCTGGAAAAGCATGGATTCACTCATTTTCAGATCAGCAGTACCCGGGCTTTCCCTACGATATTCCGCATTCGTTATCAGGTGGAGGGCAATCCCAGGGTGTCGATTATTATTCCCAACAGGGATCATGCAGAGGATCTGAAGCGTTGTATTGATTCCATTGTAGAGCGCTCCACCTATGATAATTATGAACTTATCATTGTGGAGAACGGCAGTACAACCCAGGGGATAAAGGCGTATTATACACAGCTTTTGGGCTATGATTATGAAAATGCGCTGTCAAAGCCAATGAAGGACAGCCGGACCGGAAAGCCTTATGACAAGGGGCTTTTGACGGCAGAGGTTTCCGGCATTGCGGGAATCAGAGTGAAAATCGCTGTCTATGCGGGGGATTTTAACTATTCCAGAATCAATAATCTGGGTGCGGAATATGCTGAGGGAGATTATTTGCTGCTGCTGAATAACGATACCCAGGTGATTACCTTTGACTGGATGGAGGAGCTGTTGATGTATGCCCAGCGGGAGGACGTGGGGGCAGTGGGTGCAAAGCTGTATTATGGGGACCATACCATTCAGCACGCCGGAGTGGTCATCGGGATGGGAGCCCATGGCACGGCAGGCCATACTCATTACCGTCATAATTTCCAGGATCTGGGATATATGGGTCGGCTTTGCTATACCCAGAATGTATCCGCAGTGACCGGCGCCTGCCTGATGGTAAAAAAGAGCCTGTATCAGCAGGTGGGCGGTTTGGATGAGACCTTTGCGGTGTCCTTGAATGATGTGGATCTTTGTCTGCGCCTGCGGGAAGAGGGAAAGCGGAATATTTTCACTCCCTTTGCAGAGCTGTATCACTATGAATCCGTATCTCGGGGAGCAGATACCCGGGGCGAAAATGCTGCCCGTTATGAGGAGGAATCCGATCGGTTTAGGTCCCGCTGGAAAACCCTGCTGGAGCAGGGGGATCCCTATTTTAACCCGAATTTTACGTTGGAACGCAGCGATTATTCCTTAAAGCTGCCGGATTCGGTGCGGTAGGGGGACGGATAAATTAAAAAAGTTGGATGCAGTAGAGAGTCGACTGTATTTCATTTTTGCGGCAAGTAGTTAAAAAACGGCAATTCAATGGCAAATATCCGAGTATATCTTTAACGCAGTTACTATTCACAGCCAATTTGGTACAGATACATAGATTCGTCGAGCTTGCTCGTAAGAAGCTGTATATCTGCTCCAAATCTGACTGCGAATAGTAACTTAACGCATAATAAAATCAATCAGGAAATCTGAGAATCTTCCTATTTTAAAAACTGAATATAGGTGAGCCGATCTTAAACCAGAGTCATGAAAAGTTGAATTATGTCGTTTCTTGTGATAAAGTATGAAGGGAACTGGAAAATATTGGTAATTTTAAGCAACGGAGAACTGAAATGCTGAGGGTATACGAGGACCAAAATGTATATGAGGGGTTACAGGAAAGGCTAAAATTTATTTTTGAGGAATTTGACAATATCTATATTTCTTTTTCCGGCGGAAAGGACAGCGGTCTGCTGTTGAATCTGGTGTTGGACTACAGGAGGAAATATTATCCTCATAAAAGGATCGGTGTGTTTCATCAGGATTTTGAAGCGCAGTATACTGTGACAACAGAGTACATAGAGAGAACCTTTGAGCGGATCAAGGATGAGGCGGAGCTCTACTGGGTCTGTCTTCCGATGGCTACCCGGACGGCTCTCAGCAGCTATGAGATGTATTGGTATCCTTGGGACGATACAAAACAGGACAGCTGGGTCAGGGAGATGCCGGACAAGGAATATGTGATTAATCTGAAAAATAATCCGATCTCTACCTACCGTTATCGCATGCACCAGGAGGACCTGGCGAAGCAGTTCGGCCGGTGGTATCGAATCTCCCATGGAGAGGGAAAAACCGTTTGCCTTCTGGGAATGCGGGCGGAGGAGTCTCTGCAGAGATACAGCGGTTTCCTGAATAAAAAATATGGATATAAAGGGGAATGCTGGATAAGCAAGCTGTTTAAGGATGTCTGGTGCGCTTCCCCGATATACGACTGGTCCCAAAGTGATGTGTGGCATGCCAATTATCTGTTTGATTATGACTATAATCGTCTGTATGACCTGTACTACATGGCAGGCTTGAAGGTATCCCAGATGCGTGTGGCGTCTCCGTTCAATGACTATTCCAAGGATTCCCTGAATCTGTACCGTGTCATAGACCCGGAAATCTGGGTAAAGCTGGTGGGCAGGGTGAGAGGGGCTAACTTTGCCTGTATCTATGGAAGAACCAGGGCTATGGGCTATCGGAATGTGCGTCTGCCCGAGGGACATACCTGGGAGTCCTATACCCGATTTTTGCTGGAAACCCTGCCAAAGAGGCTGCGGAACAATTATGCCAAGAAATTCAATACATCGATTATCTTCTGGCACAAGACCGGGGGCGGCCTGGATGAAGAGACGATACAGGAACTGTTGGAGCATGGTTATCTGATCCGCCGGAACGGGGTATCCAACTATACATTGAATAAAAAATCCCGGGTTATTTTTCTGGGGAGAATACCGGACAACACTGACGATATCAAATCAACTAAGGATATTCCCAGCTGGAAGCGCATGTGCTACTGCATCCTGAAAAACGATCACAACTGCCGTTTTATGGGATTCGGAATGTCCAGACAGCAGCAGAAGTATGTAGATACAATCCGGAAAAAGTATCAGAGTATTGAGGAGATGGATTATGGAGTTTAAAAGTCCTGTATATAATGTCATAGCGGTTCCCGTAGATAAGATAAAGACCAATACCTATAACCCTAACAGAGTGGCTCCCCCGGAAATGAAGCTTTTATATGAAAGCATTCGTGAGGATGGCTATACGATGCCCATCGTCTGTTATTATGTGAAGGAAAAGGATGTTTATGTGATTGTGGACGGCTTTCACCGCTACCGGGTGATGCTGGAGCATCAGGATATCTATGACAGGGAAAACGGCATGCTTCCCGTCTCCGTAATTGATAAGCCCATTGATCAGCGGATGGCCAGCACCGTGCGTCATAACCGGGCTCGGGGCACCCACAATGTGGAACTTATGAGCAGTATCGTAAAGGAGCTTCATGAGCTTGGGCGGTCCGATGCATGGATTGCCAAACATCTGGGAATGGATAAAGATGAGATCCTGCGTCTGAAGCAGATCACCGGTCTGGCAGCGCTGTTTAAGGATGTGAAGTTCGGAAAAGCCTGGCATCCGGCGGAAGAGACGGGGGAGACTGAACAGGAGTAACCCTTTTCGTACAAACATTCCAAAAATAGTACTGTAAAAATGGAAAAAGCTGTGTTATAATAGCCGTGAGAGCGACATATCCATACGGTATGCCGTTTAGAGAGAATCAGAGGAGGATATACGATGAGCTATATGGAGGAGTATCGGTTCTGGTTGGAGGATGACTATTTTGACCAGAATACCAAGAAGGAGCTGAAAGCTATCGGCGGGAACGAGACAGAGATCGAAGATCGTTTCTACAAGGAACTGGAATTTGGTACCGGTGGATTACGTGGGGTTATCGGTGCAGGTACCAACCGTATGAACATCTACACTGTGAGAAAGGCCACACAGGGCTTGGCTAATTATATCATCAAACAGGGGGCGCAGAAGAAGGGAGTGGCCATTGCCTATGATTCCCGCTTTATGTCCCCTGAGTTTGCAGATGAGGCGGCGCTTTGTCTGGCTGCCAATGGCATCAAGGCTTACGTGTTTGAGTCCCTGAGACCTACGCCGGAGCTGTCCTTCGCACTGCGTACCCTGGGCTGTACTGCCGGTATTGTGGTGACGGCAAGTCACAATCCCCCTGAATACAACGGTTACAAGGTATATTGGGAGGACGGCGCCCAGATCACCGCTCCCAAGGATAAGGAGATCATCGGTGAGGTACAGGCCATTAAGGATTATCATACCGTGAAAACCATGAGCAAGGCTGAGGCCCAGGCTGCAGGTTTGTACCAGACCATCGGCAAGGAGATTGATGACGCTTACATGGTTGAACTGAAAAAGCAGATCATTCATCCCGAGATCATCAAGGAAGTTGCGGATGACATTAAGATCGTATATACCCCTCTGTGCGGCACCGGTAATCTGCCTGTCAGAAGAGTGTTGTCTGAGCTGGGCTTTAAGAATGTATATGTGGTTCCTGAGCAGGAGAATCCGGATCCGAAGTTTACCACTCTGGACTATCCCAATCCCGAGGATCCCAAGGCATTTACCTATGCGCTGCGTCTGGCGAAAGAGAAGGATGCGGATATTGTGCTTGCTACCGATCCTGATGCTGACCGTCTGGGCGTATATGCCAAGGATACCAGGACCGGTGAATACGTGGCGTTTACCGGAAATATGTCCGGTATGCTGATTGCGGAATACATTCTGCGTGAGAAGACTTTGAATGGGACCATGCCGGAGAATCCCGCTATGGTGACTACCATTGTGACTACCAATATGACTTTCCCCATCACGAAAACCTACAATGTAAAGCTGATCGAGGTGCTGACCGGCTTCAAGTTTATCGGTGAGCAGATCAAGCTGTTTGAGCAGACCGGTTCCAACAACTATGTATTCGGTCTGGAGGAGAGCTACGGCTGTCTGGCCGGCACCCATGCCCGGGATAAGGATGCCTGCGTAGCGGTAATGTGTCTGTGTGAGGTTGCCGCATACTGTAAGAAGAACAATATGACCCTGTGGGATATGATGCTGCAGATGTATGAGAAGTACGGCTATTTCAAGGAAACCCAGTACACGATCACGATGAAGGGCGTCAGCGGTGCTAAGGAGATTGCCGCCCTGATGGATAAGCTGCGCACCAATCCGCCCAAGACCATCGGCGACGCCAAGGTGCTGAGATTCCGTGATTATCAGGAGAACAAGATCGTAGATATGGAGACAGGCGCTGTGTCCGAGACCGGGCTGCCGAAATCCAATGTGCTGTATTTTGAACTGCCTGACAACTGCTGGTGCTGTGCAAGACCGTCCGGCACCGAGCCTAAGATCAAGTTCTATATGGGCGTTGTAGGGAACAGCCTGGAGGATGCGCAGGCTAGAGTAGAGAAGCTGACAGAGGATCTGAAGGCTTTGCTGTAAAAAGATTTTCACATAAGGTCAGAAGAGGAGCCGCCCCGTAAGGGGCGACTTCTGTGTTATGCAAAACGGCAGTAAGAAAGGAACAGGGGGCATGGGAAAACTCAGTATCAATAATATTCGGAAAACAGCATCTTATTTGAAAAGAAACGGAATTAAGGAGACGCTGACTACGGTGAGGGAGCGCCTCATGCCCCAAAAGCAGGAGCCCTATGCCTATGTGGCTGTATCCGGGCAGCGGCTTAAGGAGCAGAAGGCCCGGATATGGCAGGAACCGATGACATTCAGTATCCTGGTGCCGGCCTATTATACCCCGGAGCGTTATTACCGGGAGATGATCGAGTCTGTCCTCGGTCAGACGTATCCGCACTGGCAGCTGGTGATCGGGGATGCTGGGGAAGGGGATGCGCTGGAGCAGATTGCGGCTTCCTATGGGGATGAGAGGATCTCATATCATCGGCTTTCCGGCAACAGGGGCATTGCGGACAACACCAATGAGACGCTGCAGTGGGCCAACGGAGACTATATTGCTCTGCTGGATCATGACGATCTGCTGACGCCGGATGCCCTTTACGAGATGGCGGCAGCCATAGAGGCTGCTGTAAAAGCGGGAAAAAAAGCCGATGCAGCGCCCGGGATGCTGTATTCGGATGAAGATAAATGTGATGAGGAGGCCGGGCGTTTTTATGAGCCTAACAGGAAACCGGATTTCAATCTGGATCTGCTGATGACCAACAACTATATCTGCCATCTGCTGGTACTACGGGCGGATGTGATGCGTCAGCTGGGCTTTCGACGGGAATATGACGGCGCTCAGGATCATGATCTGGTGCTGCGGGCGGCGGGACTGCTGTGGAGAAGGACAGGGGCGATCTGCCATATCCCCAGGGTTCTCTACCACTGGCGCTGCCACAGCGCTTCCACGGCGGCTAATCCCGAGAGCAAGCTCTATGCCTATGAGGCAGGGGTAAGGGCATCCCAGGACTTTGTCAACAGTCAGGGATGGAAGGCTACCGTTTCCATGACTCAGCATTTGGGATTTTCCCGGACGGAATACGATCCTCCGATTCTGACGCAGAGAACCGAGATCGGCGCTTTGGGCGGCAGAGTGCTGGGCAGGGGGCGGCGGATTGTTGGCGGCATGATGAATGATGCCGGTGAGGTGCAGTATTTGGGACTGAAGGATGGGTACAGCGGTTATCTGAACCGGGCGATTCTGGTGCAGCAGGCTCCGGCTCTGGATCTGCGCTGCATCTGCCTGAGAGAAGCCTGTCGGGAACTGTTCCGGGAGGTTACCGGAATGGAATACCGGACGGATGAAAACAGCGGCAGGTATGACTGGCGCAGTCTTCCGGCAGACTATGACTATGTGGGCATGAGTCTGCGTTTGAGCCGCAGACTGCGGGAAGAGGGATATGTGCTGCTGTGGGATCCCCAGCTGGTGCGCGATCTGGCGGAGCCGTCTGTTTAAACCACGGAGGTTTCCAGATCCGATACAGACAGCAGTGCAGGAAGTATTCGTATCTGTGAGAAGAAAAGGGAAACGACGAAATATGAAAATAACAGTTGTTATTCCAAACTATAAAGGGAAAGCGTATATTCGCCGTTGTCTGGACAGCCTTCTGGCTCAGAGGACGGAGGATCCGGAAACAAAGGAGGCCCGGAATCCGGCGCCGGACCGGGATTTTTCCGTCCTGGTAGTGGATAATGCCTCGGCTGACGGCAGTCTGGAAATCATCCGGCAGGAATATCCCGAGGTAAGGGTGATAGAATTGCCGGAAAATACCGGCTTCTGTCACGCCGTCAATGTGGGGATTCAGGCAGCGGACACGCCCTATGTGCTGCTGCTGAACAATGACACGGAAGTGAAACCGGGCTTTATCCGGGCGCTGCTTCGCCGGATGGAATCCGACCGGCGGATTTTTTCCGTCAGCCCGTTGATGCTGTCCATGCAGGATGAGTCCAGGGTCGATGATGCAGGCGACCGCTATAATGCGTTGGGCTGGGCTTTCGCCCGGGGTAAAGGACAGCCTGCGGAGCGCTACCGGAAACCGGTCAGGATCTTTGCGGCCTGCGGCGGCGCTTCCCTTTATCGGCGGGAAGCGGTACTCTCGCTGGGGGGCTTTGATGAAAATCATTTTGCCTATCTGGAAGATATTGATATCGGCTATCGGGCGCAGATCTACGGCTGGCGCAATGTGTACGAACCCCAGGCAATGGTGCTTCATGCGGGCAGTGCGTCTTCCGGTTCCCGTTATAATGCATTTAAGGTAAAACTGTCCTCTGCCAATAACGCTTATCTGATTGGAAAAAATATGCCTTTTTTGCAGCTTTTGCTCAACCTTCCCCTTTTGCTGTTGGGATTTTGCATAAAAACTGCCTTTTTTGCCAAGAAAAAAATGGGCATGCTATATGTAAAAGGATATGCGGAAGGGATTGTCAGGTGCTTTGGCAGGGCCGGTAAAGCTCATAAAATACGTTTTAAATGGCGGAATCTCGGTCATTATTGGCGGATTCAGCTGACCCTGTGGCTGGATCTCGTCCGCATCTTCATAAAATCTTAAGTTGTTTCTGCGTCAGGATTAAGGTAAAATAGAGAAAATCAGAAAAACTTAAGAGCCTGACGGAGAGTAGCCGCATGATTAAAGATAACCAAAAGGTATTTAACCGGCTGCATGTACTGATGGATGCCCTGATTACCGTAGTATCCTATGTACTGGCTTATTTCATCAAATTTTATATTATCGATGCCAAGGAAACGAATGTGGGCGTCCTGCCGGTGAGGGATTATTTTATTGTGCTGGTGTTTCTGGTGCCGGGATATATCCTTCTGTATTTCCTCTGCAATGTATACGGCCCGAAGCGTACGGTGAAGCGCCGGCATGAGATTCTTGCCATTATTCAGGCCAATACTCTGGGTATGGCATTTTATATCATCATCCTGTATGTGGTGATCCGGGAGATCAACTACTCCCGTGGGATGATGGCGATATTTTATCTGCTGAATACTTTCTTTACCGCCCTGACCCGGATTGTCCTGCGCAAGGCACTTCAGACCATGCGCAGGAAGGGATATAACCTCAAGCATGTGCTGGTGGTGGGATATTCCCGGGCGGCCGAACAGTATATTGACCGGCTGCAGTGGAATCCCCAGTGGGGGTATAAGGTTTGCGGTATTCTGGATGACACGGTGCCCCGCGGTACCCTGTATAAGGGCGTGAAGGTGTTGGGCCGCATTGATAACCTGGAGGTGATTCTGCCCCAGAATGAACTGGATGAGATTGCCATAGCTCTGGCGCTGAGGGATTACGAACAGCTGGAGCATATTGTATCTGTCTGTGAGAAATCAGGCGTGCATACGAAATTCATTCCCGACTATAACAGTGTGATCCCCACCAGGCCTTATACAGAGGATCTGATGGGACTGCCGGTGATCAATATCCGGTATGTACCGTTGTCCAATACCGGTAATCAGGTGATTAAGAGGGCTATGGATGTAGTCGGCGCGCTGGTGGGTATTGTGATTGCTTCGCCCGTTATGCTGATTGCGGCGGCGCTGGTGAAGCTCAGCAGCCCGGGACCGGTAATTTTCAAACAGGAACGGGTGGGACTGCACGGCAAGCCTTTTTATATGTATAAATTCCGCAGTATGGAGCAGCAGTCGGAGGAAGAAGAGAAAAAGGCCTGGACGGTGAGGGGGGATCCCAGAGTCACCGGAATCGGCAAATTCCTGCGCAGAACCAGCATGGATGAGCTGCCCCAGCTGCTTAATATTCTGAAAGGGGATATGAGCCTGGTAGGGCCCAGGCCGGAGCGGCCGCAGTTTGTAGAGCGGTTCCGGGAGGAGATTCCCAGATATATGGTAAAGCATCAGGTGCGTCCCGGGCTTACCGGATGGGCACAGGTCAATGGATACCGGGGAGATACCTCTATCAAAAAACGGATTGACTGTGATATTTACTATATTGAGAATTGGACCATTGGTTTCGATATTAAAATTATTTTTCTGACATTTTTCACAGTATTTATTCATAAAAATGCTTATTGACGATTTATACGGATGGTAAGGAGAAATAGGATGACAACAAAAGCGAGTGGACAGAAAGGAAAATCCCCGAAGAGCAAAAAGATGTCAAGGCTGATTATTTTCAGCCTGGAGATTCTGGTGATTGTGGTGATGCTTCTGGTAGTGGTGAAGGTGTTCCGGGTAACGGACGGGGATACGGGAAGCGGGAATGCCGGTCCTCATATTGCGGAGTTCTCGGAAGAGAATATCCCAATCAACGAGGCTGTAAAGGAAGACCCGGTCATGAAAGGCTACTGGAACATAGCGCTTTTCGGAGTGGATGCCGTAAATGCGAACGAATTATATAAGGACAGCAGAAGCGACAGTATGATGATTGCTTCCATTAACCTAGATAACGGGGAGATCAAGCTGGTATCCGTATATCGTGACACCTATTTGAATATCGGCAACGATAAGTACCGTAAGTGCAACAGCGCTTACCGGTATGGCGGCGCCGAGCAGGCCATCGCTATGCTGAATATGAATCTGGATCTGGATATTACGGATTTTGTGACCGTAAACTATCAGGCCGTGATTGATGTGGTGGACGGCCTGGGCGGTATCTGGATCGATATTGAAAGTCAGGAAGAGATCACGCATCTGAATAATTATCAGGCAAGTATTATCCGGGATACCATGCCGGACAGGGATATGAATGACTATACGCCGGTAAAAGAGACTGGCTATCAGCTGCTGGACGGCCTCCAGGCGGCGGGATACTGCCGGATCCGGTATACCAGCGGCAATGACTTTAAGCGTACGGAACGGCAGAGAACGGTACTGCAGGCCATAGCGGATCAGGCAAAGAAGACAGATCTGACAACTCTGGCAAACCTCTTTACAAAGGTTCTGGATAACGTGTATACTTCTATTAAGTCAGATGATATGTTGACGATGATCAACAATATCAGTAGCTATCAGATTGTGGATGAGGGCGGTTTCCCGGCCGAGAACATGCGTACCACGGCAACGATCGGCGCCAAGGGCAGCTGTGTCATTCCTTTGGATCTGGAATCCAATGTTGTCTGGCTGCATCAGTTCCTGTTTGGGGATGAGAATTACCAGGTGACGGAGGATGTAAAGACATACAGCAATATCATCAAGTCTGATACCAGTGCTTATCTGAATCAGTAAAGTGGGCAAGGGAGCTGACCGGGGCTCCCTTTTTCCATGAGTGGAGAGGCAGGGGGGATAAGTGTGAACGTAGATGTCATCATTCCGGTATATCGGCCGGATCGGAGTTTTTTCCGGCTGATCGAGAGGCTGGAGGCACAGACGGCGCCCATCCGGCATATAATCATTATGAATACCGAGGAAAAATATTTTGAGCAGCTGATATATGGTACCCGATTCCTGGAGCAGCACCGTCAGGTGATAGTGTACCATCTGTCCAAAAAGGAATTTGATCATGGAAGAACCAGAGCAATAGGAGTCAGAAAATCCGATGCGGAGGTATTTGTCATGATGACTCAGGATGCCATGCCGGCAGATAATGGGCTGATAGAAGCGCTGCTTAACGCCCTTTCCGGAGAACGTGTTGCGGCAGCCTATGCCAGACAGCTGCCTGCGTCGGATGCAGGATTGGTGGAAAACTATATGCGGAGCTACAATTATCCGGAAACTTCCCGTATAAAGTCGGCGGAGGATCTGCAGCAGCTGGGAATCAGGACCTACTTTTGTTCCAATGTGTGCTGCGCATACCGGCGGGATCTCTATGAAGAGCTGGGAGGCTTTGTCCGGCATGCGATTTTTAATGAGGATATGATCTATGCGGCCGGGGCCATAAAGGCCGGTTACCGGATCGCCTATGCGGCGGATGCCAGAGTGATCCACTCCCATAACTATACCTGCGGACAGCAGTTCCATCGAAATTTCGACCTGGGGGTATCTCAGGCGGATCACCCGGAGATTTTTGAGAATGTGCCATCGGAGGGAGAAGGGATCCGCAGTGTGAAGGCTGCAGCCGCCTATCTGCGCAGGCAAAAGCAGAGACGCAGGATTCCGGGATTGCTTCTGCAGAGCGGCTGTAAATATGCAGGGTATTGGCTGGGCAGGCATTACCGGAAGCTTCCCTCCGGGCTGGTGCTGCGCTGCACGATGAATCGGGAGTATTGGGCCCAGGAGGGCAGACGCAGGGATGTGGCAAAGATTGACGCTGCCCGGGGTTACGGTAAATCGGAGGAAGAAACCAGATAACAAGACCGGCAGGAAAGCTGAGGAACTGAAAACAGGAGGAATGGTATTATGTGTGGAATCGTAGGGTACATCGGCAGCATGCAGGCTGCACCCATTATATTAGACGGTTTATCCAGACTGGAATACAGAGGGTACGATTCAGCCGGAATGGCGATTTTCGACGGAGAGCATATTCGGACCCAAAAAGCGGTGGGGCGTCTGAAGGTGTTGGAGAACCTGACCCATGGCGGCGAGACGATGAAAGGTTATGTGGGTATCGGACATACCAGATGGGCAACCCATGGCGCGCCCAGCAACACCAATTCACACCCGCACCTGAATACAGCGGAGACCATTGCCGTGGTACATAACGGCATCATCGAGAATTATATACCGCTGAAAAAGAAGCTGATGGATAAGGGATACCAGTTTGTGTCGGAGACAGACACGGAGGTACTCGCCCATCTGCTGGATTACTATTACAGGGGTAATCCCCTGGAGGCTATTACCAAGGTACTTCACCGGGTGGAAGGCTCCTACGCCCTGGGGATCCTGTTTGCGGATCATCCCGATGAGATCTATGCCGTGAGAAAGGATAGTCCCCTGATTGCCGGCGTCTGTCAGGAGGGGTGCTTTATCGCTTCAGATGTTCCGGCTATCCTGAAATACACCCGCACAGTCTATTATGTGAATAATCAGGAGGTTGTAAAGCTGGGCAAGGATGGTATGAAATTCTATTCTGTGGATGAAGAAGAGATTACCAGGGAAGCGGTGCGGATCGACTGGGATGCGGATGCGGCGGAAAAGGCCGGTTATGAGCATTTCATGTTAAAGGAGATGTATGAACAGCCGAAAACCATCACGGATACCATTTCTCCCCGGATCCATGAGGACAAAATAGTTATCGATGAACTGAATATGACGGATGAGGAGCTGGCATCTGTCAGAAAGCTGCATATTGTGGCATGCGGTTCGGCTTATCATGCGGGAGTGACAGGCAAATATGTGATTGAGGGACTGGCAAGGGTTCCGGTAGAGGTGGACGTGGCCAGTGAATTCCGATATCGTGACCCCATTCTGGAGGAGGGCGGTATGGTCATTGTCATCAGCCAGTCCGGGGAGACGGCGGATACCCTGGCAGCGCTGAGGGAGTCCCAGGCCAGAGGCTTCAAGGTACTGGGCATCGTAAACGTAGTGGGCAGTTCCATTGCCAGAGAGGCGGACGCCTGCCTGTATACCTGGGCAGGGCCGGAGATTGCCGTGGCAACCACCAAGGCTTACAGCGCCCAGCTGGCCGCCCTGTATATGCTGGCGATCAAGCTTAGTGTGGTGCGGGGAACCATCGATGGAAAGACCGCAGCCGAACTGATCCGGGATCTGCGCAGACTTCCTGACCAGATCGAACTGCTGCTTGGACAGAAAGAAAAGATCCAGCGCTTTGCCAACCGCTATGTGGGAGCAAAGGATATCTTCTTTATCGGCAGGGGCATTGATTATGCTATTTCCCTGGAGGGTTCCCTGAAGCTGAAGGAGATCTCTTATGTGCATTCGGAGGCCTATGCGGCAGGAGAACTGAAGCACGGCACGATCTCCCTGATCGAGGACGGCACCCTGGTAGTGGCAGTATCCACCCAGCCGAAGCTGTATCAGAAGATGATCAGCAATATTGTGGAGGTCAAAGCCAGAGGCGCTTTTGTCATGGCTGTGACCAATGAGGAAAATAAGGCCATGGATAAGACTTCCGACTATTGTGTGTATCTGCCGGAGACCAATCCCTATTTTGCCAATTCCCTGGCGATCATTCCCCTGCAGCTGTTCGGTTATTATGTGGCCGTGGGCAAGGGCTGCGATGTGGATAAACCCCGGAACCTGGCTAAGTCCGTTACGGTAGAATGAGTAAAAGGTTTTCACAGGAGATTAATAGTTTCATCACAAATTGATCACAATTAATGGCTATACTGAAGCCATAAAGATCAGGAAAAGGAGGAACTGTTATGTACGAAAATGATATTTATTCCGATAGTCATACCGGAGATCATACTGTCACTGGCACTTACAGCGAAAGCCCCTATCAGAACTATGATACGAGCAGAAATTACGGAAGCCAGATTCCCAAAGAGCCGGAGAAAAAGAAAAAAACTTTGGGAGGCTTCGCGAAAAAGCTGTTGATGTGCGCCTGTATGGGACTCTGCTTCGGCTTGTTTGGCGGACTGGGACTGTATGCGGTGCAGCAGGTAGCCGGACTTAATACCGGCAGTCAGGTACAGGAGAGCAGCAGCGGACAGAATGCGGTGGAGTCGATGGAAGCTACTGCTTCCGTCGGCAGTGAGGTGAAGCTGACCGCTGCGGAGGGAACCCACATTGTCAGTTCGGATGTATCAGATATAGTAGAGGAAGTGATGCCTGCCATGGTGTCCATCGTGAATGATTATACGGAAACCTCCAGCTTCATGGGACGTACCTATTCCGAGGACAAACAGGGCAGCGGTTCCGGCATTATTGTGGCGCAGAGTGACGCCGAGCTGATCCTGGTGACCAACCAGCATGTGGTGGACAGCGCCAGCAAGCTGACGGTCACCTTTATTGACGGCAGTACTGCAGAAGCTCAGATCAAGGGCAGCGATGCGGATATGGATCTGGCAGTGATCGCGATTCCGCTGGAGAGTCTGAGCGAAGAGACGAAGAACGCTATTACGGTTGCCAGTCTGGGGGACAGCGAAGCCCTGAAGCTGGGCGAGCAGGTGGTTGCCATCGGCAATGCGCTGGGCTATGGACAGTCCGTATCCGGCGGCTGGATCAGTGCGCTGAACCGGGAAGTGACCTACAGCGACGGTTCCACAGGCTGCTTTATTCAGACCGATGCAGCCATCAACCCCGGCAATTCCGGCGGTGCGCTGGTTAATTTAAACGGCGAGGTGATCGGCATCAATTCCAGTAAGATCGGCGGCGACTATGTGGAGGGAATCGGTTTTGCCATTCCGATCTCTGCGGCACGTCCCATTATTGAGGAACTGATGTCCAAGGAGACCCGTGTCAAGGTAGAAGACGGACAGACTGGTTATATGGGTATCAATCTGCAGACAGTGACGGAGGACTTCGCTTATCTGTACGGAGTACCCGAGGGCGTGTTTATCAGAAGTGTGGAGGAAGGCTCTGCAGCTCAGAAGGCAGGTATGCTCAGCGGAGATATCCTTACCCGTTTTGAGGGGGAAAAGATCACATCCTATGAGGATCTGCAGGAAGTAATGCAGTATTATGGCCCCGGCTCTCAGGTGACAGTTATCGTGAAACGGCAGATTAACGGCAGCTATGAGGATGTGGAGTTGGAAATGACTCTGGGCGAGAGACCGTAAGCGGATTACAGGTTTTTCCTTTATAAAAAGTTTACTTGTACAGTAATAGAATATTCGTTATAATAAACCCGGAAGATGTTATTCCGGGTTTATTTTATCGCACTGCGTCGGTGGAAAATCCTGCCCGTTTATGCAGTCCGGCGCCGGAAGGAATCAGAGAAAAGGTTATCGCATGCATATCTGAGGCTCGGAAAGCCGGACTTTTGATATGCATG
>CAZFYD010000016.1:0-14345 GCA_964523315.1 uncultured Acetatifactor sp.
TCAGCATTGTGCGCTTTGCGGTTTATAAGGAGAATTTTATCATATGGCTAATTCGGAATGGGATTCCGGATTAGTCATATTTTATTGGAGTCATGAAGCCGTGGAAAATTTTTAGGCATATATGCTGTTTTTTATCAGAAATCATGCTATAATGAGGTGCTGAATCAAAGTATATGGAGAGTATGAAAAGATGTCTACGGAAGAAAAAAAGGATGCAGAAATAAACGCACAAAATGAGTCAGGACAGAGTAAGCCTGCGGAGCGGAAACACAGGGTAAAGAAACGCTATTTTATCATACCGATTGTCCTTCTTCTTATCGGTGCGCTGGTATTTGTTTATTTCAGAGGAGCAGCGTATTTTAAAACGCATTTTTTCTCGAATACCACTGTGAACGGAATGGCGGTTGACGAGCTGACGGCGGGGGAAGCGGCTGCTTTGGTGCAGGGATGGTATGAGGACCATTACTGTCTGAAGCTGGTGGGCCGGGACGGTAAGGAAGAGGTGACGGTTTTTCCGGAAGATGCGGATATGGTCTTCACAGATACGGAGAGTCTGGAGGCATTATTGGAGCAGCAGAATGTATATGTCTGGCCGCTGCGTTTCCTGAAAAATGACGGTGCAGTCTATGAGGTTTCTCCTACCGTGCAGTATGCTCAGGACGCCCTGCGGGATGCATTGGAGCGGGCCGGATTGTTCGAGGCTTCGGCAGGCGAGGAGCCGCAGAATGCGTATATCGGTGCATATGACAGAGAGAAGATGCAGTTTGAGCTGATTCCGGAAAAAGAAGGCACGCTGCTGGTGGAGGAGCTGACGCTTTTACATGCCGGTGAGGCGCTTGCCCGTATGGATGAGATGCTGAATCTGGAAGAGGCGGATTGCTATGAACAGCCGGAGATTACAACGGATAATCCCGAGCTGCAGGAAAGGCTGGCGGCGCTGAATAAGCTGGTGGGAGCCCGCATTACCTACGATTGGAACGGTTTCGAGGAGATTGTGGACGGCAACCTGATATATGACTGGATGATTCTGGACGGGGACAGCATCGCTCTGGATGAAGAACAGATAGCGGCATATGTGGCAGAAAAGGCCGGACAATACGATACCTACGGCAAAAAGAGGAAGTTCATCACAACGCTTGGGGTAGAAGTGACGCTGCCAAGCGGCGCTTACGGCTGGAAGACGGACAGGGAAGCGGAGACAGCCGCTCTGACGGAGCTGATTTTGGAGGGAGCCGTGACTGACAGGGAGCCGGAATATATCTGCAGGGGTTGGGTAAAGGGCCTGGACGATATCGGTGATTCCTATGTGGAGGCGGATTTGACCAATCAGCATCTCTATCTGTATCAGGACAAAATCCTGATACTGGAGACGGACTTTGTATCGGGCAATATGTCCAACGGCTGCGGCACTCCGGCCGGAGTCTTTGGACTTACCTATAAGACCACAAATGCGGTGCTCCGGGGAGAGGACTATGAGACCCCTGTAAACTACTGGATGCCGTTCAACGGCAATATCGGGATGCATGACGCCACCTGGCGCAGAACCTTCGGAGGGGATATCTACCTGACAGGCGGCTCCCACGGCTGCATCAATCTTCCGCTGGATATGGCAGCCGCCATTTACGGCTATGTGTCCAAGGGCTTTCCGGTGGTGTGCTATTACTGATTTCCGTGCGCCTGCCTGTTACCGCAGCAGTTCAAACAGATCCGCCTCATCCTCCTGATAGGTCAGATACAGCTCCTCGTAGGACTCATTCAGATAGTGGGGATGATCCGGGATATAAAAACAACAAAATAACAACATTTTCCTTGACATTACAAATAAATTATATTATAATAAAATAGCAAGTAAAAACATATAAGTGTCCCGAATGTGAGAGGGAGCAACTATGAACTGGTATTTTAAAAGATAAAAATTGAGGAGGAAATATGTACAATGAAATATTCAAAAAAGATCCGTAAAATTTTATCATTATTTATTGCCATGACCGTTTTGACGGGGACTATGATGATTGCAAATGCAGGAAGCTGCAATCACGGTGGGGAAAATAGCACTTTTGTAACATACAAAACTGTTGTAGTAGACTGCATCTCAGTAGGCACACATCAGTGTTACGTGGGCGGAGAATTGACCTCTTGTGAGATGTATTGCTATAAGATGCTTAATTATCAGCATTGTTCTCTCTGTAATGAAGAGGGACAATCCTATTACTCTTATGGTCCGATACAGCATCAATACAATCATTAGATTTTAAATGCAGTAAAAGGGAGCTGCGATCGCAGCTCCCTTTTACTGCATGTTGAAGGAGAACTTATGGGGAAAAAGAAAACATTTACCGTCATCCTGCTGATATCCGGCATACTCTGCGGCTGCGGGGGGAGAGATGCCGCAGCGGAAAATGACATTCCGGCCAGTATCCCGCAGCCGGTGCTGAACGAAAACGGCAAGGAGGAAATCCGTCTGAGTGCCACCTCTTTAAATCTTACGCTGCAGGAAATCATTGTAAACTACAACAAACAAAGTGAGCATTATGAAATTGTCTATGAGAGCTTTGACGGTGACAGCTCCTGGGATGATCAGCGCAGGCGTATCCAGCTGGAGCTTACCGGCGGTGGCGGTCCGGATATTTTAGACTATACGGCCTTACAGAACATTGACATGAGACCCTATGCGGAGACAGGATTATTTCTGGATGTGACGGATTTTCTGGCGGCCCAGGGGGAACTGGTGAAGAACGTGGCTGAGGCCAATCAGGTCGGAGAGGGAATCTATGGGGTTCCCTATTCTTTTTCCATAGGCACCATGGTTACATCCCCTATGATGGCAACGGATCGGGAGAACTGGACCATGGAGTATTGCATGCGGACGGCACAGGAAAAGGGGTGTGCTCTGTTTATCAAGGCCCCGTATGGCTGGACCCGAGAAGAGTCCGGGCTGTATGTGATGCAGGTATTGGGGTTGGGGATAAGCGATATCCAGCCGTTCGTGGATGAGGAGCAGGGTATCAGCTCCTTTGAACAGCCGGAATTTATTGAATTGCTGGAATTTTCCAAAGAATATTGGGATCCGGATCCGGAGGCATCGAATGCAGGAAGATACGCTTCCGGGGAAATCTTTTGTACAGCAATAGGGATTCAAGATTTTGACAGCTTCTGGTATTGTGAAGAGCTTTTTGAAGGGGAACCGGTCTATATAGGGTATCCCAGTCCGCAGGGCGGGCAATATGAGATCAGTGTGGATAGCTTTTATATTAATGCCGCTTCGCCCCATGCGGAGGGCGCAATGGACTTTCTGCAGTATCTGCTGGCCGAGGAGCAGCAGCGGGCACTGGTGACAGGCTATGGCAGTTTTCCGGTAAAGCAGGAGCTGCTTGAAGCCTTATGGAAAGAAGCGAAGGAAGAAAAGATCAAGGACATCCGGTATGAAAAGGGTGATATAACTTATGGGGCCAGACTGATGACTGACGAGGAGGAGCGTATTTTCTGGGAGATGCTGGAGCATCCCGTCTATTGGCATTGGCAGAATGACATCTGGGATATTGTGGAGGAGGAAGCCCTTCCGTTTTTCTACAGCGAAAAGCCCGCCGGGGAAATTGCGGAAAGCATCGATAGCAGAGTGCAGATCTATCTGGACGAGCGAACGGATGAATCTATCCGGTAAGCGCGAACATTATTCAGGACATTCGCTCGGCGGACTGTGAACCGCAGGTTCAGCGACCGCTGTTACCGCAGCAGTTCAAACAGATCCGCCTCATCCTCCTGATAGGTCAGATACAGCTCCTCGTAGGACTCATTCAGATAGTGGGGATGATCCGGGAACACATCCTGCTTCAGGTAGAAAATCACCTTGTTGAGGAAGGTATCCCGCTGGCACAGATCCGCTTCGGACACGAAGAAGGGCCCAAGCTTTTTGTTCTCCGGGATCCGGGAGAGGCGGTAGCGGGCTTCGCCGGACTGTTTTCCGGCCTCCAGCAGCTGCTGTTTATTCACCATATCAATAATCTTATTTACCAGCCGGGCAAAGGTGGGCCAGTCCCGGGACAGATGTCCCTCATAATACAGCTGGCTCACATAGTCCTCCAGGGGCGTCCCCTGGAAAATGGCAGTCAGGGGCTTACGTCCCGCAAAGGTATCGTAGGTCTGGCTCCACTCGGGGGGCAGATCGTCAAAGCTGATCCGCACGTATTCCAGAGAAAAACGGCGCTTAAAGGCGTTGTCCAGCACGAAGATATTTTCATCCGCAGTGTTCATGGTAGCCAGGATGTTGAAATTGGCCGGGAACCACACCTTGCCCTCGATAAACAGCTTTTTCAGTCCCGGATCCCGGGAAAAATAAGCCGTAATGTCATTGTTGGCCACCGGATATTCGGACTTGCCGCTGGCCTGCCGGTCCAGCAGCTGGAACAGGTCTCCGAAAATCGCAGGCGCGTTGCCCCGGTTGATCTCCTCGATGATCAGATAATATTTTTCCGCCGGATGCATAAAGGCCTCCTTTAACAGGATGGTCAGAGGGCCTGCGGCGAATACATAGTCCAGGGGCCGGTCTAAGGTAATCAGGGGCTTGATGCTGCCGATAAAGTCCTGATAGGTGTAGGTGGGGTGGAAAATCAGCCGTTTGCAGTGGGAATCCCGCTCCTCGGACACCGGATATTCCCGCTCGATCATCCTGTTCACCCGGTAGGATTTGCCGGTGCCGGGCGCTCCGTAATAGATCTTCTGCAGGGGCGCCATGGGCACCTCTTCATAGTGGAAATCAATTCCCTGATCGTCGTCATAGGCCTCGTCCTCCGTCTCCTGCTTCAGATAAAAGGGCGCAGATACCTCGGGGGCCTCCGAGACCTCGCCGCCCCGCAAAAACGCCTGGTAGAGCTGGATGGCGGCGGACAATGTGCCGTTGCCGTAGGCTTCGTTGGCTCTGTTAAACTCCGCACGTCCCTGCAGCTGTTCGTATGCGGTCTCAAACTCATAACCATTCTTATAGAAAAAGAGATTGCCGGCCACATAGGGCTCCAGCTTGCGGCAGCCGGTCCGCAGCGCATGGGAATACGCAATGATCGCATTGTCCGTGTACCGGCGCATTCCCTCATCGTTATACTGTTTTTTCATCCATTCCCGGAAAGCCTGTTCCTGTTCTTCGTTGCTTCGTCTCATGGCGGTTCCTTTCTTCTCCTATGGCCGTTTTTCCCAGGCAGTGCACTGCCTGCTTTTAGTATGCACTAAAATTCGTTTTATTGCAACGGTCTGAATTAGTATTTGACAGCCTTTTTATTAGATTGTACAATCAAAGGGATGCATAATGCGGCACCCGGATTTGAGATTTCGCAGAGCTCAGGCATGGGGCGGCGTGACCGGCACGACAGAAAGGACGGACAGCTATGAAGTGGGTAAGGTTCAGGATCAAGACGATAACGGAAGCGGAAGACATGATTATCAGTTCCCTGTATGATATTGGCCTGGAGGGGGCCCAGATCGAGGACAAGGTGCCGCTGACGGCCCTGGAGAAGGAGCAGATGTTTGTGGATATCCTGCCGGACGGTCCGGAGGACGACGGCATTGCCTATCTGAGTTTTTTTGTGGAAAAAAGGGAGGACGGCAGTCTGGAGCTGCTGGGGGAGCCTGTGGATGTGGAGACGATCCTGGAGAAGGTAAAGCAGGAGCTGGACGCTGTTCGCATGTTCATGGAGATCGGTGAGGGAACCGTCACGGTGGACGAGACTGAGGATATCGACTGGATCAACAACTGGAAGCAGTATTTTCATCAATTCTATATTGATGATATTCTGGTGATTCCCTCCTGGGAGGATATCAAGCCGGAGGACAGCGACAAGCTGGTGCTGCATATTGACCCGGGCACGGCTTTCGGCACCGGGATGCACGAGACGACCCAGCTCTGTATCCGCCAGCTGCGCAAATATATTACGCCCGAGACTCGGCTGCTGGACGTGGGCACCGGCAGCGGCATTTTGGCCATCCTGTCCCTGGTGTTCGGCGCAAAGCACGCCGTTGGAACGGATCTGGATATCTGCGCCGTGGATGCGGTGGCAAACAACTGCCGGGACAACGGCATTGATCCGGCGGATTTCACGATGCTGATCGGCAATATCATCACAGATAAGTCCGTGCAGGATCAGGTGGGCTACGGGTGCTACGATATTGTAGTGGCCAATATTCTGGCGGACGTGCTGGTGTCTCTGACTCCGGTGATCGTGCATCAGTTAAAGCCCGGCGGCGTCTATATTACCTCCGGCATCATTGACGATAAGGAGCAGACCGTGCGGGATGCGGTGGAGGCAGCGGGGCTGGAGCTTCTGGAAGTGACCTGTCAGGGAGAATGGGTATCCGTCACCAGCCGGAAAAAGCCATTGGGAGAGTAAATTTCTATGTACCAGTTTTTTGTGGAGCCCGGACAGATTCAGGGGAAGGAGATCCTGATCCGGGGCAGTGATGTGAACCATATTAAAAATGTACTGCGTATGCGGGTGGGCGAGGAGCTGGCCGTCAGCAACGGCGTGGACGGCAGGGAATACCGCTGCGGGATCACTGCTCTGGAGGAGGATGTGATCCGCTGCGAGCTTCGTTTTGTCAAAGAGGATGGGGTGGAACTGCCTTCCCGGATCTATCTGTTCCAGGGTTTGCCCAAGGCGGATAAGATGGAGATGATCGTGCAGAAGGCGGTGGAGCTGGGAGCTTATCAGGTGATCCCAGTGGCAAACCGCAGATCGGTGGTGAAGCTGGAGGAGAAAAAAGCTGCCGCCAGGGTTTCACGCTGGCAGGCCATTGCGGAGTCAGCGGCCAAGCAGAGCAAGCGCAGGGTGATTCCCCAGGTGCAGCAGGTCATGAGCTGGCAGCAGGCGCTGGATTATGCGGGGGAGATGCCGGTGAAACTGATCCCCTATGAACTGGCCGAGGACATGGGCAGGACCCGGGAGATTCTGGAGGATTTGGAACCGGGACAGGATATCGCCGTGTTCATCGGGCCGGAGGGGGGCTTCGAGGAGACGGAGATCGCTCAGGCCATGGAGGCGGGAGCAATCCCCATTACGCTGGGCAAAAGAATCCTGCGGACGGAGACTGCCGGGATGACCGTGCTTTCCTGGCTGATGTACCGGCTGGAGGAAGACTGATCTTACATGGCGCAGGGCCACGCCGTTTTGCATATGATAATTTATAGAAACCAGCAGCTTTCAGGATCCGTCCGGGAAAGGGCGGAGAGGGGAGAGATAAGCAATGGAAGTATATTTAGATAATTCCGCAACCACAAGGGCGCTCCCTCAGGTGGCGGATCTGGTCACACAGGTTATGTGTGACGACTATGGCAATCCTTCCAGCATGCACCGCAAGGGTGTGGAAGCGGAGCAGTATCTGCGCTATGCAAAAGAGACGCTGGCAGGGATATTGAAGGTACAGGAGAAGGAGATTTTTTTTACCTCGGGAGGTACGGAATCCGATAATCTGGCACTGATCGGCTGTGCCATGGCAAACCGCAGACGGGGCAATCATCTGATTACGACCCAGGTGGAGCACCCGGCCGTCCTGCAGACCATGCAGTATTTGGAAAGCCAGGGCTTTCAGGTCACTTACCTGCCGGTGGACCGGTGGGGGCGGATTTCTCTGAAGGATCTGGAGGCGGCCATCACCCCCCAGACCATTCTGGTGTCCATTATGCACACCAACAACGAGGTGGGAGCGCTGCAGCCCATTGCGGAGGCGGGAGCGCTGATCAAGCGCATGAACCCGGCGATCCTCTTCCATGTGGACGCAGTACAGGGCTTCGGCAAGTTCCGGATCCTGCCCAAGCGGATGCATATTGATCTGCTGTCGGTCAGCGGCCACAAGATCCACGGCCCCAAGGGCGTGGGCTTCCTCTATGTGGAGGAGCGGGTGAAGATCCAGCCCGTGGTCTACGGCGGCGGCCAGCAGAAAAACATGCGCTCCGGCACGGAGAATGTGCCCGGCATCGCAGGTCTGGCCAAGGCGGCGGAGCTGATGTACGCCCACCTGGACGAGGATGTGCAGAGACTGTATGAGCTGAAGGAATATTTTGTGGAGAAACTCAGCCGCATGGAGGGGATCCAGGTCAACGGTATCCCCGAGGAGGGCTGCCGGGCCACGGCGCCCCATGTGGTCAGCGTCTCCGTCTACGGGATCCGCAGTGAGGTGATGCTGCACGCCCTGGAGGAAAAGGGGATCTATGTCTCCGCCGGAAGCGCCTGCGCCTCCAACAAGCCCCAGGCATCCGCAACGCTGAAGGCCATGAAGCTGCAGCGGGAGCTGTGGGACAGTACGATACGGCTGAGTTTTTCCGTTTACACCACACGGGAAGAAATCGACTATACATTGGATACTATGTATGATATGATTCCCATGTTGCGAAAATACGCACAAAGATAGACGGTTGGGGGCAGATTGCCCCCGGCCCAAACGGAACTTTTATACAAGAACAGTGAGGTAACTATGTTTACAGCATTTTTAATCAAATATGCCGAGATCGGCATCAAGGGAAAGAACAGATATCTGTTTGAGGATGCGTTGATCCAGCAGATCAAGCACGCCCTGAAAAAGTGCGAGGGAGAATTTGCGATCCGCAAGACCATGGGCCGTATTTTTGTGGAAGCCCGGAGCGAGTTTGATTTTGACGAGACCGTGGAGCATTTGCGGAGGGTGTTCGGCATCTGGGGGATCTGTCCGGTGATCTATGTGGAGGATGAAGGCTGGGAGAAGCTGTGCGAGAGAGTCGTGCAGTATCTGGACGAGGTGTATCCGGACAAGCATAAGAGCTTCAAGGTCAATGCCAGACGTACCCGCAAAAACTATCCTAAGGATTCCATGGAGATCAACCGGGATATGGGCGAGACGATTCTGAAAGCCTTCCCGGAGCTGCAGGTGGACGTACACCGTCCGGATATCATGCTGAATATTGAAGTGCGGGAGAAGATCTATGTCTATTCCGAGATCATCCCCGGCCCCGGGGGAATGCCCGTGGGTACCGGCGGCAAGGCCATGCTGCTGTTATCCGGCGGAATCGACTCGCCGGTAGCAGGTTATATGATCGCCAAGAGAGGCGTCAAGATTGATGCCGTATACTTCCACGCACCGCCCTATACCAGCGACCGTGCAAAGCAGAAGGTAGTGGATCTGGCCAGGCTGGTATCCCGGTATACGGGGCCTGTCTATCTGCATGTGATTAATTTTACGGATATTCAGCTGTATATTTATGAGAATGCGCCCCATGAGGAACTGACGATCATCATGCGCCGCTATATGATGCGGATCGCAGAAGCGATTGCGAAGAAGACAGAGTGCCTGGGCTTGATCACCGGCGAGAGCATCGGTCAGGTGGCTTCCCAGACCATGAGCTCCCTGATCGCCACCAACGAGGTATGCGAGCTGCCAGTGTACCGCCCGCTGATCGGCTTTGACAAGGAGGAGATCGTGGAGGCAGCCAAGAAGATCGATACCTATGAGACCTCGATACAGCCCTTTGAGGACTGCTGTACCATCTTTGTAGCCAGGCATCCGGTGACCAAGCCCAATGTGAATATTATCCGCAAGCATGAAAAGCATATGGAAGAAAAGCTGGAAGAGCTGATGCAGACGGCTCTGGATACGGATGAACTGATTATCGTGTCCCAGTAGCCTATCAATATAACGATTCAGAGCCAATCCGCAAAACCCGCTGCTGCCTCTCGCCATATGAATTTATGAATCGTTATATAATTATAGCCCGGTGCATGCGAACACGCCCGGGCCATAATTGCCAGAAGTATGTTTTACAGAGTGTAAGGTGCTAATGCGGCTAACACATCCTCGATATTTTCCTCCGCGTGGATGTTCAGATCGATGGGCTTGGAAAGATCCAGACTGAAGATGCCCATGATGGACTTTGCATCGATCACATATCTGCCGGATACCAGGTCGAAGTCATAGTCAAACTTGGTAATGTCATTTACGAAAGACTTAACCTTGTCGATAGAATTTAAAGAAATCTGTACTGTTTTCATTGTTTTACCTCCTTAATGTTTGTCATACCTTCTGTTTTCATATTAACGGCAGATTGCATAAAAGTCAAGGAGAAAACAATACAAAAAAAGTGAGGAATACTATGAAAAATGTAGCATTTCACAATCTGGGATGCAAAGTAAATTCCTATGAATTGGACGTTGTGCAACAAATGTTACAAGAAAAAGGCTACCAAGTTGTACCATTTGAAACAAAAGCGGACATTTATATCGTGAATACCTGCACGGTGACAAATATTGCGGACCGAAAGAGCAGACAGATGCTACACCGGGCCAGAGCGCTGAATCCCGAGGCTGTGGTGGTGGCCATCGGCTGCTATGTGCAGACAGATCAGGAAGGGGTGCTGAAGGACGCCGGGATCGATCTGGCTATCGGGAATAACCGGAAAAAGGATATCGCCCGGATTCTGGAGGAGTACCTGGAGTCCCGGGAGGCGCAGCGAAGCGGGACGGGCTGCAGGGATGCTTTGCCTGATAAGACTCTGGGAGGCAGTACGATCATCGACATCAGCCATACGCACGAATATGAAGAGCTGCGGCTGAAAAAAACCGCAGAGCATACCCGGGCCTATATCAAGATTCAGGACGGCTGCAATCAGTTCTGCAGCTACTGCATTATACCCTATGCCCGGGGGCGGGTGCGCAGCCGCCGCAGGGAGGACGTGCTGGAGGAGATCCGGGGGATGGCGGCGGCTACCTACCGGGAAGTGGTGCTGACGGGGATCCATATCAGCTCCTACGGAATCGACCTGACGGAGGAGGAAGAAGCGTTCCGGGGAGATTACCGGGGGCAGTCCCGGCTGATAGAGCTGGTGGAGGAGATTCAGCAGATCCCGGGCCTGGAACGGATCCGGCTGGGCTCTCTGGAGCCCCGGATTGTCACCGGGGATTTTGCCGCCCGCCTTGCGGCCTGCGATAAGGTATGCCCCCATTTTCACTTATCCCTGCAGAGCGGCTGCGACGCCACATTGCAGCGGATGAATAGACACTATACTACCGGGGAATACTATCGGAGTGTGGAGATTCTGCGCAGTTTTTTCGATCATCCGGCCATCACTACGGACGTGATTGTGGGCTTTCCCGGCGAGACGGAGGAGGATTTTGAGACCTGCAGGCAGTTCCTGGAGCGGGTAGGCTTCTATGAGATGCACATTTTCAAGTATTCCCGGCGCAGGGGAACGGCGGCGGACCGAATGCCGGGGCAGCTGACGGATGCGGTAAAAACACGCCGCAGCACAGTGCTGCAGCAGCTTGAGGCACTGCAGTCCAGGGCCTTCCGGAGCAGATACATAGACAAAGATGCGGAGGTACTGTTTGAGGAAGCCAGAGAGATCGACGGGATGTGCTGCCAGGTGGGCTATACCCGGGATTATATCCGGGTAGCGCTGCCGGCAGAGGGGAATCTGCGGGGCAGGCTGCAGAAGGTGCGGGTCAGAGATTTTCTTACGGATGATGTATTGCTGGCAGAGCTGTAAATAGTAACAACCGTTTGGATCCGGCTGCAGCTTGTACTTGAAATTTTCTGACAAATAGAGTATGATAAGAAAATAGCAGGATACATCGTGGAGGACATATGCAGGATTTAGGAAATACACAATACTTCAAAGTACAGACAGAGCCGGAGACCGGTGTAAAGGTGATCCTTTCCACCGTATATGAAGCACTGACGGAAAAGGGTTATGACCCGGTAAATCAGATCGTGGGATATATTATGAGCGGGGACCCGACTTATATTACCAGCCACAAGAATGCAAGGAGCCTGATCATGAAGGTGGAGCGGGACGAGCTGGTGGAGGAGCTGCTTACCGAATATATTCGGCACAATCAGTGGCATGCATAGGCGGCTGCAGGCGGATAGATTTGTGAGATGTGCTGAGCAGGGGGACAGCTATGCGTATCATGGGGCTTGATTTCGGATCAAAAACAGTGGGAGTGGCGGTCAGCGATTCTCTGGGGATTACGGCTCAGGGTGTGGAGATCATCCGGCGCAAGGAGGACAACAAGCTGCGCCGGACCTATGCCAGAATCGAGCAGCTGGTTCTGGAATACCGGGTGGAGGAGATCGTGCTGGGGCTGCCTAAGAACATGAATGCCACAGAGGGGGAGCGTGCGCAGCTCACCAGGGAGTTTAAGGACGGGCTGGAGCGCAGGACAGGCCTGCCGGTAACGCTGTGGGACGAGAGACTGACTACTGTGGCGGCGGATAAGACGATGATGGAGGCCGGTATCCGCAGGGAACACCGTAAGGACTATGTGGACATGATTGCCGCCAGCCTGATTCTGCAGGGTTATCTGGACAGCAGGGCCAATCGGTAGTTTTCCGGGTACTGCCGGGATGGTACTGTCCGGGAAATCACGGTACTCTAAATGGAGGAAAAAGATTGAGTAAATTAGAGAAAATCACCTTTAATCCCGACGGCGAAGCGCCGGTGGACTTTTTTGTGTTGGAGCAGACCAGGATCGGCGGTTATAATTACATCCTTGTGACGGATTTTGAGGAGGGCGACGGGGAGGCCCTGATCCTGAAGGATATGTCACAGGACGGGGATGAGGAGAGCGTGTATGTCATTGTGTCCGATGACGAGGAACTGAGTGCAGTTGCAGGCGTGTTTGAGAACATGCTGGAGGACGTAGAATTTGTATAAGAACTGAATTTGGAGGAATATCATTGAATAAGAAAAAAGAGAATAAAAGTGCTTCCAGGCTGAAGATTATCCCTTTGGGCGGTCTGGAGCAGATCGGTATGAACATTACTGCCTTTGAGTACGAAGACAGTATCATTGTGGTGGACTGTGGTCTGGCATTTCCGGCAGACGATATGCTGGGCATTGACCTGGTGATCCCGGACATCACTTATCTGAAGGAGAATGCGGAAAAGGTAAAGGGCTTTGTGATCACTCACGGACATGAGGATCATATCGGCGCTCTGCCCTATGTGCTAAAGGAAATCAACGTGCCCGTCTACGCCACCAGGCTGACCATGGGAATCATTGAAAATAAGCTGAAAGAGCACAATCTGATGAAGGGCACCAAGCGGAAGGTGGTAAAATTCGGACAGTCCATTAATTTAGGACAGTTCCGTGTGGAATATATCAAGACGAATCACAGTATCGTGGATGCCGCAGCCCTGGCCATCTATTCCCCGGTGGGGACGGTGGTGCATACGGGCGATTTCAAGGTGGATTATACGCCGGTATTCGGCGATGCCATTGACCTGCCCCGCTTTGCGGAGATCGGCAAGAAGGGCGTGCTGGCGCTGATGTGTGACTCCACCAATGCGGAGCGGCCGGGATTTACGCCCTCTGAGCGGACAGTGGGCAAGACCTTTGACACCCTGTTTGAGGAGCACAAAAATACCCGTATCTTTGTGGCGACCTTTGCGTCCAATGTGGACCGGGTACAGCAGATCATCAATTCGGCATATAAATTCGGGCGCAAGGTCGTAGTGGAAGGCCGCAGTATGGTGACGATCATCGAGACGGCCATCAATCTGGGCTGTATCAGCATCCCGGAAAATACGCTGATTGAGATCGACCAGCTGAAAAACTATCCCGACGAGCAGCAGGTGATCATCACCACCGGCAGCCAGGGAGAGAGTATGGCGGCGCTGAGCCGTATGGCCAGCAATATGCATAAGAAGATCACCATAGGCCATGGGGACACGGTCATCTTTTCTTCCAACCCCATCCCGGGCAATGAGAAGGCGGTGACCAGGGTTATCAATGAGCTGCTGCGCAAGGGGGCGGACGTGATCTTCCAGGATACTCATGTATCGGGACATGCCTGTCAGGAGGAGATCAAGCTGATCTATACCCTGGTGCATCCCAGGTATGCGGTTCCTGTACACGGAGAGTACAAGCACCTGAAGGCTCAGGCTAAAATTGCAGAGAATCTGGGGATTGACAAGAATAATATCTTTATTCTGTCCTCCGGCGATGTGCTGGAGCTGGATGAAAATAAGGCAAATGTGACCGGACGTGTGCCTGTGGGCAGTATCCTTGTGGACGGCCTGGGCGTCGGCGATGTGGGTAATGTGGTGCTGCGTGACCGGCAGCATCTGGCGGAGGACGGCATCCTGATCGTGGTCATGAGCCTGGATAAGTATACGGGCCAGCTGGCAGCGGGGCCGGATATCGTTTCCAGAGGCTTCGTCTATGTGAGGGAGTCCGATGAGCTGATGGAGGAGGCCCGCCAGGTAGTGGACGGCGCCATTTCCAACTGTATTGACAGAGGAATTACGGACTGGGGCAAATTAAAGAGTACCACAAAGGATGCGCTGAGTGAATACGTCTGGAGAAAGACCAAGAGACGTCCCATGATTCTGCC
>CAZFYD010000016.1:14445-28976 GCA_964523315.1 uncultured Acetatifactor sp.
ATGCGCTGAGTGAATACGTCTGGAGAAAGACCAAGAGACGTCCCATGATTCTGCCCATTATCATGGAAGTGTAGTATTTGCGCAGTATTGCGAGCGGGGCTTGCGATATGTATGGAGAGTATTATGAAACTAGAAGAACATCTGGATCAGGCGGTTGAAGGCATGATTGCCGCAATTAAGGGATCTGAGGTATATGGAAAATATACGGCGGCTCTTGCAGCGGTCAAGCAGCAGCCGGAACTGAAAGCACAGATTGATGAGTACCGCAGGAAAAACTACGAGATGCAGAGCGACGGGGAGATCGCATTTGAACGGATTGAACAGTTTGAACGGGAATATGCGGATTTCCGGGAGAATCCGCTGGTATCCGATTTTCTGGCTGCGGAGCTGGCTCTCTGCCGCACAATCCAGCAGATCAATCTTCATGTTACGGAAGAGCTGAACTTCGAGTAGAGGATGGTGATATTGGCATGAATGCAAAAAGTCTGATAGCTGCGGTAACCGGTACCATATTAAAGGTAGCGGCGGCAGTGCTGGTGATTCTGGCGATCTACCGGGGAGCCATTGTGGCCTATGACTATGGGTACAGGATATTTGAGGAACCGGCCATGTCCAGCGGTGATGGCCGTACTGTTACGGTGACGATCACGGAGAACATGACGCCCCAGGAGATGGGACAGCTGTTTTTGAGCAAGGGACTGATCCGGGATGAAAAGCTGTTCGTGCTCCAATATTATTTCTCGGAGTTCCGGAGTGATTTGAAAACAGGAGATTTCGAGCTGAGCACGGCCATGACGGTGGAGGAAATGATGGAGGCCATGACCAAGGAACCGGTAGCTATGGAAACGGAGAGCGAGGGTATGGATGACCTGAATGCCGGCGCCGTGGAAACAGAGGAGAATCCCGGCGGAGAGGATGCGTCGTCAGAGGAATCAGGAGCCGAGTAATTACATGATTGTGGATGAGAGAATGGTTGCCTTTATTAATTCGTTTGATAAAGGCAACACGCCTTTTTTGGATCAACTGGAAAAAGAAGCCCTGGCTGCGGAGGTGCCCATTATCCGCAAGGAGACACAGGGATTTATGAAGCTGCTGCTGGCGGCCCACAGGCCCATGAGGATCCTGGAGGTGGGGACGGCCATCGGATTTTCGGCGCTGCTCATGAGTGAGTACGGCCCAAAGGACTGCCGGATCACTACCATTGAGAAATATGAGAAACGGATCCCCCTGGCGAGGGAGAATTTTGCCAGAGCAAGGCGGGAGCAGCAGATTACGCTGCTGGAAGGAGATGCGGCAGAGCTCTTAAAAGAGCTGGCGGGCCCCTATGACCTGATCTTTATGGATGCGGCAAAGGGACAGTATATTCATTTTCTGCCGGAGATGCTGCGGCTGCTTGTGCCGGGAGGACTGCTGGTGTCCGACAATGTGCTGCAGGATGGGGATGTGGTGGAGTCCCGGTTTGCAGTGACCCGCCGCAACCGGACCATACATGCCCGGATGCGGGAGTATCTGTATGAGCTGACTCATCATCCGCAGCTGGAGACCTGTATCCTGCCGGTGGGGGATGGGATAACACTGAGCGTGAAGCTCGGAGAATGATGCAGTATCATGGGAAAAGCCCATGATATGCATGGAAAGGAAACTATGACACAGCGAAAAAAACCGGAACTGCTGATCCCGGCCTCCAGTCTGGAGGTACTGCGGACAGCCGTGATTTTCGGGGCGGACGCCGTATATATCGGCGGAGAAGCCTTTGGACTGCGGGCCAAGGCCAGAAACTTCTCTCTGGCGGAGATGGCGGAGGGGATTGCCTTTGCCCACGCCCATGGGGTAAAGGTATATGTGACGGCCAATATTCTGGCCCACAATGGAGATCTGGAGGGGGCGGAGGAATATTTTACAGAGCTTCGGGAGATGCAGCCCCAGCAGGCGGACGCTCTGATCATCTCGGATCCGGGCATGTTTACCGTTGCCAGAAAGGTCTGGCCCGAGGTCGAGATCCATATTTCCACCCAGGCCAACAATACCAATTATCAGACTTATCTGTTCTGGTGGCAGCTGGGAGCGAAGAGGGTGGTTTCCGCCCGGGAGCTGTCTCTGGCGGAGATCGCAGAGATCCGCCGCCGCATCCCTGAGGAGATGGAGATCGAGAGCTTCGTCCACGGCGCTATGTGCATCTCCTATTCCGGGCGGTGCCTGCTGAGCAATTATTTCACCGGGAGAGACGCCAACAAGGGGGCCTGTACCCATCCCTGCCGCTGGAAATATGCGGTGGTGGAGGAGACCCGGCCGGGAGAATACCTGCCGGTGTATGAGAATGAGCGGGGCACTTATATCTTCAACTCCCGGGATCTGTGTATGATTGAATATATCCCGGAGCTGGCGGCAGCGGGCATAGACAGCCTGAAGATCGAAGGACGGATGAAGACCGCCCTGTATGTGGCGGCAGTGGCCCGGACTTATCGCAGGGCTATAGATGACTATTTTGAAAGTGAAGAAAAATACCGGGAAAATATGGACTGGTACCGCTCGGAGATCGCCAAATGCACCTACCGGCAGTTTACCACGGGCTTTTATTTTGGCAAGCCGGACGAGAACACCCAGATCTACGACAACAATACCTATGTAAACGAATATATCTATCTGGGCAGTATCGAAGAGGTGGCGGATGGGGCAAGGATCCGGCCCCAGTCCCCTGATGCGCCAGCGGCGGACGGCGGACCGGCTCCGGGGGCTCTGCTCTCCCGCATCACCCAGCGCAACAAGTTCTGCGTGGGGGATCGGATCGAGATCATGAAGCCGGACGGCCGCAATGTTCCTGCCATGGTGGAGGCCATGTACGACGGCGATCTGCAGCCGGTGGAAAGCTGTCCCCATTCCAAACAGCGGATTTGGCTGCGGCTGACGGAAGCGGCGGAGCAGTATGACCTGCTGCGGGTGTACAATGTCAACAACAAAGAGGCTGATAATCCGTAATTTTTCGCAAAAAGTGCAAAAAATGAAATTGGGTATTGATTTTTCTGAAAAATTAGAGTATCTTATAGAAAACGGAGCAGCGCTCCACTATAAGTATCTTAGAACAATGATGTTCCAAAAGTAAATACCTTTACTTTGGGACATTTTTTTTAAGATTACGTAGGGAAAATAAGAGGAAAGGGAGTAAAGAGTATGAGCGAAGTATTAAACGTGGAAGAGCTTTTTGGCAGCAAGGTATTTACCCTGGGCAAGATGAAGGAGAGACTGCCCAAGCAGGTTTTCAAAGAAGTGAAGCATGTGATGGAGCAGGGCGGAGAACTGTCTCTGGCAGCCGCTGACGTGGTGGCTAAGGCTATGAAGGATTGGGCTGTGGAGAACGGCGCTACCCATTACACCCACTGGTTCCAGCCGCTGACCGGTATCACTGCGGAAAAGCATGATGCGTTTGTGTCCCATCCGGACAGCGAGGGCAGGATGCTGATGGAGTTTTCCGGCAAGGAGCTGATCAAGGGCGAGCCCGATGCTTCCTCCTTCCCTTCCGGCGGTCTGCGCGCTACCTTTGAGGCAAGAGGCTACACTGCATGGGATATTACCTCCCCTGCTTTCCTGAAAGAGGATGCCACCGGTGTGATCCTGTGCATTCCCACAGCGTTCTGCTCCTATACCGGTGAGGCGCTGGATAAGAAGACTCCGCTGCTGCGTTCCATGGAGGCAGTCAGCCAGCAGGCACTGCGTATCGTGCGTCTGTTCGGCAACACAGAGGCTACTAAGGTGGTGGCGAGTGTGGGACCGGAGCAGGAGTATTTCCTGGTGGATCGGGAGAAGTATCTGCAGCGTGAGGATCTGATCTTTGCCGGACGCACTCTGTTCGGCGCCCCTGCACCGAAGGGTCAGGAACTGGAGGATCATTACTTCGGTACGATCCGGGAGCGTATCGGCGCTTATATGAAGGATCTGAATATTGAACTGTGGAAGCTGGGCGTAACTGCCAAGACCCAGCATAATGAGGTGGCTCCTGCACAGCACGAGCTGGCGCCGATCTATGAGACCGCCAATATTGCAGTGGATCATAACCAGCTGGTAATGGAGACCATGAAGAAGGTGGCCGGCCGTCACGGTCTGACCTGCCTGCTGCATGAAAAGCCTTTTGCAGGAGTAAACGGCTCGGGCAAGCATGATAACTGGTCCCTGGGAACGGACAACGGCGTGAATCTGCTGGATCCCGGTGAGACTCCCAACGAGAACATACAGTTTCTGCTGGTTCTGGCCTGCATTATGAAGGCTGTGGATACGCATGCAGATCTGCTGCGCCAGAGTGCATCTGATGTGGGCAATGACCACAGACTGGGCGCTAACGAGGCGCCGCCCGCAATTATCTCCATGTTCCTGGGCGAGCAGCTGGATGATGTGGTGAAGCAGCTGGTGGAAACCGGCGAGGCAGCGCATCTGATCGAGGGCGGCAAGCTGGAGACAGGTGTATCCACCCTGCCTGATTTTGAGAAGGATGCTACCGACCGCAACAGAACCTCACCCTTTGCGTTTACCGGCAATAAGTTTGAGTTCCGTATGGTGGGTTCCGCAGATTCCATCGCCAGCCCCAACACCACGCTGAATGCCATCGTGGCAGAAGCTTTCTGTGAGGCGGCGGATATTCTGGAGAAGGCCGATGATTTCGATCTGGCTGTCCATGATCTGATCAAGGAGTATATGACCAAGCATCAGAGAATCGTCTTCAACGGCGACGGTTACTCCGAGGAGTGGGTGGAGGAAGCCGAGCGCAGAGGACTGCCCAACATCAAGTCCATGGTGGAGGCAGCGAGCACTCTGACCACGGACAAGGCGATCAAGCTGTTTGAGAAGTTCGGCATTTTCACTAAGGTGGAGCTGGAGTCCCGTGAGGAGATCATCTATGAGACCTATGCCAAGACCCTGAACATTGAGGCGCTGACCATGATTAATATGGCCAGCAAGAAGTATATCCCTGCCGTGATGGAGTATACCAAGACTCTGGCAGATACGGTGATCGCTGTGAAGGAGGCCGGTGCGGATGCTTCCGTACAGGCAGAGATCCTGGGTGAGGTAAGCGCCAAGCTGACGGCTGCAAGAAAGGCCCTGAAGGAACTGGAGAAGGTAACCGCCGAGGCTTCCGCCATGACGGATGCCAAAGCACAGGCATTCTTCTACAAGGATACCGTAAAGGCAGCAATGGATGCGCTGCGTGCTCCTGTGGATGCGCTGGAAATGATGGTAGATAAGAAGGTATGGCCTGTTCCGTCCTACGGCGAGCTGACCTTTGAGGTGTAAGCACAAAAGTCCACATTGTTTTATAATCAGGAGGGGGAAGCCATGGCATTCTTTGGCCCTTAGCTCCCCGGAAAGGAAGGAAGAGATGAAGAAATGGGTCAAAAAGACTCTTTCGATAGCGCTGACTGTTGGTATGGTATTTGGTATGGCGGCATGCGGATCGAAGAACAGCGAGGAAGGGGAGATCGTCAGCAGCGGCAGCGACGATAATATCACCGATGCTTCCGGCACAGGACGCTATACATACTCCGGGACAATGGGAGAGATCAGCACATGGTCTCCCACTGACTGGGAGATGAGCGGCGAATTTTCGGTTCTGGGATATACCACCACCGGTTTTTACAGTCTGGAAATGAACGAGACAAAGGACGGTTATGTATTCATTCCCGCAGCGGTGGTGGGAATGCCGACGGATGTGACTGCGCAGTACGCCGGGAACGAGCTTTACGGCGTCCCTGCGGACGCTGCGGAAGGGTACGCCTGGACGGTGACGCTGAATGAAAAACTCTGCTGGGAGGATGGGACGCCCATCACGGCGGACGATTATCTGTACTCCATGGAGCAGTTCTTAAGTCCGGATATGAAGAACTTTCGTGCCTCCACATACTATGAGGGAAGCTGTGCTCTCGCAAACGCGAAGGCATTTTACGATGGCAGCGAGGCTGTATACAACAATATGAACGCAGAAGGACTTCAGATGGATTCTCTTGTTAAGGGCGATGACGGCGTATATACCGATGAAAACGGGAATATCGCCTACCTTGGCTGGACGGCGGCGGACAGCTACTGGCTGGGAGGAGCGGCGCTCAGGGATTGGTCTTCCTACTTTGACGAGGCTTCCTGTGAGCTTTTGGACAGCCTTGTCGATGAGAAGGGTTATGTTCCTCTGACGGATGAGGCCAGGGAGTGTGTGGAGCCGGTTATTGTTGATTCCTGGGGAGAAGATTTCTCCGCCTACTGCTTTGTGTTTAAGGAGGCCGCTCCATGGACCTATCAGAACATGCATGCGAATTCCATCCCGATGGATTCTCTTGTTAAGGGCGATGACGGCGTATATACCGATGAAAACGGGAATATCGCCTACCTTGGCTGGACGGCGGCGGACAGCTACTGGCTGGGAGGAGCGGCGCTCAGGGATTGGTCTTCCTACTTTGACGAGGCTTCCTGTGAGCTTTTGGACAGCCTTGTCGATGAGAAGGGTTATGTTCCTCTGACGGATGAGGCCAGGGAGTGTGTGGAGCCGGTTATTGTTGATTCCTGGGGAGAAGATTTCTCCGCCTACTGCTTTGTATATAAGCAGAGTGAGCTGATGGGCTTTGATTCGGTGGGAATCATCAAAAACGATGATTATTCCCTGACATTAGTCCTGACCAAGCCGATTTCGGAAACGGATTTCTGCCTGAATATGTCGATTTATCTGGTGAAGGAGGATCTGTACGAGGCATGCAAGAAGGATGCGAGCGGACTGATCAAATCCACCTACGGAACCAGCAAGGATTCCTTTATGTCATATGGACCGTACCGCATCGTTTCCTATCAGGCGGATAAGGAGATGGTTCTTACCAGAAATGAAAACTGGTATGGCTATCAGGAAGGGGAATATTACGCGGACAAGTATCAGACAACAGATATTGACCTTCAGGATATCGACAGCAGCTCTACCGTTTTCTCTCTGTTTCTGCAGGGTAAGCTCTCTGAGGCCAGTCTGAGCGCTGATCAGATCGTTACCTACGCGAACAGCGATTATATCTATTATACACCGGACACCTATGTGTATTCTCTGTTTATTAATACAGACGCAGAGAAGCTGAAGGAGGAGGACGGCGGAGGAGTGAATCATTCCATTCTGTCCATTCCGGATTTCAGAAAGGCCATGAGTCTTTGCATGAACAGACAGGATTTCTCCCAGTATATGAATGGCTATGAGCCAAGCTACGGACTGCTGAACGATGTATACCTGTGTTCTCTGGAAAGCGGTGTTAAATACCGGGATACCCCTCAGGCGCAGCGGACTCTCTGTGAGCTGTACGGGATGGAAAGCGTGGATGAGATTACAGGCTATGATGTAAAGGCGGCTTCCGCTCTGTTCCAGAGCGCATATGAGCAGGCCATCGAGCAGGGACTGATGACAGAGACAGACAGGGTACAGATTGATTACCATACCAGCGGTACGGATACCGTATTCCAGAGCCGATGCGATTTCTTCATGAGTTCCATCCAGGCGGCCTGTGTGGGAACGGATCTGGAGGGCAAGGTGACCGTCAATATGGTAACGGATGAAAACAATTCTTCCAATATGAGGGCGGGGTTATGCGATATGATGCTCACCAGCTGGGGCGGTTCCGACACGGATCCGTACTGGATGATGCTCTGTTACTGCACGGAGGATTATAATCTGACTTATGGATATGACGTTTATTCCCAGATGATGACCATCAATGTTGACGGAGAAGATATCACTATGAGCGCCTACGACTGGTACATGGCTCTTCATGAAACCACCTATGCGACGGCGGATCTGGATACCCGCAATACCATTCTGGCCGGAATGGAAAAAAATATTCTTGAATACTACGGTGTGATCCCGCTGTCCTCAAAATCCTCCGCAATTCTGTATTCCCAAAGGGTTGTGCTGGGTTCTGAAGAGTATATCAATTCCCTTGTGGAATACGGCGGTCTCTCCCAGCTGACGTACACAATGGATGATGCGGAGTGGGAGGCATACTGCGCTGATAAAAACTATCAGCTGACCTACTGATAAATCCCTGATTTATAGTCGGGGCAGGGGCGAAAGGCGCCCCTGCCCTTTGAACATTTGCACAAAATGAGGTGACCTTATGGGGAAATATATTTTAAAAAGATTTACCTTAATGATTCTCAGCGGCTTTATCATCATGACGATGCTTTTTGTCCTGATCCGTCTTCTGCCCAATCAGGTAGAAGTTGTAATGGGAGGATACGATAAGGCTGTCAGGGATATGCGGGAGGCTTGGGGATATAACGAGCCTATTCTGAAGCAGTATGGTATTTTCCTGAAAAATGTTTTTACACAGTGGAATTGGGGGTTCTGCACAACGGTGGGTTCTTACCTTCAGGATGTGACGGAATATTTGGCCGAAAAGCTTCCTTATACCGTATACATCAATGTGATTTCCATTATTTTTTCCATTCCTCTCGGGATATTCTTCGGCATTCTGGCAGCGATCTTTAAGAATAAATGGCAGGATCAGATCATCAATGTGTTTATTATGATCTTCATATCGGTTCCGGCTTTCGTTTACGCTTTCCTGCTTCAATACTATGTAGGCTTCAAGCTTGGCTGGTTTCCTCTGATTATGGAGGGAGGAAACGATTTTTTTTCACTGTCCATGCTAAAATCCGCAGTCATGCCGGTCTTGGCCATGAGCTTCGGAACCATTGCGGGAGACATGCGTCTTGTCCGGGCGGAGCTGACAGAGACGCTGACAAGCGAGTATATGCTGCTGGCCCGCACCAAGGGGTTGAGCTACAAGCAGGCTACGATACGTCATGCGCTGCGTAATTCTATGGTGCCCCTGCTTCCCACATTTATGGCCGATGTCATCTATGTTATTTCCGGCTCGATGATTATTGAACAGATCTTTGCGATTCCCGGTATCGGAAAGACTTATCTGCTTTCCATCAACAACCGGGATTATTCGGTGTTTATGACGATCAGTATGTTTTACATCGCGATCGGACTTGTCTCCGGACTTTTGTTTGATTTAAGCTATGGTTTTATCGATCCGAGAATCCGAATGGGAGGAGGCAAGGACAATGAGTTATAAACCGGAACAGTTTGACCCGTATATGGATATTGATGATAAAGAATTTTCCTTTGTACAGGACAAGGAAAGGCTGACGGACAGGAAGCTTGAAACGAAGCCGGTGGGATATCTGAGGGATGCCCTGAACCGTTTCTGCCGAAACAAGGGAAGCGTGACCTGCGGTATCATCATCCTGATCCTGGTGATTTATGCGATTCTCGCACCGATCCTTTCTCCCTATGGGACAGGGGAATACGACAATTATTATGCCTACGCCCTGCCCAGGAACCGGTTCTGCGCGGATAAGGGAATCGAATTCTGGGACGGCTGTTCCAAGAGAACCGTAAATCAGTCGGGTTATGATTATTACAGCGGAATTCCTGGGGCAATCACAAGGGTTTACGATGTCTATGAGACCACAGTTGACGCCGGAAGGGTAACCACCAACTATGATATAAGGCTGGATTCCTATGCCGGGGTGGGATACATCAATTTGCTTCTGACAGAGTCGGAATATGAGGCAGCCACGGCCTATGAACAGGAGACAGGACTTCAACTGTTTTATCCGGTCGTCGATTCCTCCCAGATCAACGCGAAGGCCTATTCGAGTGATGCAAATGGTTGGTTCCTTACCGACAGCAAGGGCGTGGCAGTGAGGGACGGGGAAGGAAACCTTCAAGATATTTTCCTTCGGGATGAGAACGGCGACGAGATCTACAGCGTCAGCAAGATGGGGGGAAGCCAGTATCAGTGCAGAGTACTGTACTCCGCATGGTATTACTATCAGAACGGACAGTCCGCTTCCTTCCTGTTCGGAGCGGATACATTCGGCTACGATATACTGGTCCGCATGGCCCTCGGAGCAAGGCTCTCCCTGGTGCTCAGTGTGGTTGTGGCGGGGATCTCTCTGGCTATCGGCGTTGTCGTGGGAGCGCTGGAGGGCTACTACGGCGGATGGTTCGATCTGATCATGGAGCGTATCAAGGATATTATCTGGCAGGTTCCCACCGCAGTGTTCATGGCGCTTTTCCAGATCTACTTTGCGGATAAGGTAGGGCCGGTTATATCGCTGTTCTTCTGCTTTATCTTTTTCAAGTGGATCGGAACCTCCTCCACAGTGCGGGCGCAGTTTTACCGTTTCAAGGGGCAGGAGTATATCCTGGCGGCCCGGACTCTGGGAGCGAAGGACGGACGCCTGATTTTCAAGCATATTCTGCCGAATGCGGCGGGTTTTATTATCACAGCCTCCGTGTTAAGCATTCCGGGAGTTATATTTTCGGAGGCCAACATGACCTATCTGGGGATTGTAAATCTCCAGTCCACCTCCATTACGAGCGTGGGAACTATGTTAAGCAACGGACAGGGAACCATGTCCACCTATCCTCACTGCGTATTTTTCCCGGCGGCATTTATCTCGGTTCTGCTGATCTGCTTTAATATTTTCGGCAACGGTCTGAGGGATGCGTTTAACCCGGCGCTGCGGGGCGCACAGGAGTAAGGAGGCGGACGGAAGATGAATAAAAAATTGGAAGTGCGAAATCTTCAGATTTCCTTCAGGACACAGAACGGCTTATTAAAGGCTGTCCGGGGGATCGATTTTACAATTGAGAAGGGGGAGACACTGGCCATTGTGGGAGAATCCGGTTCGGGAAAATCCGTTACCGCAAAGGCTATCCTGGGAATACTGAGCCAAAACAGTATTGTGGAGAGCGGGGAAATCATATACGAGGGACGGGATCTGCTGAAGCTGACCCAGAATGAGTTTGACGAGCTTCGGGGAAACCGTATCTCCATGATCTATCAGGATCCTCTCTCAAGCCTTGATCCTATTATGCGGGTCGGGGACCAGATGACGGAGGCTGCCCTGGTAAACGGGAAAATTAACCGAAAGAGAAGCCGGAAAATGTTTCGGGGAAAGCTGTCCGCTCTCGAAAAGGCTATGTGCGGGGCGGGAATTGGGGAGGCGAGGGTTTCGAAAATCATGAAAGCGCTTTCCGGTCTGATTCCGACGGCCTGTACCATCCGCACCGATTACGAGCGGGCCAGGGAGTATGGGGAAGCGGCCGCCTTTTCCTGCGAACAGCTTACGCTGGCGGTTCGCAGGGGGGATGCGGCGCTGATCAGGCAGGAGCAGGGATATCTTGAGGAACGCCTTAAGAAGGCGGAGAATCCTCTGCTGTTTCCCGATGCGGGCAGAATCGAAAAGCTTATGGGAGAACTTCCCGGATCGGTCGACGAGCTTCAGGAAGCTCTTGCAAAGGCTTTGAAGTCCGAGGAGCCGGATTATCTGGCATTAGCCTACGCCCGGGAGTCGGGTGTGATTCCGGAAAGAAATACGGATAATATGGCGGACTGGAACAGGGCGCTGCAAACCGATTCCTGGCAGGAGACAATTCAGGAGATCCGCTCCGGAATTTATCAGGCCTTAAGCCACAGCAACGAGGCCTATCGGGAAAAGCGACAGGAGGCCCGGCAGCTGACAGAGAAATATCTGCCGCTGTTTGAGCAGGAAAAGCTTGACATCGGAGCCTGCAAAAGGGCGGCCAGGGAGATGTGTAAGGCGGTGAACGGGTCGATCAACCCGTTAAACGTTACCAAGACCGCCTCGGCCACCACCTTTGCCAGCACCATGAAGCATTGCCTGAAGCGTTACGCCGCCGGAGTACCGGGAAATAAAAAGGAAGAACGCCGCATAAAGCATGATACCAAAAGATATGAACGGAAATTTAAGGGAGAGAAGGATGTTCCAAAGGTTATCCCTCCCATGCTGGTCAATCTGGAGCTTACCCGAAAGAGCATGCTGCAGACCATGAACAGTCTGTTGGAGGATTATGCCAGGGATGAGTTTACATCGGAATGGCTGGAAACGGAAACCACCCATATGCTGAAGTGGCTGGAGTACCAGGGCAACGCTATGGTCAAAAAGGTTTCCAGGCAGTACGCCTATGACAATGCGATCCGTATCATGGAGGAGGTGGGCATTGCCGAGCCCCGCAAGCGCTTTGAGCAGTATCCCTTTGAGTTTTCGGGAGGAATGCGCCAGCGTATCGTGATCGGCATCGCCATCGCTGCAAATCCGGATATCCTGATCTGCGACGAGCCGACAACGGCCCTGGATGTGACGATTCAATCCCAGATTCTGGAGCTGATCAATGACCTGAAGCGGAAGCATAATCTTACGGTTATCTTTATTACCCATGATCTGGGGGTCGTGGCAAACATGGCGGACAAGGTAGGCGTTATGTATGCGGGCAAGCTGGTGGAATATGGTCTGGTGGACGACATTTTCTATGAGCCGGCTCATCCCTATACATGGGCCCTTCTGTCCTCTATGCCGGATCTGGATACCACGCAACGTCTTGAGGCGATACCGGGCACACCGCCGAATATGATCTATCCGCCTAAGGGCGATGCCTTTGCGGCAAGAAATAAATATGCGATGGACATTGATTTCCATGAGGAACCGCCCAGGTTCGAACTGTCCGAAACACACTGGGCCGCCACATGGCTGCTTCATCCGAAAGCCCCCAAAATCGAGGTTCCCCGTATTGTCACGGAGAGGATAGAAAGGATGAAAAAACTTTAAGGAGGCATTGAATGAAAGGCAATAATGCAGAGGTTCTTCTGAAGGTGGAGCATCTGAAACAATATTTCGGAAAGAAGGATTTTAAAGCGGTGGACGACATCAGCTTTGAAATTCACAGAGGGGAGGTCTTTGGCCTGGTGGGGGAGTCCGGCTGCGGAAAGACCACCACGGGCCGTTCCATCATCAAGCTTTATAACTGTACCGGGGGAGACGTCTGGTTCAAGGGACAGCGGATCTGCGCCGGGACAAGACAGTATAAGGATGCCATTCGGGAGAAAAAAGAGGAAGCGGAAAAAAAGCTTGCGGAGCTTCATGAAAAGGGTGCAAATGCGGAGGCCAAAAGAGCCGTAAAGCATGAACTCAGAGAGTTCATTGCGGGGCAGAAGCTGGAGATTGAAAAGGCAAAGGACGATCAAAAGAATTGCGATAAAAAATATCTCTCTCGTAGGGAACGGGAGCTTCGGGAGGAATGCGTGCGGAAAACCGCCGCGGAGCCACAAAAAGCGGACGAGTTCCAGGAGGAACTGAAGGAGGAGCTTAAAAAGCTTCACAGCCAGAGCCTGGTGACTCACATTCAGATGATCTATCAGGATCCGGTAGCCTCCCTGGATCCCCGAATGACGGTGGGTGAGATCATCTCCGAGGGTCTGGTGATCCGGGGCGTCCGGGATAAGAAGTATATTCGGGAGCAGGTCAATAAGATGCTTGAGACGGTGGGACTGGTGGAGGAACATGCTTCCCGTTATCCCCATGAATTTTCCGGCGGCCAGCGGCAGCGTATCGGTATTGCAAGGGCTTTGATTATGAATCCTGATCTGATCATTGCGGACGAACCTATCTCCGCGCTGGATGTATCCATACAGGCGCAGGTGATCAATCTGTTGAATGATCTGCGGGAAAAGATGGGACTGACCATTCTGTTTATCGCCCATGACCTTTCCGTGGTGAAGTACTTTTCCGACCGTATCGGCGTTATGTATTTCGGCAAGATGGTGGAGCTGGCGGAGTCGGATGAGTTGTTCGCTCATCCCCTGCATCCTTATACAAAGAGTCTGCTTTCTGCTATCCCCTTGCCGGATCCGCATTATGAGAAAAGGCGGAAGAGGGTAAAATATAATCCGGTGCTGGATCATGACTATTCGGAGGAGGAGCCGCAGTTAAGGGAGATATCCCCCGGGCATTTTGTCCGGTGCAGCATGAAGGAATTTGAAAGCTATCAGAAGGAGATGACGGATGAGTAAAGGAAGAATCAGGCATTTCGGCGTTTTCATTTCATTTCTTATCTGCACCGGGGTGACCGTAGGCGTTTCCCTGTGGCAGATGTCCTTCCAGGAGGACAGTATCCTGGGAACTCTCCGTTCCTGGTCCAACGGCTGCTTTGCGGCGGCGGTGTTCTGGTGCTCCTTTGGTCTGCTGATTCTGATCGCCAGATTCGATGGCTTTCGGGCGGTGCAGTATCTTGGGTATACCTTTCGCTGCAAATGGTCCAAAAAACAGAAAGACGAATCTTCACAGTTAGAGAGCTATTACGACTATATAAAAAGGAAAAAGGAAACCCGCAGCGACACAAGGATCGTCAAGGCCTTTCTCATTCCGGGGCTTTTGTACCTTGCCGCTGCTATTTTGCTTACCGTGATTTTTGACCGGATGAAAGTATGAAGCTGCCTTTTTCTATGCTGATTTGTGCATTATACGGAGAATCCCGATACCGGCCAACCGCACGGTAAAAGCCATTGCCGTGGGGTAATGCTTGTGCGTACAATGGACTGCGAATACCATGAGCATATAGACGGTCTGGTAAGTATCCCATTAACTGATGTTAGGCAAGAAAAACGGATTGTAGTTTGGCATGAAGACAAACTGTGTCCATTGGGTACAGG
>CAZFYD010000017.1:0-28332 GCA_964523315.1 uncultured Acetatifactor sp.
CTTCGCAGCCGTGTTTTGCTCATTGGGTGGAGGTTCCTGCTTCGCAGTCAGATTTTGAACAGATATACAGCTTCTTACGAGCAAGCTCGACGAATCTGTGTATCTGTCCAAATCGGCTGTGAATAGTAACGGAAAATAGGAATTGGGAAATGGACTTCCGGAAGTCTCCTTGATGATGCCGCTGCGTGAATGGACAAATCTGACATGGTATGTTATAATGTGCGCAAAGGGCAGAGGCAAGTGCCCTGAAAAGCAACTGCCGAGCTTGCATGAGCAGATGTTTGTCGGGGCATTTGCCGAGCGAATGTGACATGGAGATACTTTGTATCTCCGAAAAATCTTAGGGTTTTCGCAGCTCTGCCCGTAGACTTGCAGGTAAAAAACTTCTTGAAAGCGTTAAACAACATGGAAACAAAGGTCATAACAATACAAGCAAGGGACGGCGCTCTCTCCTCCGGTGAGGAACAGGACATGCAGGAGGCCGGAGAGGTGCTGCGCAGGGGAGGACTGGTGGCTTTTCCCACAGAGACCGTTTACGGGCTGGGTGGGGATGCTTTGAATCCGGCATCCTCAAAGAAGATTTATGAGGCCAAGGGCAGACCTTCAGATAATCCGCTGATTGTACATATTGCCCGGATGGAGGATCTCGCTCCTATCGTGAAAGAGGTGACGGAGGAGGCGAGACGGATTGCAGAGGCCTTCTGGCCGGGGCCGCTGACCATGATTCTGCCCAAGGCTAAGAAAGTGCCCTATGAAACCACCGGCGGACTGGAAACAGTGGCGGTGCGGATGCCCTCCCATCCGCTGGCGCAGAAGCTGATTCTGTATGGCGGTGGATATGTGGCGGCTCCCAGCGCCAATCTTTCCGGCAGGCCCAGTCCCACAACGGCAAAATATGTGATAGAGGATATGGACGGACGGATCGATATGATTATTGACGGCGGCGAGGGAGATATTGGCCTGGAATCTACCATTGTGGATCTGACCGTCAGCCCGCCCCAGATCCTGCGGCCCGGCTATATTACCCAGGATATGCTGGCGCAGGTGCTGGGACAGGTCAGCGTGGACCGGACGATTCTGGAAGCAGACAGCGGACAGGCTCCCAGAGCGCCGGGGATGAAATACCGGCATTACGCACCCCGAGGAGAACTGACCATCATCTCCGGACCGGCGGAGCAGGTGACGGCCTATATCAATGCCCGGGCACAAGAGGATCAGGCGGCCGGACATAAGGTAGGAGTGATCGGCACGGACGAGGTATTGCCGCAGTACCGGGCGGATATTGTCCGCGGTCTGGGCAGCAGGCAGGATGAGAACAGCATTGCCAGACATCTTTACGGTATCCTGCGGGAGTTTGATGATGAGAAAGTGACCCGGATCTATTCGGAGTGCTTTGAAGCGACAGGGCTGGGACAGGCGATCATGAACCGTCTTCTGAAGGCGGCAGGCCATAAAATAATTGTGCTGGATGGTAACCGGGAATTGTAATTTCCGGACATATATAATGTAGGAAAAAGCTGCGAGAGCGGCAGCGGAATGGAGGAGCTATGATAGCAATAGGAAGTGACCACGGCGGCTATGAGTTAAAGCAAAATGTGATCCGGTATCTGGAGGAAAAGGGGATCCCCTATCAGGACTTTGGCTGCAACAGCAAGGAATCGGTGGATTATCCCATCTATGGCAAAGCGGTGGCCCATGCGGTGGCGGACGGTACCTGCGAGAAAGGAATTGTGATTTGCACCACGGGCATCGGCATCAGCATTGCAGCTAATAAGATACCAAAGGCCCGCTGCGCCCTGTGCTCGGATACCCTTTCGGCGAAAATGACCCGCCTGCATAATGATGCGAATGTACTGGCTTTGGGCGGCGGCATGATCGGCCCCAATCTGGCATTGGATATTGTGGAAACCTTTCTGAATACCCCTTTTTCCGGAGAGGAAAAGCACCGGAGAAGAGTGGACTTACTGGAAGAGTAACGATAAAAAGCGGAAAACAGCGGAACTTTAAATAGGGAGGAAAAATACAATGGCAAAGGTGGTAATAATGGATCATCCCCTGATCCAGCACAAAATAGGCTTTATCAGAAGATCGGAGACGGGTACCAAGGATTTCCGGCAGACGATCAGTGAGATTGCCATGCTGATCTGCTATGAGGCTACCAGGGATTTACAGCTGGATGAGGTGGAGATCGAGACCCCGATCTGTAAGACTACAGTAAAAGAATTAAAAGGGAAGAAGATGGCGATTGTTCCCATCCTGCGGGCCGGTCTTGGCATGGTGGACGGCGTTCTGGATCTGATCCCTGCCGCAAAGGTGGGACATATTGGCCTGTACCGGGATCCTGAAACCCTAAAGCCGGTGGAATACTACTGCAAGCTGCCTGCCGATTGTGCAGAGCGGGAGGTCTTTGTGGTAGATCCCATGCTGGCCACGGGCGGCTCGTCCGTGGCAGCCATCCAGATGCTGAAGGAAAAAGGCTGCAGGAATATTCATTTTATGTGTATTATTGCCGCACCGGAGGGTGTGGAGCTAATGAAAAAGATCCATCCCGATGTGGATATGTATATCGGCGCATTGGATGAGAAGTTAAACGATCATGGATATATTGTACCCGGTCTGGGCGATGCAGGCGACCGGATTTTCGGTACCAGGTAAGGGGACAGATGATGAGCGGGAAGAGAGAAGATTATATCAGCTGGGATGAGTATTTTATGGGGGTAGCCCAGCTCTCGGGAATGCGTTCCAAGGATCCCAACAGTCAGGTCGGAGCCTGTATTGTCAGTCAGGAGAATAAGATCCTTTCCATGGGTTATAACGGGTTTCCCAACGGGTGCTCCGATGAGATGTTTCCGTGGGCGAGGGAAGGGGAGACGGAGCTGGATACCAAGTATCCCTTTGTGACCCACAGTGAGCTCAATGCGATTTTGAATTACCGGGGCGGCTCATTGGAGGGGACAAAGCTGTATGTGTCCCTGTTTCCCTGCAATGAATGTGCCAAGGCGATCATTCAGGCGGGAATCAGAACGGTGATTTACGACAGCGATAAGTATAAGGGAACACCTTCCAATGTTGCATCCAAGCGGATGTTTGATGCGGCGGGAGTAAAATATGTGCCCTATCGCCGGGCAGGCAGAAAAGTGGAACTGGAACTGTGAGAAAGCAAAAAAGAGGCGTAAAACTGAAAATAGCTTTTCTGGTGACCGCAGCACTCGCAAGCAGCAGTGTACCGTCTCCTTGTTATGCCACCAGTTCCACTCGACAGGAGATTCAGGAAGCGGAGCAGGAGAAAGGGGAACTGGAAAATCAGCGGGACGCCAATCAGCAGGAGCTGGACAGCCTGAGAGGAGAACAGAATACCTTAAAAAAGCAGCTGACCAACCTGAACGAACAGCTGACTGCGGTCAGCGAACGGCTGGCGGAGCTGGAACAGCAGATCCGGGATAAGGAACAGGAGATCGACGAGACAACCCGGGCGCTGGAGGAGGCCAGGGCCAGAGAAGTCTGGCAGTATGACTGTATGGAAAAACGGATCCAGTACGCCTATGAAAGAGGACAGGAAAGTCTGTTTGAAATGTTTTTCAGCTGGCAGAATCTGGCCAGACTGCTGAATGCCTCCGTATATACGGAGCGGATTGCCGAAGCCGATGATGAGATGCTGGATCAGATCATTGCCAACCGGGAATTTATTGAGTCGGAGGAAGCCAGACTGCAGCAGGAAAAGGAGGAGCTGGATTATCTGAAGGTAGAGGCAGAGGCTGAGAAAAGCAGAGTGTCCGGTCTGATCAGCCAGACCAGCAGCAGCATTGCCGATTATGCAGATCAGATTTCGGATGCGGAGGCGCAGGCTCTGGAATATGAAGCCAGCATCAAGAAGCTGGAGGAGGATCTGGAATACCTAAATAAAAAGCTGCAGCAGGAGATTGCTATGTCCCAGCGAGCCGCCAATGCCACCTGGCGGAATATCTCGGATGTGACCTTTGCGGAGGACGACCGGTATCTGCTAGCCAATCTGATCTACTGTGAAGCCGGCGGAGAGCCCTATGAGGGAAAACTGGCGGTGGGCGCTGTAGTCATCAACCGGGTGCTCAGCAGTGTTTATCCGGATACCGTGGTGGGCGTTATCTATCAGAGCAACCAGTTTTCCCCTGTGCGCAGCGGCAGGCTGGAGCTGGCGCTGACAGCAAATAAAGCGACTGCAGACTGCTACCGGGCGGCGGAGGAAGCCATGGCGGGCATGAGCAATGTGGGTAACTGCGTGTATTTTCGCACTCCTGTGGACGGCCTGACGGGCATCTCCATAGGAGGACATATCTTTTATTAACGATTCAGAGCCATATATGAGCAAAAGGAAAGCGGCGCAGCAGCGATTTCGCAAATGGGCTCTGAATCGTTCTCCTATTATAGAAAAAAGCCTTGGATCTCACAATCCGAGGCTTTCCAACTGTATCTGCAACTGGTCAAATTTGTCTTTGTAAATATAGGTGAGCAGATGATTCAGCTGCCGTAGCGCAGCGGTCAGCTGCCCGCCGGTCAGCAGGCCGGATTCGAAGGCCTGGGCCAGCTCATCCAGATCCACCACCTTGGTGCGCCCATCGGGATAGACAATCACGTCAGCCAATAGATCTGTAACAGTCAGGGTATGAGCCTGCTCATCATGGGCATACTCTACAATATCACAGTACCAGTACAGCAGGGAACCGTCCTGACGGTAGAATTTGCTGATCTTAAAGCCTTCTTTCAGAAAATAGCAGGAACAGCCGTGACTGAAAGAGATCTTGGGATTCAACGTCTTCCAGGAAGTGATGACCAGCTCCTCAGTCTTGCTGATGATGGTATCATCCTTCAACAGGATGCATTCGGCAGGGATCAGGCGCTTGCGGTACAGTTTTAAATCACTCATACGTACTCCTTTTTCTGTAAAGAGAAATTATCGGGTGTCTTTTACATGATACTACAATGCCGGAGCGGGGAAGTCAATGGATTTTTATGAACACGGAGGACCGAATTGCTGAAAACTTTATGGAAATTTCATGGGTTATGTTCTGCTTTTGCTGGACTTTTCAGCAAATATTTTATATAATATGAAAATGAATAAAAAGGCGCCTTATGACAGAAAAAATAAACAGGATAAAAGTGTGTACAAGGCACTGACGATGATTGTGCAGTTTGGCATCAATATGCTGGTCCCCATTGGGATCATGTCCTGGCTGGGGATTCTGCTGGATCGCAGGTGCGGCACTTCGTTTTTTATGGTTCTGTTCTTTTTTATCGGCGCTATCGCAGGGTTTCAGAATATCTGGCGGATGGCCAGATCGGTTTATGGGGATGAACCCGGGGAAAAGGATTCCGGCAGGCAGGATAAGGATACTGCAAGGAGTGTAGATGATAAACAGATTAAAAGAGATGAATAGGGCAGTGCTGGAGCTGGATTTGGGCATTCTGTTCTGCGGTCTGGTATGTCAGCTGACAGGCATGTGGCTGGTCAGCCGGAAAGGATTGTATGCAGCGGCTCTGTGGCTGGGGATCGGTCTGGCGCTGATAGCTGTTTACCATATGTACAGAACGCTTGACAGGGCCCTGGATCTGGGGGACGGCGCTGCCAAGGTGATGGTCGCAGGCAATATGCTGCGGTATGCGGTGCTTATCATCATTTTGGGCATTGTCATGGTTACGGATGTGCTGAATCCGCTGATCGTATTTCTGGGCTGTATGATGTTGAAAGTAGCGGCGTATCTTCAGCCGTTTACCCATAAACTATGCAATAGGTTTTTTCATGAGACGGATCCGGTGCCTGAACCCATGCCTGAGGAAGAACCCGAGGGCGCGGAGCCGGAGCCAATTGAGTGAAGGGATACCTTTGCTTGTGAAGAGACGTAAGTGCAAGAGGGAGGTGAGAATATGCAATTTGGACCTTTGTTATCCTCGGCGGATGAGATCGATTTTATGATCCACGGACTGTTCAAGTACAGCTTTTTCGGTCATGAAGTGTGGATAACAACCTCGCATGTGTGCATCCTGATCGTTATGCTGATTATCATTGGCTTTGCCATTGCAGCAAACCGGGCCATGAAGAGAGCCACGGAAGTACCGTCGGGCTTTCAGAATGTGGTGGAGCTGATCGTGGAAAAGCTGGACGGCATGGTGGATACCCCCATGGGGAGTAACGCCCCCAGATTCTACAATTATATCGGAACAGTGTTTATTTTTATCCTGATATCCAATATATCTGGTCTGTTGGGACTGCGGCCGCCCACGGCGGATTACGGTGTTACGCTTCCGCTGGGTATCCTCACATTTGTGCTGATTCATTTTAATCAGTTCAAATACCAGAAGCTTAAGGATATCTGGAAAGACATGTGTTCACCGCTGCCGCCCTGGCTGCCCATATGGTTCCCGATCAACCTGATCAGCGAGATCGCAGTACCCATATCGTTGTCCCTGCGTCTGTTTGCCAATGTGCTTTCCGGCACGGTAATGATGGCGCTGATATACGGACTGCTGGGATGGTTTGCCACAATCTGGCCTGCGGCGCTGCATGTGTATTTTGATTTGTTCTCCGGAGCGATTCAAACCTATGTATTCTGCATGCTGACCATGACATATATCAATAATGCCATTGGAAGTGAAAACTAAATAAAACTTTGCACTTAAAATAAGGAGGAATATCATTATGGAATTCAACACTAACTTTATCTTAGGATGTTCTGCAATCGGTGCCGGTCTGGCAGTTATTGCCGGTATCGGACCTGGTATCGGACAGGGCATTGCTGCCGGTCATGCTGCTGCAGCAGTAGGACGTAATCCGGGCGCTAAGTCATCCATTACTTCTACCATGCTGCTGGGACAGGCCGTAGCCGAGACCACGGGTCTGTATGGTCTGTTGATCGCCATGCTGCTGTTATTCGTTAAGCCGTTAGGTAAATAAGCCTCTGAAATCAATAAAATCTGCGCCGAGGACGGCGTTTAGAAGAAAGGAGGCAGAGAATGATACTTTTAACGGCCCAGGATTCCATGGAAAGACTCTTCGATCTGGACTGGCAGCTGCTGGCTGACTCCGTGCTGATGATCATTGCGATCTTTGTATTGTTCCTGTTGCTGAGCTACTTTCTGTTCAATCCTGCCAGAAAGATGCTGCAGGATCGTCAGACCAGGATCAAAAATGAACTGGATGACGCACAGAGTAATATGGAGCAGGCCGCCAGACTGAAGGAAGAGTATGAGACAAAATTAAGGGATATCGACAAGGAAGCGGAAGAGATTCTCAGCGATGCCAGAGGGCGTGCGCTGAAGAACGAAAACGAGATCATAGCCAAGGCCAGGGAAGAAGCATCACGAATCATGGAGAGAGCCCATACCGAAGCCCGGCTGGAAAAGCAGAAGATGGCTGACGAGGTAAAGCAGGAAATGATCAGCATTGCAGCCATGATGGCCGGTAAGGCTGTTGGGGCTTCTATGAGTGCAGATATTCAGGACAGCCTGGTGGATGAGACTCTGAAAGAAATAGGTGATAATACATGGCTAAGTTAGTGGAACAGACATACGGAGAGGCTCTGTTCCAGACCGCCATGGAAGAAAAACGGCTGGATGCATTCCTGGAGGAGATAGAAGTCATACAGGAGGTGCTGAAGGAGAATCCGGAATGGGACAGATTGATGAAGCATCCCAAGATCTCCAAGCAGGAGAAGGTGGAGATCATGAAGGAAGCGTTTGCAGGAAGGATCAGCAGAGAGATGACAGGTTTTCTGGAACTGATTCTTACCAAGGATAGATATGGCCAGCTGCAGGCAGTTTTTCAGTATTTTATTGAAAAAGTTAAGGAAGAGAAAAAGATCGGTACGGCTTATGTGACCACACCGATGGAGCTGTCAGAAGTCCGCAGGGCGGATATACAGGCCCGGCTTCTTAGGACCACTCCCTATCTGACGATGGAAATGCATTATTCGGTGGATCCTTCATTGATCGGCGGTATGGTGATCCGTATTAAGGACAGAGTGGTAGACAGCAGTATCCGCACGAAGCTGGCGGATATGAAGCGGGAATTATTACAAATCCAGCTTGGGTAAAGCCCGGCCGGAAGAAAGGTGCGAACCAATCTATGAATTTGAGACCAGAAGAAATAAGTTCCGTGATCAAGGAACAGATTAAGCGGTATGCGTCTGAGCTTAATGTATCGGATGTAGGCACGGTCATTCAGGTGGCGGATGGTATTGCACGTGTACATGGTCTGGAAAATGCCATGCAGGGTGAACTGCTGGAATTTCCCGGGGAAGTATACGGCATGGTGCTGAACCTGGAAGAAGATAACGTGGGCGCAGTCCTTCTCGGTAATCACAGGAATATTAACGAAGGCGATACCGTTAAGACTACCGGCAGGGTAGTGGAGGTCCCCGTGGGTGATGCCATGCTGGGACGTGTTGTGAATGCGCTGGGGCAGCCGATTGACGGTAAGGGGCCGGTGCAGACGGACAGATTTCGTAAGATCGAGCGTGTGGCCAGCGGTGTAATCACCAGAAAGTCGGTGGATACACCTCTGCAGACCGGTATCAAGGCTATCGACGCCATGGTGCCCATCGGAAGGGGACAGCGTGAGCTGATCATCGGCGACCGTCAGACCGGTAAGACGGCTATTGCCCTGGATACGATTATCAATCAGAAGGGACAGAATGTAAAGTGCGTATATGTGGCTATCGGTCAGAAGGCTTCCACCGTAGCCAATATTGTAAAGACTTTGGAGGAGTACGGGGCTATGCAGTATACTACTGTTGTGGTATCTACTGCCAGTGATCTGGCTCCCCTGCAGTATATTGCTCCTTACGCCGGATGTGCAATCGGCGAGGAGTGGATGGAAAACGGAGAAGATGTACTGGTGGTATATGATGACTTAAGTAAGCATGCTACCGCATACCGTACACTTTCCCTGCTGCTTCGCCGTCCCCCCGGACGTGAGGCATATCCCGGTGATGTGTTCTATCTGCATTCCCGTCTGCTGGAACGCGCAGCACGGATGAGTGAGGAATACGGCGGCGGATCCCTGACGGCGCTTCCGATCATTGAGACCCAGGCAGGTGATGTTTCTGCGTATATTCCGACCAACGTCATTTCCATCACTGACGGCCAGATCTATCTGGAGACCGAGATGTTCAACGCAGGTTTTCGTCCTGCTGTCAATGCGGGCCTGTCCGTATCCCGTGTAGGCGGTGCGGCACAGATCAAGGCGATGAAGAAGATCGCAGCGCCCATCCGTGTGGAATTGGCGCAGTACCGTGAACTGGCAGCCTTCTCGCAGTTTGGCTCCGAGCTGGATGCAGATACCAAGGAGAAGCTGGCACAGGGCGAACGGATCAGGGAAGTGCTGAAGCAGCCCCAGTATCAGCCCATGCCGGTACAGTACCAGGTTATCATTATCTATGCGGCTACCAATAAGTATCTGCTGGATGTGTCCGTGGAGGATATTACCCGTTTTGAGAAGGAACTGTTTGAGTTTCTGGATACCCGATATGCGGAGATTCCCCGGGCGATTGCTGAGGAGAAGGCGATCTCTGAGGAGACGGAAACGGCTCTGGTAAAGGCAATAGGCGAGTTTAAAGCGCAGTTTAAGTAGAGCGTAGAAGTGGAGGAAAGTTATGGCATCAATGCGTGATATCAAGCGTCGCAAGGGGAGCATACAGAGCACCCAGCAGATCACCAAAGCCATGAAACTTGTTTCTACCGTAAAGCTGCAGCATGCCAGAACCAGTGCGGAGCATTCCAAGGCGTATTTTAACTGCATGTATCATACCGTGAACAGCATCCTGACTCGCGTGGGCAATCTGCAGCATAGATATCTGCAGCCCGGCAGCTCGGGAAAAAAGGCTGTGATCGTCATTTCCTCCAACAGAGGACTGGCGGGGGGCTACAATTCCAATATTGTGAAGCTGGTGACCCGTCATCCCGAGTGGAACAAGGAGGATGTGGTGATCTATGCAGTGGGTCGAAAGGGCAGGGATGCCTTTGTCAGAGAAGGCTATGAGGTGCGGATGGATATGTCCGACATCGTGGAGGAGCCCTCGTATTCCGATGCCATGATTCTGAGCGATGCGCTGCTGCAGGCATTTGCAGAAGGAGAGATCGGCGAGATCTATCTGGCCTATACGGCTTTCCAGAACACGGTGAGCCATGTGCCCACCCTGTTAAAGCTTCTGCCGGTTGAGCATGAGGTTGTGTCTGACAATGACAGGGAGCCAGATCAGGATAATGCGTTGAAGATTCCCATGAACTTTGAAGCGGAGGACGAAGAGGCGCTGGAGATGATTATTCCCAAATATGTGACCAGCCTGATCTACGGCGGTCTGGTGGAGGCAGTGGCCAGTGAGAACGGCGCCCGTATGCAGGCCATGGACAATGCGACCAGCAATGCGGAAGAAATGATAAGTGATTTGACGCTGAAGTATAATAGAGCAAGACAGGGCTCTATCACACAGGAATTAACAGAGATTATAGCCGGAGCGGAAGCGATTTCATAGTCCTGCTTACCCGGCTTGGAGATTAGTGTGAAAATTTGAGCAGTATCGCAAGCACGGCTTGTGATATGCAGGAGGATTTATATGACAGGACAAAATAAAGGAAGGATTACCCAGATCATTGGTGCGGTGCTGGATATCCGTTTCAGCGAGGGTCGGCTGCCGGAGATCAACGAAGCTATCGTGATCCCCGGTAAGGACGGTGAGGAGCTGACAGTGGAAGTATCCCAGCATCTGGGCGATGATACGGTCAGATGTATTGCCATGGGTACCACGGACGGCCTGATGAGGGGCATGGAAGCGATTGCCACCGGAGCGCCGATCTCCGTGCCCGTAGGAGAAAAAACACTGGGACGTATTTTCAATGTGCTGGGTAAGCCCATTGACAACAAGCCGGCGCCGGAGGGCGTGACCTATGAGCCCATCCACAGGCCGGCGCCGAAGTTTGAAGAGCAGTCCACGGAGACCGAACTGCTGGAGACCGGCATCAAGGTGGTGGATCTGCTGTGCCCCTATCAGAAGGGCGGAAAGATCGGTCTGTTCGGCGGTGCAGGCGTAGGTAAAACAGTGCTGATCCAGGAGCTGATCCGCAACATTGCCACAGAGCACGGCGGATATTCCGTATTTACCGGCGTAGGCGAGCGTACCCGTGAGGGTAATGACCTGTATCATGAGATGAGTGAGTCAGGGGTTATCGACAAGACCACCATGGTCTTCGGACAGATGAATGAGCCTCCCGGAGCAAGAATGCGAGTGGGTCTGACAGGTCTGACCATGGCAGAGTATTTCCGTGACAAGGGCGGCAAGGATGTGCTGCTGTTTATTGACAATATTTTCCGCTTCACACAGGCGGGCAGCGAGGTGTCCGCGCTGCTGGGACGTATGCCCTCTGCGGTGGGATATCAGCCTACCCTGCAGACGGAGATGGGTGCGCTGCAGGAGCGTATCACTTCTACAAAAAACGGTTCCATTACCTCCGTGCAGGCGGTCTATGTGCCGGCGGATGACCTGACAGACCCGGCGCCGGCAACCACATTTGCCCATCTGGATGCGACCACCGTGCTGTCCCGCTCCATCGTGGAGCTGGGCATCTATCCGGCCGTGGATCCGCTGGAGTCCACCTCCCGTATTCTGGATCCCCGTATTGTGGGAGAGGAGCATTACCGGACGGCCCGCGGTGTGCAGGAGATTCTGCAGAGATACAAGGAGCTGCAGGATATTATTGCGATTCTTGGTATGGATGAACTGTCGGAGGAGGATAAGCTGGTGGTATCCCGTGCCCGTAAGGTGCAGAGATTCCTCTCCCAGCCTTTCTTCGTGGCAGGCCAGTTCACCGGTTTGGAAGGCAAATACGTGCCGATCAATGAGACGATCAGAGGCTTTAAAGAGATTCTGGAAGGCAAGCATGACGATATTCCGGAAAGCTATTTCCTGAATGCAGGCGGTATTGATGATGTATTGGCCAAAGTGAAATAGGGAAAGGCAGGTTTTCCATGGCAGAAAATAATTGCTTGACATTAAAAATTATCACTCCCGACAGAGTATTCTATGAGGGAGAGGCGGAAATGGTGGAGTTCAATACCTCCGAGGGAGAGATCGGCGTGCTGCCCGGTCATCTGCCGATGACAGTGATCGTCAAGCCCGGCGTACTTACCATTACGGAGCCGGAAGGAGAAAAGGAGGCGGCTCTTCATGCCGGTTTTGCGGAGATTCTGCCCCAGCAGGTCACGATATTGGCAGAGATCATTGAATGGCCGGATGAGATCGACGGGGCCAGAGCGGAAGCAGCCAAGAATCGTGCCAAGGAGCGTATTCATGGGCACGCTCAGGGGACGGATTTGGCCAGGGCAGAGACGGCTCTGCTGCGCGCCATGGCTCGCATCCAGGTATTGAAGTAACACGGAAAGTGCCGGATGCATATGTTATAGAAAAAGAAAAGGCATCATGAGCATGGACTTTGAACGCAGGATTTTACCTTTTTATATGACATATTCGCAAGCAGGCTATGGTAGTACTGCGGCTCCATACGGCATGCAGGCGGATGGTGACGTGCTGCGTGATCTGGAATATTTTCGGCAGCTGTATCCGTTACAGGTGCGGCGTTATCAGACAAGGATTGCGGAGATCCTGGATCGGATGGATTATGAGGGCAGTGTGATTTATGATGAATATCCTGACCGCTATACGCTGGAACGCCTGGCTGCCAATATCACAGAGATTCTTCGGCGTGAGGAACAGGAGCAGCATCCGCAGCAGGAGGGGGCAGGGGAAAAAACGGAACTGGGAGGTTCTCTGATCTTCGTACTCCTGTCAAATGAAGTATATAAGCGCCGCAGAGGCGGCAGAAGAGGATTTTTCAGCTTCAGCTGATAAGGATTTACAACGGGCAGAGCCACGGGAACCATGTGTTTTCGTGGCTCTGCCTGAAAGCCCGGCTTTTGGACAGGAAAGAAGAAGAAAAATAATGAAGAAAGCAATTATCAAAGGAGTGACCTTCCTGCTGACCTTTGTGGTGACACTGTTGGTGGCAGGCAGGATCATGAATCAGGACAATCAGAATATGACCATGGAGCTGTCGGCGGCCAGCTTTCCGGTGGTCACATTGGAGAAAGGGGATATTTTCTACAATGAGCTCCATGGATACGCCCAGCCCATGGATACTGCCTATCAGCGGGGAACCATTGCGGAACTGGGGGAGAACAGGGAACTGGTATTCGACATCAGTACCTATGGCGCAGAGATTCAGGGGATCAGGATTGAGGTGCGCAGTCGGGACGGCAGCCGTCTGATCGAAAATACGGAGATCACAGAGTTTACCCAGGGAAGTACGATTCGGGTGGAGACCTCTTTAAAGGATCTGATTGAGAAAGACACGGAGTATTCCCTTGCTTTGGTCCTGACGGATGGAGACGGACGGGAGATCTGGTATTATACCAGAGCCATATGGAGCGACAGCACCTGGGGCTACGAGAAGCTGGAATATGTGCGGGATTTTCATGAAAAAACCTTTGACAAGGAAGCTGCCATGGATCTGACCAAATATCTGGAAAGCAACTCTCAGGGAGACAATACCAGCTTTCATAAAGTAGACATCCACAGCAGTTTTAATCAGATTACCTGGGGAGATCTGAATGTCCGCCGTATTACGGAGCCGGCTGTCAATCTGGTGGAACTGGCGTCCCAGACCGCCTCCATGGAGCTCCACTATCTGGTGGCGACCGGCAGCGGTAAGGAGCAGACCTGTTATCTGGTGGAGGAGAGGTACCGGATCCGCTATACCACGGATCGGGTGTATCTGCTGGCATTTGAGCGCACCATGGATCAGATCCCTGCGGTGGAGGGGAATATTTATGGAAATGACAAGATCATGCTGGGGATCGTGGGAGAGGATACGCCCCTGGTGGAGAGTGAGGACGGCAATATTGTGGTGTTTGAGGCGGCAGGAAGACTATGCAGCTACAATATGACCACAAATAAGCTGACGCTTTTATTCTCTTTTTATGAGGATCCGTCCCAGAATCCGAAAATGCAGTGGGATGCCCGGGAGGTATACCAGCAGTACGGCCTGAAGATTCTGAGTGTGGATGAGGGTAATAACGTACAGTTTGCCATATATGGCTATATGAACAGAGGGCGCCACGAGGGGGAAGTGGGAATCCAGCTCTATACCTACAACAGCGCTCAGAATACCATAGAGGAAACGATCTACATTCCCTATGATAAATCTTATGAGATACTGGCCTGCGAATTGGAGCAGCTGCTGTATCTGAACCGGGAGGGAAAGCTGTATCTGTATCTGGATCACAGTATCTATGAGGTGGATACCCAGGAGCGCACGACCAGGAGGCTTGCTCTGGTGGAGAGTGATGAAGCCATGGTGATTTCAGAAGATCATAAAATTGTGGTATGGCATCAGGGACAGGGACTGCAGCTGATGAATCTGGGAACGGAACAGGTCATAGAGATCAAGGTCGGAGCGGATGAAACGGCCAGACCTCTGGGCTTTATGGGAGAGGATATCATTTACGGCGTAGCCCGGCTGGAGGATGTGGTGACCGATGTGGCGGGAAGAGAGGTTTTTCCCATGTATCAGGTGTGCATCCGGGATGATTCCGGGAAGCTGCTGAAGGAATATGAACAGGAAAATATATATACGGTCTCCTGCCGGGTGGAGGAGAACCAGATCACCCTGGAGAGAGTGCTGCGCCAGGAGGACGGCAGCTATGTGAGTACCACTCAGGAGCATATTCTGAACAGCGCCGCTGCGGATGTGAATAAAAACCAGCTGGTGGTGGCGGCGGTGGATACCTATGAGAAGCTGGTGCAGATCCAGGTGCGAAGTGAGATTGACGTGAAAGGACTCCAGGTACTGACGCCCAAGGAGGTCGTATTTGAGGGCGGACGCAATGTGATCCTGTCTGCAGAAGAGGAGGAGCAGTACTATTATGTGTATAATCTGGGGCAGGTGTCAGGGATTTATTGCAGCCCCGCACTGGCCATCAGTCAGGCGTATAATTGTTCCGGCGCAGTGGTGGATAGCGGCGGCAGAACCATGTGGATCAAAGGGAACCGGTTGGTCCGCAATCAGATCATGGCCATTACGGAGCCGGAGCAAGCACAAGAGAGCCAGAGCTTGGCGGCATGTCTGGATACCATGCTGGCATTTGAGGGAATCGTGCGGGATACTGCATCCCTGCTGGAACGGGGAAAGACGCCCCAGGAGATCCTGGCGGAGAATCTGGAGGATCAGGCCCGGGTACTGGATCTGGGCGGCTGCAGCCTGGACGCTGTACTGTACTTTGTGAATCAGGATATCCCCGTGCTGGCCATCCTGGAGGACGGAGAAGCGGTGCTGCTTACGGGCTTTAATGAGTACAATGTGGTGATCTTCGAGCCATCCACCGGAAGACTCTATAAAAAGGGCATGAACGACACCAAGGAATGGATGGAGGAGAACGGCAATCCGTTTATTACCTATGTCAGGACGGATTCATAGGCAGACAGCCCCGTTGTTCCGTTTAGTATTTTCCTGGCTGCTATCTGCCATGTCAGATCTTTCACATGACAGCCCGGGGCTTTCGACAGCGATTAGCAACGTAGTCCAGTGCTATACTTCCAAAGAAGTATCGAGCCAATATGTTTGCGGAAAAAATGATAAAGTGTTTGCATCCCGCCCATCCCGACAAATGTTATGGTCGGAACAGGCGGGACGCAGGCTTACGTTTGCTGCAGAAGCGACAGATTTACTGCTGCGGGGTATCTGATTTCACAGCAGTGGGGAAAATGTACTTTTTATATTTCTGCAGTATGAAAAGCAGCAGCATGCCCAGCACACCGCAGGAAAGAATCTCGCCGATGCACACGGTCAGCATAAAATAAGGAACGGAGCCGGGAATCCGGTAAGCATAATAGAGTACGAGGGGTACAATAATCGTATTCGCAGCGATGGGCGGCAGGGGTGCAAGCCATTTTACTCTGCACAGCAGATAGGTGCCGACAGCGCCGAGCAGGGTAGCCAGGCTGCCGAAAATCACATCCCAGATGATGGCGCCGGTCAGCAGGTTGCTGATCAGACATCCCAGGAACAGACCGGGTATGGCTGCGAGGGTGAAAAAGGGAAGGATCGTGAGCGCTTCGGAAAAACGAAGCTGGATAGCGTAGTTGGACAGCCCCAGGGCATTAGCCAGCAGGGTCAGCACGACATAGAGGGCAGCAATGATCGCCGCCTGGGTGATAAAAAGTGTTTTACTGTTTTTCATGGTAATCTCCTCTAGTATTTTTTTTACGAGTGGAAGGTCTCGAACACTCGGTTTGGTAAGCCTATCGACCTTGGTTTTGAGGCTTCTGCAACGAAAAACAGTGTATCATACTTTTTGTAATATGGCAAGATTGGCTAACTATATAGTTTGGTAACAGTTCAGCCATGACCTGTAAGACAAGCAAATCATGCTTGCATGAATTTGCTTGCTTTACAGGTTATGAGCGGAGCGCCTGTTTATGAGCAAAGTTAGCTGTAAAGCAGCGGCAGTTGCGAAGCTACTGCATAGCACCGTAGGTGCGGCTTTGCGAATGGTGCGGGCTGAACTGTTACGACATATCTAAGAATTGTATTAACTGACACTTGAATATATCCATGTGATGTGATACAATAACAACAGCAAATTACAAATGGCTTTTAGAAAGGGGGACATAAAGAAGTATCATAACATCCATTTAATTTGTAATAATCAAATATGAGGTGAAGAGAATATGAAAAAAAGAATGAAAAAGATGATGGCAGCATTATTGGTTAGTATGATGGTATGTGGGATGAGTATAGGAGTCGGTGCAGCATCGCATGACCATGCTTATTCGTACATGGGAGAAACGGTGACAGAGACTTCAAATGTTGGTTCTCATACAGTCAATGTATATAATGATGCAACCGGACAGATGGAAACAGCAACTTGCTATATCTCTGCAAGAACAGAGTATCAGGTATGGAAATGTGCATGCGGCGCCAAAGAAAACAGAAATGGTGTTACCCGTACATATCATTCTATATGCGTATTGTGAGAGGTGTTTAAGTCATGCAGAATGACAGAAGAAAGACAATATCTGGTGGCTTAGCGGTTTTGATGGCAATTATTCTGTTTTTGGGCGGCTGTCAGCAAACCGGGCAGGAGTCGGAAGAAAATGATACACAGAATGGTATTCAGGAGACCGTAGTTGCCCAGGTGGAAGATGGCCCTATGACGGAGTATGTGGTTCCGGATTGGGAGGCTGCCTTGCGTGAGACAGCAGGTGATGCGAAGATTACCGTTCAGGAGAATTTTCAACTGTATCGTGGCGGTATCCACCTGCTTACACTTGTCTATACAGAAAGTATGACGGATTATGCAGGTGTATATCGGCAAATATTTTCCAGTGACAGCCAGGAATGGACAGCTGTGGAGGTAAGAGAAGAATTCGAAAAGGACGGAGTCAGTTATTCGGGGATTCGTACAGCGATTCCATCCTTGGATGGCGGTCTGTATTGTATGGTGCGTATGGGAGAAAACCAGATCAGGCTGGCAGTTCTGGAGCCGGAGGGAGTAGGAGAGATTTTTACAGACAGGGAAATGCTGAATGATCAATTGACAGGGAAAGCACTGCTGGACTTTTCAGGTAATCTCATTACCTATCAAAATAATGGTCAACAGTATGTTCCGGAAGAGGCGTATGCAAAAGTTTCTCTCTATGATGAAAAGCTTGAAGAGCAGGGAACGTTGGATATTACCGGTTGGGTGCTTGGGGGGGTACAGGCGGATGCCCAGTCTCCTTTTTATCTGTATGGTTATGACGAAGAAAAACAGCCCTGCCTGTGGGATACCAGTGGTGAGAAGCAGTTGCTGGCCGGGGCGGAAGAACTGGACTATCTTGCAGCATATGCAGAGGGAGGTGTCCTGTGTATTACGGACAGGAGCGGCATCTGGGTTATGGAAGAAGGTCTCCGGGAGCTGTATCATTATGGAGATCACGGATATTATTTGAACACCCTCTATGGAATGTGCAGAGGGGAAGGACAGACCCTGCAGATTTTGGCCGAGTGCGATGGAGAGCTTCTGCTGCTGACCTATGATCTGGCAAAACAGAATATGGTCACCAGCAAACAGGAGATTACACTGGCTCTTGCCATGCAAAATGTGGCTCTGGAAAATGTGGTTGCCAGATTCAACCGGCAGAACAGCAGCTATTTTGTAAAAGTGCTTCTCCCGGAACAAGGAGAGGATGAAGATACTTTCTGCAGCAGGATTCAGATGGAATTGGCAGCAGGGAGAGGACCGGATCTGTTAGCGGATGATGTGTTTCCGGAACGCAGAACTCTGGTGAAAAATGGCTATCTGGAATGTTTGGATGGACAGGGCTTTGAGGAAATGGGCTGTTCGGAGCAAATTCTGGAGACCGGCCGGTTAGACGGTAAACTATATGGAATTCCCTATGATTTCCGAGTGGATTTCGCCGCATACCGGGCATCGGATACAGAGGGAGTGGATTCACTGACAATGGAGCAACTGATGGATATGGTGCGCAGTTCGGATGCGAAAGCACTTCAGAAATCTTTATACGGACGGCAACTCATCCTGCAGTATGCTTTGTCAGATAGTTCCAATAAGGCGTATATTGATTGGGAGAGGGGAGAGAGCCATCTAACCGAACAGCCTTTTTTGGAACTGTTGGAATTTGCCAGAGAATATCAATACGATACCAATATGGATAATACATTGCAGTCATCGGATGTTTTCGCAGAGACACCGCTCTATGCATATGGGATGGGAAGTTTCGCCTCTTTTCAGGATATCTATAATGCGCTGGGCACCACGGACATCCGGGTGCTGGGGTATCCCCGTGAGGAGGGCTATGGCATCTATCTGTCTGCCAATGCGTTTTATGTAAACAGTCAGTCCGGGCAGAAGGAAGGCGCTGTCGCATTCCTGAAATATCTGATCTCGGAGGAGGCACAGACCAGTTATGTTTTGTATGACACGATGGAGGACATTGTAAGCTCCGGGGAAGTGTATTGGCGAAATGCTTCAGCCAATTTCCCTGTCAATCAGGCGGCCTTGGAGACTCTCATTGATTATGAACTGGGGGAGAAGCCGGATGAAGAGTGGCTGCCAGAGGAGATGCACACTTCTTCCTATGCAGACAGTCAGAGAGAGCAATTTGCCTTTCTGATAGAGAATGCCCAGCCTGCCTTGGATCTGGGGGAGATCACCGCAATGATGGAAGAAGAACTGGCTCCTTTCTTTGCAGGAAGCAGAACGGCCCAGGAGGTGGCTGAAATACTGGATAAACGTGTTCAGCTATATCTGGATGAAAGAAAATAAAAGATTAAAGTAAGAAACACACTGTCCCCGGATATCCGATTAGAAAATGATTCGGTATCCGGGGACAATTTTATTGCACAAGTCCGGCCTTCAGCAGTCTTTTGCGGATCAGGCCCCCCAGAAGCAGGGTTATGGCGATCTTCACCAGATCTGCGGGGATATAGGGGATTACACCCATCCATAGAGCCTCCATAAAGGTGCATTCCAGCAGATGCCCCAGCCACAGGGTACCGAACAGGTAGCAGACCGCTACACCCAGTATCATACCGACCAGATGCAGGGGCCATTTCCCCGGCCATTTGCTGATGAATAAACCCGCAATCAGCGCCAGAAAGATATAGCCCACAAGGTATCCGCCGGTGGGGCCGAACAGCTTTGAAGCTCCCCCGGTAAAGCCGGTAAATACAGGCACACCCACCAGACCGAGCAGCAGATAGATCAGACAGCTGACGGTGCCCCATTTTATTCCCAGCAGATAAACGGCCAGCAGTACGCCCAGAAGTCCCAGCGAGATGGGCACGGGGCTGATGGGCAAAGGAAAGGATATGGGCCCCAGCACACAGATAACGGCGGTCATCAGACCAACTAAAGCAATTTTTTTGGTATTCATGTTTTGTTTCTCCTTTGTTGTTCTTTTGATTGTAAATCAAATACAAACATAAGTATACAATTGAGAGGGTGAATTGTCAACCGGTTTGCAAAAATAAGTTGACATTTGTGCTACTATTCACAGCCCTCCACGCCTCATTCGCAAAACCCGCTGCTACGCAGCTTTTGCCCCCGCTTTGCGGCGTGCGTTTTGCTCATGTGGGTGGAGTTCCTGCTTCGCAGTCAGATTTGGATCAGATGCACAGCTTCTTATGTGCAAGCACAACGAATCTGTGCATCTGTCCAAATCGGCTGTAAAGTAAATAGTAACATATTTGCAGATAAATATACCCCGGGTACCCGATCAGAAAATGATCCAATATCCGGGGCGGCTTTTTTACAGTTCTCCGGTTCTGTACCTGGAGACGATGTTCTGTATCCTCTCGCTGGGGTCCAGCAGATCGCTGATGGAGGAGTCATGGTTCAAGGTATCGATAATGTAAGCGATATACTTGCTCATATCGCAGTTGATATACCACTCTCTTCTCAGCAGCTCCGGTGTCTGGTAGATCAGGTTGGTGGTCAGGATTCTGGTGATCATGCCGCTTTCGTAGGCCTTGTCAAACTTGTCCAGACCTGCGGTAAACAGGCCGAAGGTGGCGAATACAAAAATTTTGCCGGCCTTTCGTTCCTTCAGGGCAGCAGCGGTTTCTAAAATACTGTCGCCGGAGGAGATCATATCGTCAATAATGATTACATCCATGCCCTCTACGCTGGAACCCAGAAATTCATGAGCTACAATCGGATTGCGGCCGTTCTCAATGCGGGCATAATCCCGGCGTTTGTAGAACATGCCCATATCCAGCCCCAATACATTGGCAATATAGATGGCGCGCTTCATGCCGCCCTCATCCGGGCTGATAACCATCATATGCCGGTTGTCAATCTGTAAATCCTTCACATTGCGCAGCAGACCTTTGATAAACTGATAGGCAGGCTGCACGGTCTCAAAGCCATGCAGAGGGATCGCATTCTGCACCCGGGGATCGTGGGCATCAAAGGTGATGATGTTGTCCACTCCCATGCTGACCAGCTCCTGCAGTGCCAGAGCGCAGTCCAGAGACTCTCTGGCGGTTCTCTTGTGCTGGCGGCTCTCATATAAATAGGGCATGATCACCGTGATCCGGCGGGCTTTACCGCCCACAGCGGCAATGATGCGCTTTAAGTCCTGATAATGATCGTCGGGGGACATGTGGTTTTCATGTCCGCAGAGAGAATAGGTCAGGCTGTAGTTGCAGACATCCACCAGCAGGTACAAATCACAGCCTCTGACGGATTCCAGGATCACTCCCTTGGCTTCGCCGGAGCCGAAGCGGGGCACTTTTGTGCTCAGCAGGTAGGAATCCCTCTGATAGCCGGAGAAGGCCAGCGAATCCTTGTGCTCGTTTTCACGCTCGGTTCTCCACTTTACCAGATATTTATCGACCTTATCACCCAGTACCCTGCAGCCCTCCAGGGCGATGATTCCTAAGGAACCCACAGGAATGGTCTCCAAGTTGCGCTTCTCTTCACGGTTTGCCATGAAAATATCCTCACTTTCCTGAAAATCTCTTTTTATACATCCGAATATCCGGTCCGGACAGCTTGCAAAGCGAATAATTGCTGGTGATGCGGGAGAAAATACGGTCGGAATACCGGTCGCGCAGCTCCTCCAGATTCAGATTGGTGGAGATGACCGTGGCTCTCTGCCGCAGATGCCGCTCATTGAGCAGGGAAAACAGCTGGGAGGTCACAAAGTTATTAGTTACCTCAGTCCCCAGATCGTCAATGATCACCAGATCACTATTGTAAAGATCCTTGTAAAAATTGTAAAGAGTTTCCTTTAATTTTGTGTCGAAGCTGTAGCGGGCCAGGGTCTCAAAAAGACCGGCGGCGCTGAAATAGATCACAGCCAGCCCCCGGGAAAGCAGTTCTCTGGCGATACAGCCGGATAAAAAGCTTTTGCCCGTACCTACTGTACCATAAAATAGCAGGTTTTGATAAATTTTTTTGAAATCATCCACAAATTTGTGACTGATAGCGACAGCGTTCTCAAAGCGCTGCAGATCCTCGCCCTGATAATAGGCGGTGGAAATGGTATCGAAATTTTCCCGGGCAATCAGTTCCTGAATGCCGGACTGTTCATACAGCAGGGTGATCTCCTGCTGACGGAAGCAGTGGCATTTCTGTCCGTCAATATAGCCGGTATCCTGACAGTCGGGACAATCATAGACCGGCTCCAGATAGTCCTCCGGGAAACCAGCCTGACTCAGGAGATATTTCCGCCGGGCGGAGAGATCGGCCAGCTGCTGCTTCAGCTCTGCCAGCGCTGCAGTATTCCCGTCCAGCAAAAGCCGGGCGTGAGCCACGGAGGTGGTCCCCACACAGGTTTCCAGCTGCCGATATTCCGGCAGCCGTGCGTAGACCTGTTCCCTGCGCTGCATTAGCAGACGCATATTGCGGGTCTGTCGCTCTTCGTAATTTCGCATAATGGTGTCATATTGGACTTTGGTCAGTGCCACGGCATCTTTCTCCTGGTATCCATAGATTCTGAGCAGCTTCAGTTGCTGAGAAGCTCCTGCTCCAGCTCTTCAAAATTATAGGTATTCTGTTTAAACTGATTGAATTTGTTCGTGGTCGGCGTACTGCGGGCAGAGACGACCTTCTGCTTCTGGTGCTGCTCGTCCACCCGCTTAATATCGGATTTTTGACGGACATTCTCCTTGCGCCAGCTGCTCAGGATTCCCTCGGCATACTCAAAACGATGCTTGTCCACAGCCAGCACAGTGCGTTCACAGGCTTCGAAAATGATATCTGTGCTGAAGCCGTATTCTCCGATCCAGCGGTTGATATATTCCAGCTCCTTGCTGGTGGGAGCGGAGGATTTGCCCAGCTCATTCATGATGGCATAGACGGACTTATCATATTTAAGGGCTGCCTTCTGCGCCTGCTTAGGCGTAGTAATACCCTGCTGGGCCCAGCTGATTGCCACCTTCTCCATATAGCGGAAATCCTTTTTGCCCCGATCCACGCAGTACTGGATCAGATAGTCGATCAGATCATCGGAAAAATGCAGTACATCCGACAGATACAGGATCGTTTTCATATCGGACGCCGTCAGGGGCCGTCCTACATATACCTGTGCCACAAACAGAAGCTGGGCGGTGTTTTCCTGCTCCTTAAAGCTGCGCAGCTGATCGGCACTGTAGACCGGCTTGGCGTAAGGATCCGGCTGCTCCGCAGGCTCCGGAACCGCTGCGGCAGGCCGAGCGTTCGGTACGCCTGCCGGTTCTTGGGGCTGCAGAGATACGGCACTGCTGTGGCTTACGAAGGAGCCGCCGGGAGTCAGCTCGCAAAGGTGGATCCCCACCAGATTCCTGTCGGCATCGTAGTCCAGGGTCAGAAGCTTCTGCTTTTCCCAGTAGCGCAGGGCACGCAGCACGTCTTTCTCCGTATGATTGAACTTGTCCGCAATATCGGACACACTGAAAGACAGATTGGCATGCATCATGCGAAGAAGGTACAGATATACCTTCAGCTGGGCGTCATTAGCATCCTTCATGTATTCGTCGATAAAGCAGTTGGATACAGCAGTGGATTCTATGTAATTATCCTTATAAATTGTTAAGCGTGCCATGGGGGAACCGTCCTTTTAAATTTCAATGATCCAAAGTATAGCACAGGACAATCAAAAAGGAAATAGGCATTTTGCTGGAATGAAATGCGGACATTTCAGACGCCGCAAAATGTGGAAACGGTGGAAAATGTGGATAAATGTTATTGTCCTTCAAAGAAAAGTCCGGGAAATTCTTACCGGATACAATGTTCGAAAAAGGAGCCGGTTATCCACAGCTCGACAAAAAATATCCACATTTTTTTTAAAATAAAAGGAAAGTAAAAATGTGGATATGGTGGATAACTATTTTCCCAGAAGCGATTCGCCGATTTTAAGCACGTCGCCGGCCCCCATAGTTATCAACAGGTCGCCGTTTATGCAATTTTCCAATAAAAATTTTTCAACCTCTGCAAAAGAAGGAAAGTAATCGCATTGTCTGCCAAGGGCCCGAACCGAAGCCTGCAGATCCCGGGAACTGATGCCCAGAGTATCCTTTTCCCGGGCAGCATAAATGTCCGTCAGCACCACATGGTCAGCCAGAGTCAGTGCCCGGGCAAATTCCTTCATAAAGGCCTTGGTACGGGTATAAGTATGGGGCTGGAATACACACCACAGGGTTTGGTGAGGATAATTTTGCGCAGCGGTCAGGGTTGCGGTAATTTCTGTGGGGTGATGCGCATAATCATCTATTACGGTAACGCCATTAAAAGAGCCCTTGTATTCAAAGCGTCGGTCCGTGCCGCTGAAGCTGCCCAGCGCCCTCAGGGTGTCCCTGCGGCTGATTCCCAGCAGATCCGCGGCGGCAATCGCAGCAACGGCGTTGGATACATTGTGCTCGCCGGGCACCTGCAGGGCCACCTGTTCCGGCTCCCGGTCAGGGCTGTACAGCAGGAAAGAGACGTTTCCGCAGGCATCGCAGGCGATGGCGTCGGCATAATAGTCATTCGCTGCGGAGCGGCCGTAGGTCACGATCTGGCAGGACAGGTTTTCCGTCAGCTCCTGATATCGGTCAATGTCGCCGTTTATGACCAGCGCGCCGTCAGCCGGCAGCAGCTGAGCAAACTGCCGGAAGGAGCTGCGGATATCCTCCAGATCCCTGAAAAAGTCCAGATGATCCTCCTCTATATTCAGGATCAGGCCGAGCCTGGGGAAAAAGCTTAAAAAGCTGTTGGTATATTCACAGGCTTCCGTCAGGAAGTAGCCGGACTTCCCTATCCGGACATTGCCGCCGATGGATTTTAAGATGCCGCCGATGGACAGGGTGGGATCGGTATCCGCCTGCAGCAGGATCTCCGAAAGCATGGAGGTTGTGGTGGTTTTGCCATGGGTACCGCTGACAGCGATGGGCATCTCGTAATTTTTCATGATCTGTCCTAAGAGCTGGGCCCTGGACAGATAGGGAATTCCTCTCTGACGGATGGCAGTAAACTCCAGATTGTCCTCATGCACGGCACTAGTCAGCACGGCACAGTCGATATCATCCGTGATATGGGAAGCGTCTTCCCCGTAGGCAACACGGATGCCCTTCTGCTCCAGGGACCGGGTAATGGGGGAGGAATTCCAGTCAGAGCCGGATACGGTAAAGCCTGCCTGGTGCAGGATCTCCGCCAGACCGCTCATGCTGATCCCGCCGATGCCTACAAAATAAACGGAAAGGGGGTGATTAAAATCTATTTGATACATGACAGTGCATAGCTCCTTTTTTCAACTTTGCTTTATAATATTATATACTTTGCAGAGGCAAAAAACAAATGCATTTTCATAATGGAAAAAAACTGGTAAAAATGAATGAAAAAAATGTAAAAAGTAACTTTTTTTTGTAAAAAATATTCACATTCTAAAATGGATGTGTTATAATGTGTACAATACAGAGCCGGAAAGAGCTTTGTATATTATGCCAGATTGAGGTGACGACATGATTAAGAAAGAAATGATAGCCATGTTATTGGCCGGAGGACAGGGCAGCCGCCTGGGGGTTCTCACATCAAAGGTAGCCAAGCCCGCAGTGGCTTTCGGCGGGAAATACCGTATTATTGATTTTCCTTTGAGCAACTGTATCAATTCAGGCGTTGATACGGTAGGCGTATTGACTCAGTATCAGCCCCTGCGTCTGAATACGCACATCGGAATCGGCATTCCCTGGGATCTGGATCGGAATATCGGCGGTGTGACCGTGCTTCCTCCCTATGAGAAGAGTACCAACAGTGAGTGGTACACCGGCACGGCAAATGCAATTTTCCAGAATATTGACTATATGGAGAGCTTTAACCCGGAGTATATCCTGATCCTGTCCGGCGACCATATCTATAAGATGGATTATGAGGTAATGCTGGACTTCCACAAGGCAAACAATGCGGAAGTGACCATTGCGGTGATGCCCGTGCCCATGGAGGAGGCAAGCCGTTTCGGCATCATGATTACCGATGAGAACAGAAGGATCACGGATTTCGAGGAGAAGCCTGCGCATCCCAGGAGTAATCTGGCCAGTATGGGTATCTACATATTTAACTGGAAGACCCTGAAGGAGGCGCTGCTGACCATGGCAGCCCAGCCTGCTCTGGACTTCGGCAAGCATGTGATTCCTTATTGCCATGAAAAGGGTGCTCCGCTGTATGCCTATGAGTTCAACGGCTACTGGAAGGATGTAGGTACCTTAAGCTCCTACTGGGAGGCCAATATGGAGCTGATTGATATTGTGCCGGAGTTCAACCTTTATGAGGAATATTGGAAGATCTATACCAAGAGCGATATTCTGCCTCCCCAGTACATGTCGGAGGGAAGCGTGACGGAGCGCTGCATTATCGGCGAGGGCACGGATGTGTACGGAAAGGTATATAATTCCGTGATTGGCTGCGGCGTGACCATCGGGGAAGGTACGGTGATCCGTGACTCCATTCTGATGAATCATACGGTGATCGGTCCGGGCTGTGAGATCAATAAAGCGATTATTGCGGAGAATGTGCAGATCGGCAGCAATGTAAAGCTGGGCGTGGGCGAGGAAGCGGACAACGATACTGCCCCTCATATTTACAATCACGGACTGGTGACTGTGGGAGAGAAGAGTGTGATTCCTGACGGAGTCAGCGTGGGCAAGAACACGGTGATCGCCGGAGTGACCACTGCCGCAGACTACACAGATGGTTATCTGGCAAGCGGCAAGACATTGATTAAGGCAGAGGAGAGATAAAAGTGAGAGCTATAGGAATCGTTTTGGCAGGTGGCAATAACCACCGAATGAGAGAGTTGTCACAGAAGCGTGCCATCTGTGCCATGCCGGTAGCCGGAAGCTATCGGAGCATTGATTTTACACTTAGTAATATGTCCAATTCCCATATTCAGAAGGTTGCGGTGTTTACCCAGTATAATTCCAGAAGCCTGAATGAGCATCTGAGTTCCTCCAAATGGTGGGATTTCGGACGTAAGCAGGGCGGTCTGTATGTCTTTACGCCGGCGGTAACGATGGATAACAGCAACTGGTACAGGGGTACGGCGGATGCCATCGCCCAGAACCTGACCTGGCTGAAGAACAGTCATGAACCCTATGTGGTGATCGCATCCGGTGACTGTGTGTACAAGATGGACTTCAACAAGGTATTGGAGTACCATATCGAGAAGAAAGCGGATATCACGGTGGTGTGCCGGGATATGGAGCCGGATACGGAGATCGAACGCTTCGGCACGGTGAAGATGAATGAGGATTTTCGGATTACGGAGTTTGAGGAAAAGCCGCTGCAGGCTAAAAGCAATACGATTTCCTGCGGTATCTATGTGATCCGCCGCCGTCATCTGATCGAGATGATCGAAAAGTGCGCGGAAGAGGACAGGTATGATTTTGTGCGCGACATCCTGATCCGCTATAAGGATATGAAGCGGATTTACGCTTATAAGATTAAGGATTACTGGCGCAATATCGCATCCGTGGAGGATTATTTCAGGACGAATATGGATTTCTTAAAGCCGGAGGTGCGCAATTACTTTTTCAAGCAGTATCCGGATATCTATTCCAGGGTGGATGATCTTCCGCCTGCGAAATACAATCCTGGTGCAGAGATCCGCAACAGCCTGATCTCCAGCGGCTGTATCGTCAATGGTATTGTGGAAAATTCGGTGATCTTCAAGAAGAGCTATATCGGCAACAATTGTGTGATTAAGAATTCCATCATCTTAAATGATGTCTACATCGGCGATAATACTTATATTGAGAACTGTATTGTGGAGAGCCGCGATACCATCCGTGCCGGTTCCCGTTTTGTGGGCGAGGAAGGCATCAGGATCGTTGTGGAGAAGAACGACAGGTTTGTCATCTAGGGCATTTTACTAAAGGGGGAAACAGGATGCAGATTACAGATGTACGGATCCGTAAGATCGCAAAGGAAGGAAAGATGAAAGCCATCGTATCCATTACCTTGGATAATGAGTTTGTGGTACACGATATCAAGGTGATCGAGGGAGAAAAGGGGCTGTTTATTGCCATGCCCAGCAAGAAGGCGGCAGACGGAGTGCATCGGGATATTGCCCACCCCATCAATTCTGCTACCAGAGAGCATATTCAGAACGTGATTCTGGAAAGCTATGAGAAGGCGTTGACAGAGCCGGAGGAGTATGCAGAATAGAATTTCAGAATAAGGTATTTGGGAAAAGGAGCTGCCGCATCGATGCGGCGGCTCCTTTTGTTGCTCCTTTTGATTTTATCAGATAAGGTATTGCTCACAAAATTCTTTTGCTGTTACAATCTGAATAT
>CAZFYD010000018.1:0-10409 GCA_964523315.1 uncultured Acetatifactor sp.
CTATTGAAGTGGAACGGTTTGAAATTTTCTATTCGGTTAGGCCGTGAACAGTAACATATTTTATTCTTTGTCGCTGAGCAGATAGAACTTATATTGACAAGTGTTTTATGATATAATATAATAAAAGAAACTAATCATAAAGGAGGTACAAAAATGAAAATGTTAGTTTTGCTGGGGTTAATTGGGGCTTTGATTACAGGCAGCGTTGGGACTGTCGACTCCACTGCGGCTTGTACTCATGAATATACAACCACATTGCCTGCAGGAAGCAGCTTTCATCATGGCTATAATCATACTTATACGACATCAGGGGGAACGAAAAGCTGTGCTGTGACGGTATATTATGTTTATAATAAGGAAGAGTGCAATTCCTGCCATTTTGTTTTACAGACATATAAAGTTGGTGAAATTTCTGTGCACAGCAATCCTAATCATGATTAATATAATTTTAAAGAGGAAGCCGGTATGAGAAGGTGTGTACTGATAGCTGTTATTCTGATGCTGCTGATAACCGCTTGCGGACAGGAGGGAACGGATGAAGTATCCGGGACAGCGGACTCTGCCCCGGAGCAGAGTAAAAATGCGCTATTTGACTGGAGAGATGAGGAATGGAATGCAGATCTTAAAGAGACCTCATCTTACCCTCTGTACCTGAAACAATATACAGATGGATTGGAAGCTGATGAGTCCGGTCTTCCCTACGATTTTCAAAAAACCTTTTACTGTGCAGCAGGGAATAATTTTTATGCGCTGGATTGTCTGGGAATGACCCTGCTGGATACCGGTGGAATGCAGATGACATATTATCTGAACTGCTATGAAGGAGAAAATGGGGATATCAGCAAACAGAATATTCCGCTTCCTGACATCCCTGATTCCGCCGGTCTTGACAAGTCCGTGGTTGCTTTTGATGTGGTAAATGAACAGGAGTGTGTACTTTTCGTTCAGATAAGACAGGAAGAAAGTCTTCATAACTATTATGCCGTCCACTTATCCATGGAAGGGGAATATCTTCGTATGGTGGATCTGTACCCGGCCATGGCTGAAAACAATATTCCCGGAATGGAGACCTGGGTATATGACAATATTCATGTGGACAGTCAGGGAAATTACTATCTGATCCCTGATATCAGTCAGGGAGAGGTATTGGTACTGGGAACGGATGGGACGCTGCTTCATCGAATGGAAGCCGGGGAGCAAGGGGAAAGTGTGCAGTTTGCCATGAAGGATCCGGATAGAAATCCTGTTTTCAAATGGTATAATTCCCGGGAGAATACCATCCTGCTTGCAGGTTATGAGGCATCCGTGGGAAAAAAGTCATACGTCCGGGTGCAGATCCCCTGCGGTATGTCCATGGTTTTATCGGAGGAAGGCTTTCTGTATTATACCGGTTTAGACGGAAAGCTGTACCGATGGGATCTGCGTACGGGAGAGTATGCATTCTGCATGGACTATGGAGATCTGGGAATAGGAGCAAATTCGTCAATGCTCTATATGGTAACAGGTTCCAATGGGGAGCCTGTTCTGCTGGATTGTGCTGGTAAGAATGCACATATCTATAGTCTGAGCAATGAGCAGGCAACTGCCCAAACCATGATTCGTCTGGTAAGCACCACCTCCTACTGTGATTATATTTCTGCCTGTGCTGCCAGATTTTCCAGAGAACAGGACAATTGTGTAATACTTGTGGAAAAACCCCAGACAGAGGGAATGGATTCAGAGGCTTATTATCGTGCGCAGGACGAATTTCGGGATCAGGCGCTGCTGGAACTGACGGCCGGAAAAGCGGCGGATCTGTATCTGGTGTCGGCGGCAGATATGGAAATGCTGTATGAAAAAGGCGTATTGGCGGATCTGACGGGAATATTGCCGGAGGAACTGGAAAGCTGTATATTTCCCGGTGTTCTGGATGGTGGCGTAATGGATGGCAGACAGATCGGTCTGACACCCGAAGCCACTGCCAGAGTGGCCATGGTATCCAATGAATTGTGGCAAGGAGACAGCTGGACATTGCAGGAGGCGTTGGACCTGATGGATGCACAGCCGCAGCTCAGATATCTTCTTATCCATTCCGGCTATAACTATGGCACCGGTTATCTGCTTCAGGTATTTTTACAGGATCTTGAGAATTCTTCCTTTTTAAATCTGGAGGAGGGTACATGCGATTTTAACAATTCCCTTTTTATAAGGCTTTTAGAGCATGTGAAGGGGTATGGCAATGCAGGCAGCTGGGAATATGATCCTCTGGCGGAGGGAAGTGCCGCTGGGTTTTTCACATCCGTTGTATCCTATCCTCATTTTACCTATATTATGGAAGAATACGGGGAGCAGTATCATCCGGTGGGATTTCCTACAGACGGGGAATCCGGCAATTACTGGGTATGTGATTACTTTTTGGTAATGAACAAGGACACTTCTCATAGGGATATTCTGGAAAAGTATTTGATGGAACTGTTTGATACGGAGAATCAAAGGCTTTGCGACCGTGCAGTTCGAAGCGATATGAGCTCTCGCTTTACGATAGCCGATGCGTATGATCCCAATGGCGGACTGCTGTATGATAAAGGGGACGGCGTTTATAGCCGCTTGGGTACAAAACCGGATGGCAGCAGCTGGGAACAGGAATATCTGGAGTTGATGAATCATTGCGTTAGCCGCTCCGATCGGACAGACCCCATTGTAGATATTATCATGGAAGAGGCGGACAGTTACTTCACCGGAAGTAAGGATGCTGAAGCGGCGGCGCAGATCATTCAGAATCGTGTGCAATTATATCTGGATGAACAATATAAATAATAAAGTGTATAAAAAAAATTTTCTGACGCATACTATCTCCGAACCATAAACCATTAGGAGGTAGAGACATGTCCAATATTTCAGAACTTGAATTACAGAATCTCAGACATCTGATCGGCGGCTTTGATACCACCCACTGCAAGATGCAGGAGTACGCCGAGGGCGCACAGGATCCTCAGGTCAAGCAGTTTTTTGAAAAAGGCGCGCAGTCTGCCATGCAGAATAAGCAGCAGCTGATGAAGTTTTTAGGGTAAGGAGGAGCAGACGATGCAGATGCAGGAAAAAATTATGGTAGCAGATACCCTGACCGGTATCAACGGGGAGCTGGTGCGCTACGCCGAGATGATTCCCCAGACAGAGAATAAGGAGCTCAAGCAGACCTTAAAGCAGTTTCGCAATGCCTGTGAGCAGAGTCAGGAGGAGCTGTACACCATCGCCAGGGACAAGTCCTATTATGTGCCCGCCAGCAAGGCGACAGAAGAGGAAGTGGCACATGTAAAGAGTCTCTTCACAAGCAATACTTTATAATGGATCAGAGGAAACAGCCATCTTAGGGTGGCTGTTTCTTTTATGTGTAAAATATCCATAAAAAACAGCAAAAAAATACATAGCTTTTTTGACCGATCTATGGGAAAATATCTTTAAATATATCGTGATGGCTGTTGCCAGCCGGAAAGGCGGAATTTCCCTATGAAGATTACAAAGAAGCTGCCCTATGAATATCATAACGCTCCCATTCCGGGAGGCGGCTATGTGACGGGGCTGCTGTATCACCAGCAGGTACCCGGCATTCTGTACGCCAGAACGGATATCGGGGGCGTTTATCGTTATGAGGCGGATCAGAAGCGTTGGAAGAGTTTGATTGATCATGTGAACATGGAGGATCTGGATGAGACCTACCCGGCTGCCATTGCGCTGGACGACCGGTATCCCGGGCGGCTGTATATTGCCAGCGGCGTGCAGCAAAAAGGCGTGGGCAAGCTGTCTGTTTCGGAGGATTACGGCGAGACCTTCCGGTATCTGCAGATTCCCACGATGGTACACGGCAACCTAAGCGGCAGAGGGACGGGACTGCGTCTGGTGGTGGATCCGCAGGACAGCAATACCCTGTATTTTGCCAGCCAGAAGGGGGGGCTGCTGCGTACCCGGGACAGAGGTGAGACATGGGACAAGCTCCCGGTACCGGAGGAGTATATGACCTTTATCTGGGTCTCCGGGGACAGCCGTATATTGGTAGCCGGTACGGCAGGCTATACCAGCCGGGTAAACGATACCCTGCGGGGGCACAGCCTGTATGTGTCCTATGACGGCGGCGGAAGCTTTGAGCCCTTAGAGGAGCCGGAAAGTCCGATGATTCCTGACAGTAAGATGAACGGTCTGGTGGCGCAGCGGTATGCCTTTGACGGAAAATATCTGTATGTGACCATGTGTGCCACCGGCAGGTGGAATTATATTGTGGATCTGGGCTACAGCTGCGACACCGGGGACACCATCGGCGGAAAGGTGCTGCGGTACGAGCTGAAGGCGGGCAGGATCAGCGGTTATACCGATATTACCCCGGATGCGGCAGGACGGCATACCGACGATTATCTGGATTACGGGTTTGGCGGCATCAGTACCTGTAAGAGCAGACCGGGGCTGGTAGCATGTGCCACGCTGTGCAAGGAAAAGCAGGATGCGGAATGCATCTATGTGTCGGAGGACTATGGCAATACCTGGAGAGTGAGTCTGGACGGCCTGGAGGTGGGGGATATCTATTTCAACAGCTCCTATATGCGGCCGGAGTTTAACGGCAACCGCTGTCTGCTGCACTGGGAAAGCGATGTGAAGATCAATCCCTTTGATGCCAATGAGCTGTGGTTTAACTCGGGGACGGGTGTATTTACCACGGATGCGCTGCTCAGTGAGCATCCCCGGTATCACGACCACTGTGACGGTATCGAGGAGACTGTACATCTGAATGTGTACGGGCCGATAGCCGGTGAGGTGCAGCTGGTGGATATCGTGGGAGATCTGGGAGGCTTTGCCTTCCGGGATCTGACGAAGCCCTGCCGCAATTCCTTTGACGATGCAGAGGGCAACCGTTATATCACCTGTATCAATGCGGATCTGTCAGACTTAAACAGTGATCTGGCCATCATTACTGCCAGAGGCAACTGGCGGGGAAAGACTAAGGGCGGTTTGGTACGCACGGAGGACGGCTTTAAGACCTATCAGCGGATTCCCATGTTCTGGGGGCTGGGAGAAAAGATTGATGCTGCCATGAGGGAGATCGAGCGCCCCAATGTGAATCCGGGCTGGGTGGCTATGTCGCCGGACGGGCGGAATATTGTCTGGTCCATTGCGGATCAGATCTGGCTGCCTATGGATCTGGTGATCTCCAGCCAGGACGGCGGGCAGACCTTTGCTCCGGTGAAGGTGTTGGAGGCGGACGGCTGTCCTGTGGCTGTGAAGCAGGTGGAGCAGCGGCAGAGAGACAGGTTTTCCGGTACCTGCATGAAGGTATTTTCGGATCGGATGGATCCTCAGATCTTTTACGGCTTCGGCGAGAGCGGACAGATCTATATCAGCCGGGATGGCGGAATTTCCTTTGTACATAAGCTGCCGGATGTGGTGCAGACGGCAGACGGAAAGTCCATTCGGGAGTATCCGGCCTGCAACTTCGGCATGATCGATACGGCGAATCCCTCGGAGATCCGGGGAGTGGCGGGAGTAAGCGGCGTATTTTATATTGCCATGGCTGAGGCGGGCATGTGGAAGCTGATCTATGAAGCGGAGACAGAGCACCTGACCTGTATCCGGCTCAGCGCCGAAGGAGACAGCTGTCTGCGGCTGGGGCTTGGTCTGGGGCGGTCCGGCGGAGATTATGTGAGTGAGCCCAAGGCCATCTATCTATGCGGCAGTATTGACGGGGAGTATGGCTTCTATCGAACCCTGGATGAAGGCCGTACCTATGAACGGCTGAATACGGAGAAGCAGATGTACGGCGAGATAAACAGCATAGACGGCGATAAGCGGACCTACGGCAGATTTTTCCTGGCTACGGGATCAAGAGGTGTGATCTATGGAGAGCCCAAGGAGGTTTTATGAATGCAGAGGGCTGAACTGTTACAAACCAATAGTAACACACGCAGTATCGAAAACGGATAAAGGGCTTGACAAAAGCCGTATTAACTCCTATACTTCTCTTAGTTTAATGCACATACCATGAAAGTGGGCATTCTATATTAGAAAAGACTCTGATAAAGGAGAGGTTACAATTATGCTGGAAAAAGTAAAAGAGATTATTGCAAAGCAGTTAAATCTGGATGTGGATGAGATCACTGAGAGCACTTCCTTCAAGGATGATCTGGGCGCTGATTCTTTGGATCTGTTTGAGCTGGTGATGGCTTTTGAGGAGGAGTATGATGTTGAGATCCCTTCTGAGGAATTGGAGGACATCGTGACCGTTGGCGATATTATCCGACTGATGCGGAACCATGGTGTGGAAGAATAAGAACGAAAACGGCATAGGGAAAGCGGCTTCGAAGCAATTCGAGGCCGTTTTTCTATGTGCGGAAGTTCTGATAAAAGCCCCACGGGAATATGCTGATATAAAGTCAGATGATCTGCCTGTGGGGCTGGGCAGAGAAAAGAGGAAGCATGCTGAATTATCTGTGGGCGGCCATGATTGCGATCGGGATTATCTATGCGGCGTTTACCGGCAATTTGGAAGCGATCACCAATGCGGCGCTGGACAGTGCGGGGGAGGGAATCTCCCTGTGTATTACGACAGCGGGAGTCATGGCGCTGTGGATGGGGCTGATGGAGATCGCACAGCAGTCGGGGCTGGTAGCAAAGCTGACCAAGGGCATCGGTCCGGTGCTGAGTTTTCTGTTTCCCCGGATTCCACGGGAGCATAAGGCCCGGGAATATATTGCCACCAATATGATTGCCAATGTGCTGGGGCTGGGCTGGGCCTGCACTCCGGCCGGACTGAAAGCCATGGAGGAGCTGGCACGCCTGGAACAGGAGAGGGGGAATCCCGAGTATCAGGACGAGGTATGGCGGCAGGAGACGGAGAGGAGCGGCAGCACCCGGAAAGCGGCGGCAAGCCGGACTGCCAGCAAGGAGATGTGTACCTTCCTGATTCTGAATATTTCTTCCCTGCAGCTGATTCCGGTGAACATGATTGCTTATCGAAGCCAGTACGGCAGCACGCACCCGGCGGCCATTATCGCCCCGTCCATCCTAGCCACGCTGGTCAGCACAATAGCGGCGGTGATCTACTGCAAGATCAAAGACCGGTAAGGAGGCAGCTGCATGAATGTACTCAGTCACATATCGGATATCATTATTCCGGTCATATTGTTTTACATAGTGGGATACGGCGTGGTTTCCAAGGTAAAGGTCTATGAAGCTTTCCTGACCGGCGCCAGAGAGGGCCTGAAGGTGGTCGTGGATATTATGCCGACGCTGGTGGGACTCTTGGTGGCGGTAGGGGTGCTGCGGGCGTCCGGTTTTCTGGACTTTCTGGCGGGGCTGCTGGCGCCGCTGGCAGAGCCGGCGGGAATTCCGGCGGCGGTGGTGCCGGTGATGCTGATCAAGCTTTTTTCCGGCTCTGCGGCAACCGGCCTGGTGCTGGATATTTTCCGCACCTACGGACCGGATACCTACATCGGCATGCTGGTTTCCATCCTGATGAGCTGTACCGAAACCTGTTTTTATACCATGAGTGTGTATTATCTGGCAGCTAAGGTTACGAAGACCCGCTACACCCTGCCCGGCGCTCTGCTTTCCCTTGCTGTCAGCGCTGTTATGAGCGTCATACTGGCGCAAGCGGCGTAGCATATCCGGTTATACCTTTCTTCTTTGTAAACGGTGAGCCGGGCAGACATGCCCTGAGACCGGCTGCCGAACAGGAAAAAACAGTTGCCATATCAGCTTACTTATGCTATAACGAAGTCGGACAGCCCGGCAGGCGCAGGCTGATATAATGAAGGAAAACAGTGATAAAAAGGCAGGAACGGTTGATGACGGCAGATAAGGGAATGTATATCGGGATCCTGGCACTGACGGTATTGGCGGCGCTTATAGCGGCGGTGCTGCTGATCCGGCATGCACTCAGGCGGCGAAGGCCGGGCGACATGGATCTGATGGAAGGGCATGAGTTTGAATATTATTGTGCGGAACTGTTGCGGCAGACGGGCTTTCTGGAGGTGGAGGTTACGAAGGGCAGCGGGGACTATGGCGTGGATATTCTGGCAGAGCGGGACGGCGTGACGTATGCGATTCAATGTAAGCGCTATGACGGTCCGGTGGGAGTAAAGGCGGTGCAGGAGGCCTACGCCGGCAGGGATTATTACGACCGGATGGTGGGAGCAGTGATGACAAACCAGTATTTTACCCGCCCCGCAGTGGAGGTGGCTCGAAAACTAAAGATCCTGCTGTGGGACCGGGGATATCTGGACGGTATGCGGGAAGAGGCCGGATCCAAGCGGTAAACAGTCCAGAAAATATTGTACGATAAACAGCCGATTGCCATGGATCGAGGAGGCATTTGCTTCGATGGCAGTCGGCTGTTTTTGCAGGAACCTCAGAAAATTTATTCCAGAGACCGGGGACTGGCATTCTCCAGAGCCTCTGACAGGCTGGTAAAATCCGACGGCCCCATATTCAGGAAAAACGTATGGAAGCGCAGGTCGGTATAATCTGCGCCCCATAGGGAGCGGGCCTTCTGCTGCAGCTGAAGGATCTCCAGATAGCTCACATAATACTTAGGGTAGTTGGCAGGCTCCTCTGCAATATAGGCGTAAATGGTCTGGGCAGTGGCCGGGTCGCTGATCCCGAAATTAGCCAGCACCGTAGTGATCTGTTCACAGTCAGCGCCGTCGTAATGGATCATCAGATCCAGCAGGGAGTAGAGACAGAGCAGCAGGCTGCGGTTGTATTTTTCCGCCTGAATATACATGGCGGCTTCAGGACTGCCGTTCTCCTGCATCAGAGTACTGGCATAGTCATAGGCAATGAACTCCACATACAGAGCCCAGCCCTCCTGGTAACCGCTGTATCCCAGCAATTGGCGTACCGGATCCGCATTCTGACCGGACAGATAGCGGCGGCTGTAGACGGACTGGTACAGGTGGCCGGGGTACCCCTCATGGGCCAGCGTGGTATACAGCTCCAGAGCGTCCGGCGTATCCTTTTCGTTAATATAGATGACATTGGCGGAGGTATCGTCCAAAGGCGGCGTCAGGTAAAAGGCCGGAGCGCAGTAGTCAGCCAGGGAATCGGACACCGCTTTGACTGTGACGGCGGGAGTGCTCTCCCCGTTCACAGTCAGAGCCGGAAAATCTGCCGCCATCCGTGTCTGCAGGTCTGCCAGCATCTGTTCCGGCTGCTGATAGGGGAAGGCGTTCAGACACTGTTCCACTGTGGAGGGCAGCACGCTTTCGGGATGCTCCTGAAGCAGCCTGCTGAGGGTATTCATCTCGGATAGCAGCTGGTTTTTTAACAGCTCATACAGCTCCTCCGGGGAACGGTAACTGCCGGTTTCTGCGATCAGCAGCTGCCGGTAGTATTCCTGCCCTTCTGGATAGGCGGCAAGTCCCCGGGGCAGCCGGTCGCTGGAGCCGTCCTGCAGCAGGGAGTCAGCCTCTGCCTGCAGATAAAGTCGCTGCAGTCCCTGCTCCAGCCGCTCATAGGCCGGAAGCAGGACACAGGACAGCAGCTCCTCGTTGCGCTGTATGGCAAAGAGAGCTGATTCGCGGCTGATGCCGCCGCTCACATAGAGGGCGTTGATTCTTTCCAGAAAGGTGGTCTGGAGAAAATGACTGCCCGCTGCCAGGCTTTCTTCGGTCAGGATCTGCTGACACTGTTCCTGTACCTTTGCCAGAGAGACGGGACTCATGAGCAGCCCTGCGGCAGCCTTTTCCTGTTCATAGACCAGCAGACTGTCATAGTAATCGCCCGTCTGGGAGAGCAGGGACAGGTAATCCTCCACATCCCGCTGCGTCCGGAAGGTATATTCGGCCAACAGAATGGGAAGCTGGCTCTGCATACCGGAGGCGGGGGACAGGGGCTCCTCATAATAGGTGTGGGACTGCAGCTGATAGGTATTTTCCAGAGAAAGCGCCAGAAGCCTGAGGGTGTAGGCGTCGGCATCGCTCAGTCCCCGGTCGGACAGCTTTGTCCAGAGCCTGATCTGCTTTGTCAGGTCTTCTAACTGCGCCTGACGGGTTCCGGAGACGTAGCCGGGCAGGACGGCTTCATAGTCCCGGATACCGAAAGTGTCCGGATAGGCGATGGTGTAGTGCATGTTCAAGGTATTATGTACCATTTCTTCTTGAAATAAATCCCCGGCAGCATGCTGAAACTGCCGTTTATTATTGTGAAAGTGATACAGAAACAGTGTCAGAGCGGTAAAGAGAACCAGCAGCGCAATGGCTGCCAGCAGCTGCCGCCAGGTAAGCTTATTATGTTTTCTCAAGGCGGACTCCATCGGAGAGATATATCAGTGCATTATATGCGGCAGATATTGTCCATCATGCGGGCAGCGTCAATTTCGGCAGTTTATATATTCATAGTCATTATTAAAATGCTTAAAATTTTATTAAAATATATTGACCTGAAGA
>CAZFYD010000018.1:10509-27443 GCA_964523315.1 uncultured Acetatifactor sp.
TTCATAGTCATTATTAAAATGCTTAAAATTTTATTAAAATATATTGACCTGAAGACGGGAAAAGCACTATACTGGGAATATAAAAAACGTGAAAAGCCGCAGCAGAAAAGAGAGCTACGCTGCGCCCCGGAACAACAGGGAAAGATCAATAAGGAGGAAGGACATGAGTAAGGAAGCAATTTTAGCGGGAAAGACAGTGCTGGGCATCGAGTTCGGTTCTACACGGATCAAGGCAGTGCTGGTGGATGAGACGCATCAGCCGGTGGCCATGGGGACTTACGACTGGGAGAACCGTCTGGAAAACAATATCTGGACCTACAGCCTGGAGGATATCTGGAAAGGACTCCAGGGCTGTTACCGGAGTCTGAAGGAGGATGTGCGGGCCAGATACGGCGTGACGCTGACAAAGCTGGGAGCGCTGGGCTTTTCCGGCATGATGCACGGCTATATGCCTTTTAACTGCGAGGGTGAGCTGCTGGTGCCGTTCCGTACTTGGAGAAACACCATGACCGCAGAGGCCTGCAGCAGACTGACCCCTTTATTTCAGTTCAATATCCCCCAGAGATGGAGCATTGCTCATCTGTATCAGGCAATCTTAAATGGGGAGGAGCATGTGAAGGATATTACCTTCTTTACCACACTGGCAGGCTATATTCACTGGATGCTGTCCGGAGAAAAGGTGCTGGGCGTGGGCGAAGCGTCGGGTATGTTCCCCATTGATTCCCGAATCTGCGATTACGATCAGAAGATGCTGGCACAGTTTGACGAGCTGGTAGCGGATCAGGGCTTTGCCTGGAAGCTTCGGGAGATCCTGCCCAAGGCGCTGCCCGCCGGTGTAAGTGCCGGGGTACTGACCGCAGAGGGAGCCAGACTCTTAGATCCCAGCGGGGAGCTGGAAGCCGGAGCGCCCATGTGCCCTCCCGAGGGGGATGCCGGAACGGGCATGACGGCCACCAACAGTGTGAAGGTACGCACAGGTAATATCTCTGCCGGAACCTCTATTTTCTCTATGGTGGTAACGGAGCATGCCCTGAATAAGGTGCATGAGGAGATCGATATGGTGACCACGCCGGACGGATATCCCGTGGCTATGGTACACTGCAATAACTGCACCTCCGACCTGAATGCCTGGGTGAACCTGTTTGAAGAGTTTGCCGGTAAGTTTGGCATGAAGCCGGATAAAAATGAACTGTACGGCACTCTGTACAGGGAGGCGCTGACTGCGGAGCCCGACTGCGGCGGTCTGCTGGCCTATAATTATTTCTCCGGCGAGCCGGTGACGGGCTTAAATGAGGGGAGACCTTTGTTTGTACGCACCCCCGATGCCCGTTTCACCCTGGCGAATTTCATGAGGAGCCATCTGTACAGTGCCATGGCGGCTCTGAAGATTGGCAATGATATTCTGCTGAAGGAGGAGCAGGTGAAGGTGGATTCCCTGATGGGGCACGGCGGCCTGTTCAAGACACCGGTGGTGGGACAGCAGCTGATGGCCGCAGCCATGAACGCACCGGTAACGGTGATGGATACCGCCAGCGAGGGCGGCGCCTGGGGCATGGCGATCCTGGCATGCTATATGGCGGAGAAGGCGCCGGAGGAGACGCTGCCGGATTATCTGTCCGAGAGAATCTTCGCGGGACAGAGCGGAACGACCATTGCACCGAAGGCCGAGGATGTGGCCGGATTTGATGCGTTTATTGAAAAATACAAGGCAGCTCTTCCGGCAGAGAAGGCCGCTGTGGAGGGTCTTAGGAATTAAGAGACAGTAAATTTTCAGAACTCTAAATAGGAGGTCAAGTATGTTAGAGGAATTAAAGCAGAAAGTGTATGAAGCAAATATGGATCTGCCCCGCTATGGTCTGGTGACCTTTACCTGGGGAAATGTCAGTGCCATCGACAGGGAGAGCGGTCTCTTCGTCATCAAGCCCAGCGGGGTGGAGTATGACCGATTAACGCCCGAGGACATGGTGGTTATGGATTTAAACGGAAACAAGGTGGAGGGCAGGTACAATCCTTCTTCTGACACTGCCACCCATCTGGAGCTGTACAAGGCATTCCCGGAGATCGGCGGCGTGGTACATACCCATTCTTCTTATGCCACCAGCTGGGCCCAGGCGGGAAGAGACATTCCCTGCTACGGCACCACCCATGCGGATTATATTTACGGTGCGGTGCCCTGTGTCAGGTGTCTGACGAAGGAGGAGATCGAGGAGGCTTATGAGGAGAATACCGGTCATTTGATTGTGAACGAATTCCGGCGGCTGAATAAGGATCCCATGGCAGTGCCCGCCGTCCTGTGCAAAAATCACGGCCCCTTTGCCTGGGGGAAGGATGCCAGGGATGCGGTGCACAATGCCGTGGTGCTGGAGGAGGTAGCCAAGATGGCTTACCGGGCAGAGGTCATCAACGCACGGATCCAGCCCGCTCCCCAGGAGCTTCAGGATAAGCATTATTACCGCAAGCATGGCGCCAATGCTTATTATGGTCAGAAAGAGCAGTAGCCCCGTGTGGCACAGAACCGGAGAAGGGCACTGTGCTCGAACACAATCAAGAAAATTTCTCAGTATATATAGACGGGAAACATTTTTTATGCTAGTATATTAAACAGAAAATAAGTGTGCCGCAAGGGGCGGCAGAAGGAGGAAGCAATGAACAATTTAGAGCTGAAAAAGCATGCTAATGACGTTCGTAAGGGCATTGTAACCGCTGTACACAGTGCAAAAGCAGGACATCCCGGCGGATCTTTGTCAGCGGCAGACATGTTTACATTCCTGTATTTTGAGGAGATGAATATTGATCCCGCAGATCCCAGGAAGGAGGACAGAGACCGTTTCGTATTGTCCAAGGGACATACTGCTCCCGGCTTATATTCCGCATTGGCTAACAGAGGCTATTTTCCAGTGGAGGATCTGACTACCTTAAGAAAGCTGGGCTCCTATCTGCAGGGACATCCCTGTGTACATATTCCCGGCGTGGATATGTCCTCCGGTTCCCTGGGACAGGGCGTTTCCGCAGCAGTCGGCATGGCGCTGGGCGCTAAAATGGATGACAGGAGCTTTCGTGTCTATACGATGCTGGGCGACGGCGAGATCGAAGAAGGCCAGGTGTGGGAGGCCGCTATGTTTGCCGGACATCGTAAGCTTGACAACCTGTGCGTGATCGTGGACAATAACAACCTGCAGATCGACGGACCGATCGATCAGGTATGCTCTCCTTATCCCATTGATAAGAAGTTTGAAGCATTCAATTTTCATGTGATCAATATAGATGCCCATGATTTTGATCAGATCAGAGCTGCCTTTCAGGAGGCAAGAGAGACCAAGGGTATGCCTACCTGCATTATCATGCACAGCTTAAAGGGGAAAGGCGTGTCCTTCATGGAGAACAGCGTAGACTGGCACGGCAAGGCTCCCAATGATGAGGAGTATGCGGTGGCTATGGCTGATCTGGACAGGATCGCAGAGCAGTTAGAGAAGGAGGGTCAGGCATAATGGCAGACGCAATTAAGAAGATCGCAACCCGTGAAAGCTATGGCAATGCATTAAAAGAGCTTGCCGAGGAATTCCCTCAGCTGGTGGTGTTGGATGCCGATCTGGCAGCAGCAACCAAGACCGGCATTTTTAAGAAAGCTTATCCCGACAGACATATTGACTGCGGTATCGCAGAGTGCAACATGGTGGGCATTGCGGCGGGGCTTGCATCCGTAGGCAAGATTCCTTTTGTAAGCTCTTTTGCCATGTTTGCGGCAGGCCGTGCTTATGAGCAGGTTCGCAACTCCGTGGGATATCCCCACCTGAATGTAAAGATCGGTGCTACCCATGCCGGTATTACTGTGGGTGAGGACGGCGCTACCCATCAGTGCAACGAGGATCTGGCACTGATGAGAACCATCCCCGGTATGGTGGTAATGTGTCCCTCCGATGATGTGGAGGCGAAAGCGGCAGTACGCGCCGCTCTTGAGTATGACGGGCCCGTTTATATCAGATTCGGCCGTGCCGCAGTGCCTGTTATCAATGACAGACCGGATTATCACTTTGAGATCGGCAAGGGCAGTGTGGTAAAGGAAGGCACGGATGTGACCATCGTGGCTACCGGCATCTGTGTGGATTCTGCACTGGGTGCAGCGGAGAAGCTGGCAGCAGAGGGCATCAATGCAGAGGTGGTGAATATCTGCACCATCAAGCCTCTGGATGAGGAGCTTATCGTAAGCAGCGCAAAGAAGACCGGCAAGGTGGTGACCGTGGAGGAGCACTCCGTGATCGGCGGCCTGGGCAGCGCAGTATGTGACTGCTTAAGTGCAAAGCTACCCACGCCCGTGAAGAAGATCGGTATGCAGGATGTATTCGGCGAGTCCGGTTCCGCTGCAGCGCTGGTAGCGAAGTACGGTCTGGATGCAGAGGGCGTGTATAAGTCTGTGAAGGAATTCCTGTAAGAGGAAGCTGTTTAGGAAGAACTAAGGAACCCTCATCCCTGTGCGGATATGAGAGATTTTGGGTAGAGCCAGATTAAAAGTCGGAAAGGGCGGCCGGGTCATAAAAAGACCCGGCCGTAATGGGATAGATGAGGAAATTCATTAGTAGGTTGGGACTGCTTTTGCTGCTCTTTCTGACCGGGTGCACCGCCCCGGGAGCGAACAGCCCAGGGGCGGCGGATGCGGCTGCAGAAGTCCCGTTCTATACAAGGAACACCAGCCAGACGGTACTAAAAAGGGATTACAATCCTTACTGGATGGAATTTACGGAGAACGGCGTCTTCTATTTTGTTCTGGGGAGTGAAATGGCGGAACCGGAGGAGCAAGGTGCAGAGCCTCAGGCGGAGGATGAAGCCGAATACATCAATGTATACCGGTTTTATTTTCAGCCCTATGGAGAGAGCGAAGCAGTGCCTGTCTGTGAGATTAAGAACGGTTTTGTCCGGGATTTTTCAGGCTTTGTCAGGGACGGCAGGGAGCATCTGGCAATTCTCTGGCTGGGAGAGGAGGCGCATATCACAGAATGTGAGGAAACGGGAGACAACAGCAGCGATATGGTGATTGACGGTCTGTTTAACGATATCGGAAAATTCCCCATTTTGCTGGCAATGTCAAACGGTGAGTTTGCAGTCTGCGTGGAGGAAAAGGTTTATCTTCTGAATGCAGCTGGAGGAATCGAAAAAACCGTCGCTCTGGAAGGAGCCGGAACGGAACTTCTGGCGGCAGCCGACGGAAGCGTTTATGTAACGTATGAGAAAGAGGATGGCGGCGCTTCCTATTGCATGGCGGAGCTGGACTTTGCGAAGGGCAGTACGGGAAAGCTACGGGATTTGCCGGGGGACAGCGGGAGCGTGTTTGTTCTCGGGGGAGGCGGTGAAGAAGAGGCCTCCGGAGAACCTTGTTTTGTCTCATGCTCTCAGGATTACGCCTTTGCCTTTCAGATGAACGGGGCCGGGGAGGAACGTCTGATCGATCTGAAAAAGCAGAGTATTCTTTCTTTGCAGATCAAGGGTGTCTTTGGAAATCGCAAAGAAATAAAGCTGGTTTCCATGGAACGCTCGGATGCTTCTCAAGGCGTGATTCTGATGACGCTGACGAAAGCGGATGAGGAAACTCTGAATGTGCTGGAGGATGCAGATCGGGAAATTTATACTGAGGACGGCAGAAGAATCGTCCGTGTGGCGGTGCCGGAGAATTATCTTTACCGGATAGAGCTGCATGCGACAAAATACAATCAGATCAGCGATACGTCTTTCGTGGAGATTGAAAGATTTTCCGGAATGCTGGAGGACTATCTGGGGAAGGGAAACAAACCGGATGTGATTGTATTAAGTGATCATACGCAGATTGCATCCTTTGTGGAGAAGGATATTCTGGCAAATCTTGTTCCGCTGTATGAAGCGCAGGATAAATATTCTCTGGAGGAGCTTATCCCTGAGGCCCGGAGGATTCTGGGTGCGGACGAGGGAGAAAATGTGTATGCGATGACGGGCAGATTTAAACTGCTGATTCGTCCCTCCGATGGGACGGAGTATGATTCCGAAGGAAAGTGCACCACGGTGGAATATCTGAAATGGTATGAAGCATTTCTCGACGAGAACGAGGTGTCGGGGATGGGCAATCTGGAAAACATTCTGTATGCGGACGTCGCCTCGTTTTATGACGAAACCACAGGAGAAGTCTTTTTTACCTCGGATGCGTTCAAGGAGCTTATGCGAACCTACAGGGAAGTGGTCAATGGTCACATGGGCGAGGAGAAATTTGACTATGCTGACGAAGAAGATTATGAAAGAAAAAGTCGCTTGGTGCTGGGACCATATTGGCACATGGCTTACAGTGTGCCGGATCTGACTGTGCCGGGACTCAGGCTTTCGGGAATTCCCATCTCCGACGGCAGCAGCTGCGTCTACATGAGATTGGACGGGCCGCTGGGAATTCTGTCTGCTTCGGAATGCAAGGAAGCTGCTTTTGATTTCATTATGTATTACAGCGAATTGAATGAGTACTGCTGGGATCCGCAGACATACGGTCTCAGTCACTGTACGGAAGCGGATTTTTCCGTCTTTGAGAGAGTTCTGAGGGAAGAGATCTATGAGACCGAGCTGCCGTATTATCCGTCGTTAGCGAGGGGAGATTTCTATTTTACCGATGAGCAGAAGGAGCAGTTAACAGAGCTGATTGCCTCCTCTGTTCCCGAGACAAAGACACAGAGAGACATATTTGAGCTGCTTATGCAGGAGATGGAGGGATATTTTCAGGGAGGAAAGGAGCTGGATATGGCCTGTGAGATCCTGCAGAACCGGGCAAGCCTGTATTTTGCGGAACAGAATCCATAACTGCAGCAAGTCAAATACAGACAAAAAACTAACTTCTTGTAATTTGATGAAATTTTTTGTATTTTTCTCTTGCCAAATGGAAATACTTCGTGTATAATTCATCAAGTAGTCAAGAAATAGCGCTATCGCCAAACGGTAAGGCAACGGACTCTGACTCCGTCATTTTCCAGGTTCGAATCCTGGTAGCGCTGCTGTAAACCTCAGGAGAGAAGTTTCCTGAGGTTTTTTGTATGAGCAGTTCCGCTGTAAGAGGTCAAATGCCGGGCATGGGTGTGCACACAATGCGCAGGGGTTCATTGACAAGCCCTGCCGATTATGCGATAATCAGTTTCATGGAGTAAATTGACTTTGCCAATTAATTCCGGAAAACGTAAGGAGGCCGGTTATGGATGCCAAGTCACAAAACAGAAATGTTTCCTATGATCTGCTGCGGATTCTGGCGGCTTTCAGCGTGGTGATGCTCCACAGCGCAGCGCAGCATTGGTATGAACTGCCGGTCACAGGCAGGGAATGGAAGATTGTCAACGGATATGACGCCTGTTTCCGTTTTGGCGTACCAATTTTTGTCATGATCAGCGGAGCGATTTTTTTGGATCCTGCCCGCAAGCTGGATGTAAAGAGGCTGTACCGGCACAATATCCTGCGGCTGGTGATCCTCTATCTGCTCTGGGGAGCGCTGTACGGACTGCTGGACTGTTATTCCTATGGCTTTTCCAACCTGTCCTGGAAGGAGATCTTAAAGGAGATGGCATCGGGCCGGTATCATCTGTGGTATCTGCCCATGCTGGCAGGCATTTATGCGCTGCTTCCGGTGCTGCGCAGCTGGATCCTGCATGCGGAAAAACGGAATATCCAATATTTTCTGATTCTGTTCGTGGTGCTGCAGGTACTGCGTTCCACCGTCATCACCTTTGTCCGAAACGGGGAGCTGCTGCATTTTCTGGAGCTGGGAGAGATCCAGATGGCCTGCAGCTATCTGGGATATTTCGTTCTGGGTTACTATCTGGTACATGTGGGGATTTCCCATAAATATTATAAATTTTTCTATCTGTCCGTGATTCCGGCAGCGGCGGCGAATATACTGATCAGCAATGCGCAGTCGGCCCGGGACGGTATCCCCAATGGGGCGATCTATGACAGCTTCGGCCTCTTCACCTTTCTGATTGTGGCGGCGGTCTTTCTGTTTGTGACCGATAAGGCCGGAAAGCGCCACTGGGGCAGAAGGAGCAGGGCCGTCATCGGGGAGATTTCCCAGGGGACGCTGGGCGTCTACCTGATGCATATCGGTGTGATCGAGCTGCTGGAGCCGTTGGGAATCCACAGCGCCATGACGGATGTGGCGGCGGGAGTGCCCCTGCTGGCACTGCTGACATTTGTGCTCTGCTGTGCGTTGGCGGCATTGCTGCGGCGGATCCCTTTGGCGGGCAGATATATTTGTTGAAAGAAGGCAAAAGATGTATACGTTTAACAGTCGAATACGATACAGTGAATGCGACAGCAAGGCGGTTCTGACTCTTGGGGCGTTGCTGAATTATTTTCAGGATGCCTCCACCTTCCAATCGGAGGCCCTGGGCGTGGGCGGCGAATATCTGCTGGAGCATAATCTGGTGTGGGTGTTGTCCTCCTGGCAGATCGTGGTGAACCGTTACCCCAGACTCTGCGAAGAGGTGGAGACCGGTACTTTTCCCTATGCCTTTAAAGGCTGCCTGGGATACCGCAACTTTCTCATGAGAACCACTGACGGCGAGGTGCTGGCCCAGGCCAATTCCCTGTGGACGCTGCTGAATCTGCGGCAGCAGACCATGGCTTATCCCACGCAGCGGATCAAGCAGGCCTATGAGCTGGAGGAGCGTCTGCCCATGGAATATGCGGGCAGGAAGATTGCCGTGCCCGAGGGCGGCGTGCAGGAGGACCCGATCCTGGTGAGAAAGCATCATCTGGACACCAATAACCATGTGAATAACGGACAGTTTGTAGATATTGCGATGAACAGCCTGCCCGGCGATTTTTTCATCGGGCAGATGCGGGCGGAATATAAGATGCAGGCGCATCTGGGGGACGAACTGATTCCCTATGTGGTGAAGTCACCGGGACTGTGTACGGTTTCTCTGCAGAACCGGGAGAGTAAGCCCTATGCGGTGGTGGAGTTTGCCGGAGAGGAAGCGGGAAAGCATGAAATTAGGTGAAAAACAGACTTTATATATTGTGAAAAAAGTGGATTTCGGCGTGTATCTGGCAGAGAGTCCGAGGGATGCGGAGCATCGTGTGCTGCTGCCGGCCAAACAGGTGCCGGAGGGGGCCGCTATCGGGGACCCGCTGGAAGTATTTTTATATAAGGACTCCAAGGACCGCCTGATCGCCACCACCAATACGCCCAGACTGGTGATGGGAGAGACGGCGGAACTGACGGTGGCACAGACCGGCAAAATCGGCGCTTTTCTGGACTGGGGGCTGGAAAAGGATCTGCTTTTGCCCTTCCGTCAGCAGGTGAAAAAAGTGAAGGAGGGCGACAGGGTACTGGTATCCCTCTATGTGGATAAGAGCGAGCGCCTGTGCGCCACCATGAATGTATATCACAATCTGCGGTCGGACAGCCCCTATCATGCGGGAGATCAGGTAACCGGCAGAGCCTATGCTTCCAGCGAGGAATTCGGCGTATTTGTGGCGGTGGATAACCGGTATTCCGCCCTGATCCCCAAAAAGGAGCTTTACGGTCAGGTGATCCTGGGGGAGGACGTGCGGGCCAGAGTGACAAAGGTGCAGCCGGACGGCAGACTGGTGCTGAGTATCCGGGAGAAATCCTATCTCCAGATCCATCAGGATGCGGAGAAGCTGCTGGAGATTCTGGACAGCTATGACGGCGTGCTGCCCTTCAATGACAAGGTATCTCCGGCTATTATTCTGCGGGAGACCGGCATGAGCAAGAATGAGTTCAAGCGTGCGGTGGGACATTTGCTGAAAGCGGGGAAAATAGAGATTACAGAGAAGGTAATACGGAAAAAATGAGCGCAAAAAAAGCAAACTGGCTGTTTCTGGTAATTGTCGTATCTCATGCGGGACTGAGTTTTCTGGCGTCCTTTACGCATCTGCTGGATGCAGTGCTGGAAAATATTGTACTGAATATTATTTTGTCGGAGATTGTGATCTGGCTCCCTGCGGTGCTGTTCCTGTTGGCGACCGGGACCGGCCCCGCAGCATTTTGCCGCCTGAGACGGGTGCATATCTCCACGGCGCTGATGACGGTGCTGTTTACTCTGCTGATGGAGCCTCTGGTAACGGTGGCCAACGCCCTTTCCCTGCTCTTTACTGACAATGTGGTGGCAGGGATGAGCGGACAGGTGGTCGGCATGCCTCTCTGGGGGATGCTGCTGGGGATAGCGGTGTACGGGCCTCTTTCGGAGGAGCTGGCCTTTCGGGGAGTGATCTATCAGAGCTACCGGCAGCAGGGCAGCGGCCTGAAAGCCATACTGTTGAGCAGTCTGCTGTTTGGCCTGATGCATATGAATCTGAATCAGGCGGGCTATGCGTTTCTGATGGGCATTGCGCTGGCGCTGCTGGTGGAAGCCACGGGCAGTATGATTCCCGCGTTTATTGCCCATTTCTGTGTAAACGGCCTGTCCACCGTGCTGATGTATGCCATGGACGGTCTGCTGAGCGGCGACATGGGGGAACTGGTAGCAGAGGCGGAGAACAGTCTGGGAAGTCAGGAGATTTGGCTGACGATCTCCGTGTATGTGCTTCTGGCAACCCTCTGCACGCCTCTGGCGGGCTGCGTGCTGGCCTGGATCGCAGGGCGTGAGGGACGTAAGGAGGATATGAAAGCGCTGTGGCGCAGCCGCAGGGAAAAGAGCGGCCGGCTGATAAGCGTTCCTCTGGTACTGGGCGTGCTGGTCTGCGCAGCGGTAATCGTGATGCAGATCATTTTCTAGTGGAAGGAATTTCCCCTTGGCAAAACAGCGGGGATGTGGTAAGATCAATATAGATGAAGAACAGGAGGAAGCGTTATGGATATTGCAGGATTATCAATGAATCTGGCAATGGAGGATGTACAGTCTCAGGTGGGGATTGCCATGCTGAGCAAGACCATTGATCTGGGTGAGGATCTGGGAACAGGTATGGTGCAGATGATGGATGCTGCAGCCATGGAGCGTAGCGTCAATCCGGCAGTGGGCGGCAATTTGGATATCCGTCTGTAACGGATTGGTTATTTATGCTGACTATAGAGGTGGTGGGGCATAGAGAAGAGCCTGCCACCTTTTCTAATTCTAATGGTGAAACATCGTATCAGTTCAGCCCTCCGCTCATAAGAGAATCATCCCTGTGCATTGTGTGCAAGCACCCATGCCCAGCGAAGATTCTCTTACGGCTGAACTGTTACGAAAAATCCATTAATTTTCACAAAAACCTATTGCTTTTTCTGTGATTTTTTTGTACATTTGTATTAAATGGTATTTTCGGTGATCTTACCAATACCTGTTCACTGAAAGGACAGGTATTTTACACAGGAAAAGGAGCAGCTATATGATATCAAGTCAGATTTTACAGAACACCATTGATGGTTTGAAGGGAATTGCCAGAGTGGATATCTGCGTGATGGACGTGGACGGTAAGCCTGTGGCTTTTACTGCAGATATGTCCGCCAGCAGTAAGGCCGTAACGGAGTTTGCCAAGTCTCCTGCAGACTCCCAGGAGATCCAAGGATATCAGTTTTTTAAGGTATACGATGAACAGCAGCTGGAATATGTGCTGGTGATAGCAGGCAGCGGTGAGGACGTATATACCATCGGGAAGCTGAGCGCTTTCCAGATTCAGAATATGCTGATAGCGTATAAGGAGAGGTTTGATAAGGATAATTTTATCAAGAACCTTTTGCTGGATAACCTGCTGCTGGTAGATATCTACAGCCGGGCGAAAAAGCTGCACATTCAGACAGACGTAGCACGGGTTGCGATGATCGTGGAGTCCGAGAACGGCAAGGACAATAATGCGCTGGAGCTGGCAAGGGCATATTTCGGCAGCAACAGCAAGGATTTTGTCACTGCGGTGGATGAAAATAATGTGATTGTCGTGAAGGATCTGTCAGAGTCTGACAGCAGCAAGGAGATTGATAAGGCAGCCCGGGGACTTTGCGGCGCGCTGCAGAAGGACGGCCTGAAAGGGATACATATTGCCTACGGTACTGTGGTCAAGGAGATCAAGGAGGTCAGCCGCTCCTACAAGGAGGCCAAGATGGCGCTGAATGTGGGCAAGATATTTTTTGATGAGAGGGATATTATTGCCTACAGTGAGCTGGGTATCGGAAGGCTGATTTATCAGCTGCCGATACCGCTGTGTAAGATGTTTATCAAGGAAATTTTCGGCGGAAAAAGTCCTGATGAATTTGACGAGGAGACTTTGACAACGATCTATAAGTTTTTTGAAAACAGCCTGAATGTATCGGAGACCTCCAGACAGCTGTTTATTCACCGGAATACTCTGGTATACCGGCTGGATAAGCTGCAGAAGAGCACCGGCCTTGATCTGCGGGTGTTCGAGGACGCCATCACCTTTAAGATTGCCCTGATGGTGGTAAAATACATGAAATACATGGAAAGCTATGAATTTTAGTACATATTTTTTGGAGAAAATACATGACGAGGAAAGAAGAATTAAGAAAGCGGCAGGAGAAGTTCATTGAGGAGAGGGGATTAATCTGTCTGGATAATGTAAGCAAATCCTATTCCACCGGATCACCGGCGCTGAACGGGATTTCTCTGAATATACACAGGGGAGAATTTGTGTTTGTCGTGGGAGACAGCGGCTCCGGCAAGTCCACGCTGATCAAGCTGCTGCTGAGGGAGCTGACGGCTACCTCCGGACAGGTTTATGTCATGGGCAGGGATATGGCCAAGCTGCGCAGCCGGGAGATCCCTAAGCTCCGCCGCAATTTGGGCGTGGTATTTCAGGATTTCCGGCTGCTGAATGACAGAAATGTCTATGAGAATGTGGCCTTTGCCCAGCGCATCGTGGAGACGCCGACCAGGGAGATCAGGCGGAATGTTCCGGCGATCCTGGCTACCGTCGGCCTGGCCGGCAAATATAAGGCGAAGACCAGGCAGCTTTCCGGCGGGGAGCAGCAGAGAGTTGCTCTGGCCAGAGCGCTGATCAATAACCCTTCTATCCTGCTGGCGGATGAGCCCACCGGTAATCTGGATCCCAAGAATTCCTGGGAAATCATGAAGCTGCTGGAGGAGATCAATGAGGCAGGCACCACAGTGGTGGTAGTTACCCATAACCGTGAGATCGTCAATGCCATGCAGAAGCGTGTGGTTACCATGAAAAAAGGCGTGATCATCAGCGATGAAGAGGAAGGGGCATATATAGACGATGAAGATTAGCACATTTTTGTATACCATTCAGCAGGGCTTCCGCAATCTGTTCCGGAATAAGTGGTATTCACTGGCGTCCATTGCCACGATTTCGGCGTGCCTTTTTTTGTTTGGTATTTTTTATGCCATTGTGTCGAACTTTCAGAATATTGTGCAGAATGCAGAGGAGAACGTGTGCGTTACGGTATTTTTCGATGAGGATATTACCGATACCCGAATCGAGGAGATCGGGCGGATGATTCAGAGCCGGGCGGAGGTGTCGGAGGTGGTATATATCTCCGAGGAGGAAGCCTGGGAGGATTATCAGAAGGTCTATTTTGGAGACCGGGTGGATGAGTTTATCGCAGGTTACCCGGACAATCCGCTGAAAGGGTATATGAACTATGTTGTATATTTGAATGATGTGTCCATGCAGGATGCGCTGGTAACCTATCTGGAGTCCATCGAAGGCGTCCGGCTGGTGAATCATCTGTCCTCACTGGCCGACACTCTGAGCGGTATGAATCTGCTGATCGGCTATGTTTCCATGGGAATTATCGTGATGCTGCTGGCAGTATCCGTATTCCTGATCAGCAATACGGTGAGTACCGGTATCTCCGTGAGAAAAGAAGAAATCAATATCATGAAATATATTGGCGCCACGGACTTTTTCGTGCGGGCGCCATTTGTCCTGGAGGGCGTGCTGATCGGCCTGATCGGCGCGGCGATCCCCCTCTGGGCCATCCATTATACCTATGACAATGTGCTGACTTATGTGACGGAAAAATTCTCTGGGCTGAGTCATCTGCTGCAGTTTTTGCCGGTGGAGACTATTTTCGGTCTCCTGACGCCGGTTTGTCTGGGCGTGGGCGTGGGTATTGGTTTTATCGGCAGTATCACCACGGTGAGAAAGCATCTGCATGTTTAGAATAGCAAAAATACATATGCATGGAAAGGCAAGAATGAAAAAATGGAAGATTAGAGGGTGTCTGGCGGCGCTGCTCCTGCTGCTTGGCGCCGCAGGAGAAGTTCATGCTTCGGGAACCAGCCTGTCAAGTATTACTTCTGATTCCATTCGGGAGATGGAGAATCAGATCGACAATGCGCAGACTGAGCGGGATCAGCTGAAAAACAGCCTCTCCGATATTCAGAAGCTGGTACAGCAGCTGGAGCAGGAAAAGAAGGATCTGAAGAGCTATGTGGCAAAGCTGGATCAGAATATGGCCGAGATCGAACAGAAGATTGCAGATCTGAAGCTCAAGATCACGGAGAAGGAAGCGGAGATTGCAGAGGCAGAAAAACAGCTTGATCAGGCGCTGGAAGTGGAAGCAGAGCAGTATGAAGCGATGGCTAACCACATAAGATATAGTTATGAGAGGGGCGAAAGCCAGTTACTGGATATGCTGCTGGGTGCGGAAAGCCTTGCGGATTTCCTGAACCGCAGCTTTTATATGGAGAAAGTGGCGGAGTATGACAATCAGATGCTGGAATCCTTTATCCGAACCAGAGAATATGTGGAACTCTGCAAGCAGCAGCTGGAGGAGGATAAGGTCTATCTGGAAGAAGCCAGGGAAGGCGTGGAGAGCGAACAGGCAGCGCTGGAGGAACTGCTGACCCAGAAGGAGAAGGAGCTGACAGCCTATGAGCAGCGCATCAGCAGCGGGGAGCAGTCCATCGAAGAATATGAGGCGGATATTCAGGCTCAGAATGAACTGATCTCCGCTCTGGAAAAGGCCGTGGATGAGGAAAAGAAACGGATCCTTGCCAGCAGCGGTAAAGTGCTTACCTATGACGGCGGCACATTCAAATTTCCGCTGGCTTCCTATACCAGGATATCTGATGATTACGGCATGAGGATGCATCCCACTCTGTTTGTGGAGCAGTTTCACAACGGCGTGGACTTTGCCGCGCCCAAGGGCACGGCGATCTATGCGGCCTATGACGGGATTGTGGTGGCGGCGGATTATAGTTCGACTATGGGCAATTATGTGATGATTGATCATGGCGGCGGATTGTATACCGTCTACATGCATGCTTCCCAGCTGTATGTAAATAAGGATGATGTGGTCAGCCGGGGAACTACGATCGCGGCGGTGGGTTCCACAGGGCGGTCTACGGGCAACCACCTGCATTTCAGTGTACGGCTGAACGGGGAATATGTGTCTCCCTGGAATTACATTTCCCCATGATGGCTATCCGGCCGTTTTCCGCCTTGTGTAAGGCCGAAAATATTATATCATGATTGATGTGGGGGGAAGGCGCATCTGATTAAGAAAAGTGATTGTATATTCCGGGCACGGAGTCGATCCTGACCCCGGATATGCGGAAAGAGGAAACATGGAAGAATATGAACGGCAAAATTATCAGCCATCCGGCAGCAAAGGGCAGTTTATTGTCGGCCTGATCGTCGGCGTGACTGCGGCATTATTGGTGGTATGTGTAGGCTATCTGGGCTTTAAAGTGCAGCAGAGAGCGGAGGAATCCGGTCAGGAAAGCCAGCAGGTGAATGCGGAAGGTTCCTCCGAAGACGGCATACTGACTGATGAGGTGGCAGAGAAGATCGGTATTCTGGAGTATATGATCGAGCAGTACTACTACAAGGATGACCTGAACCGGGAGGATCTGGAGAACGGCATCTATCGGGGGCTGCTGGATGCGGTGGGGGATCCCTATACCACCTATTATACGAAGGAGGAATTTGACGACTTCATGGAGCAGACCCAGGGCGCTTATTACGGGATCGGCGCCTATGTGGCTCAGGATCTGGATCTGAACTATCCCAAGGTCAGCAGTCCTATACCGGGCACTCCGGCGGAGGAGGCTGGGCTGCGGAAGGATGATATCATCTATGAGGTGGATGGCGTGTCTACCTACGGGATGGATCTGAACAATGTAGTGGCCCTGATTAAAGGAGAAGAAGGAACCACTGTGAATCTCACGATCTACCGGGACGGGGAATATCTGGAGGTGAACGTGGAGCGCCGCAAGGTGGAGGTGCCCACCGTAAGCCAGGAGATGCTGGGAGACGGGATGGCTTATATTCAGATTGCCGAATTTGATGATGTGACCCCGGGACAGTTTGCTGATGCCCTGCAGAGCGCAAGAAACAGCGGTATGAAAGGGCTGATTATGGATCTGAGGGGCAATCCGGGCGGAAGTGTCACGGCCGTGGTGGAAATTGCCCGGATGCTGCTGCCGGAGGGATTGGTGGTCTATACCGAGGATAAGTACGGCAAGAGAGACGAGTATACCTGTGACGGCAGCAATGAGTTCGATCTGCCTCTGGTGGTGCTGGTGGACGGCAACAGCGCCAGCGCTTCTGAGCTTCTCTCCGGAGCCATCCAGGATTATCAGAAGGGTATGCTGGTGGGCACGACAACCTTTGGCAAGGGGATTGTGCAGCAGATCCTGACGCTGCGGGACGGCTCGGCCATAAAAATCACGATCAGCAGCTATTATACGCCTGCCGGCCGGAATATTCACGGTACCGGCATTGAGCCGGATGTGGTCTGCGAGTTTGACAGCGAGGCATACTACAATGACGATTACGACAACCAGCTGGAAAAGGCAAAAGAGGTGCTTAAGGGGCTGATGCAGTAGGCATCAGAGGCAGCCCCGGCGTCTCACAAGCGCATGAAAAAGATTTGGAAAGAAAGTACAGAACAAATGTTTGATTTTGTTCTGTACTTTTTCTATGGGATCTGTTATAATCAAGTAGATTGTGTGGAAAGTATGAAACTGACGTTTCATATACGGATTCGTGCAGTATCGCAAGCACGGCTT
>CAZFYD010000019.1:0-20436 GCA_964523315.1 uncultured Acetatifactor sp.
TGCGCAGCAGCGGGTTTTGCGAATGCAGCGTGGAGGGGCTGTGAATAGTAACGATAGCTTCTTCATACCAAACTATGTACTCCTCTCAGTTTTTATATAGATGTTGAGGTTTCAGAACATTATGCCTCTTCTTCCTCAAGTAACATCCGATACCAGAGCGGCATCTTATCTGTCTTTAAATCTTTTTGAATATTTGCCATACAGTGGCTAGGAGAAATGATACAGTAGTTTCTTTCCGGCGGCAAGCCTTGACAGAAAAAGACTTTTCTGCGTATAGTAATAGTAGAAAAGGCAAGCGCCGGTACACGAAGTGTAAATAAAGATACCAGAGGGAACAGACAATGATAAAGAAGAAGAAGAGGATCACCGTTGGCGTATTGGTCAGCGGCATTATGGATGATTTCACCAAAATGATCTGCAATGGTGTGATGAGAGCGGCAAAGAGACGGGATGTGGATCTGGTGATTTTCCCGGCAAAATATGTGGATCGGGATGTGTCGGCTAACCGGGATATCATGTATGAATATCAGTATGGGACGATCCTGTCCTATGCCAGAAAACAGAATCTGGATGCCATTGTTGCGGCTACAGGCTGTATCGGCTGTTTTACCACCAGGGAGCGCATGGAAGAACTGATGAAGCAGTATGAGGGGATCCCCTGCGTGCTGATCGCTTCCCAGCTGCCGGGCTATGACAGCGTGAATTTTGATAATTTTTCCGGAGTCCGTGAGGGGCTGGAGTGCCTGATCGAGCAGAATCACTGTACCCGGATCGGCATGATCGGCGGACCGGCAGATAATTCCGATGCAAGAGAGCGTAAAAACGCTTTTTTCCAGGTGATGCAGGAACACGGTCTGACCGTGCATGAGGGCATGTATGAGGCGGGGGATCTGACCAGGAACAGCAGTGAGGCATTTACCAGATTACTGGATCATAACCCGGATCTGGAGGCTGTTTTCTGCATCAACGATGACACGGCGCTGGGACTATATGAGGAATTAAAGCGCAGAAAGCTGAGAATCGGCCGGGATATCCATGTGTTCGGCTATGACAATATACAGGCGGCGGCCAAGGCATCCCCGCCCCTGTCCTCCGTGCAGGCGGATCCGGCGGAGTTGGGAGAAAACGCTCTGGAGCTGGTGCTGAAAAAGCTGCGGGGGGAGGCGGTGCAGAGTCTGGTGCTGCCCACCCGTTTTGTCCGAAGGGACTCCATCGGCAATCTGGAGGAGCAGCAATGGGGCAATACTCTTGACAACCGCGTTATCGACAGCTGGTTTGCCGATGTATTTTACCGCTGTAAGCATGAGGATATGCAGGATGCGGAGGAGCGGATACGGCAGTCTTTCCAGGCGCTGATCCAATGCATCCGCTCGATCTATGAGGATGAGGAGGAGGGCATTTGGGAGGTGAAGGGCCTGCTGGAGCAGCTGCTGAATGTGGATACCATCGCCTATGCCGATGTGGACAATCTGCTGATCGTGCTGCGCAGACTGCAGAAAATGCTGATGAGTGCAGAGCATCCCTATACCAAGGCCCAGCGGGAGCTCTTTACCATGATCTACCAGCGGATTATCCGGGTGATGGATCAGAACCTGGGTGTCATGCAGGAACAAAGTATCCGGGACAGCTTCGATATGAAGCTCTTTGTACAGAAGACCCTGCAGTTTGAAAGGGGGACGGATCAGAGCTACGGTATCCTGCTGGAGAATCTGAGCTGGCTGCATGTGAAAAATGCCGGGATCTATACCTTTGAGCAGCCCATCACCCATCTGGTCAGCGATCCTTTCCGGGCGCCTGAGGAGTTGTATTTGAAGGCGGTGCTGCGGGCGGGAGAAGTACAGCTGGTGCCTGCCATAGAGCAGAAGGTCAGGCTGGAGGAGCTTTTTACGGAAACCCGGGGGATCCGGCAGGACTGCATGGCGCTCTTTCCCCTGTTTGTCAATGAGACTCTGCTGGGAGTGATTCTCTGCGAGATGTCGGAGAGTATTTTTGAAAGCGGGGAATTTCTGGTCAATCATTTAAGCTCTGCCGCCAAGATGATCAGCTTGCTGCGGGCCAATCAGAAGATTCAGCAGGAGCTGGAGGAGAGTCTGGCGTTGCTGCGGGAAAACAATATTGTGCTGGATAATCTGTCCAAATCTGACAGCCTGACCGGCATTCTGAACCGGCGGGGATTGTATGAGGAGGGACAGCGGATTGTCAGGCAGTGCCATCAGCAGGGCAGGAACGTGCTGGCGGTGTATGTGGATATGAATAATCTGAAGATCATCAATGACCGGTATGGTCACGAGGAGGGAGATTTTTCCCTGAAAACCATTGCGGACCGGCTGAAGGAAGTATCAAAGCAGGACGGCGTGGCAGGGCGTATCGGCGGGGATGAGTTTGCCTGCATCTGCCCCTATGACGGGGAGGAGGATGGTCAGGATATCCTGGAGCGGCTGTACGCCTCTTTCAGCAGTTTTAATGAAAACAGTGAAAAGGAGTATAATGTGACGGTATCGGCCGGGGCCTATGTGCTGAAGCCGGAAACCCATATGACGCTGAAGGAAGCGCTGAGCGCCGCGGACGAACGGCTCTACGAGGTGAAAAAATTTCGTTCCAAGGAAGTGTCCAAACTGGCGTAGAAGCAGATACAGGGAAAAAGGAGAGAGCGGGAAAAGGCAGCCTTATTCGGCTGCCTTTTGGTTCCATGGCCCTGTACGGAAGAAAAAAAGGGACATGCCTGCGGAAATTGTCCAGCCAATGGGCCATGCGCACCAGATACCCGTTTCCTGAAGAGGGGTTTTTGCCAGTACTGCGGCAAGGATAATCCGCAGGAGCAGATCAACAAAGGTTGCAGACATAAACTTTTTCATCATCCCGGCGCCCCGCAGGATACCGTCCGCTACCAGCTTTGCCGAGACCACAAAATAGAACGGGGACAGGATCCGCAGATACATGATTCCGGTTCGGATGGCGGTATCTGTGGGCGCATCCATAAAGAGATTCAGTAAGAGCCGTCCCGCAAAGAAGTACAGCAGGAACAGGGGCAGGGTCAGGAGCCAGACCATTTTCAGCCCGGCTCTGAATCCAGCGGGAATTCTTTGAAGTTTCCCGGCGCCGATGTTCTGAGCCGTATAATTGGAGATGCCGTTGCCCAATGTGGTATAAGAGGTGATTACCAGATTGTTCAGTTTTACTGCAGCCGAGTATCCGGCCATGACAGCGGAACCGAAACCGTTGATGACACTCTGGATCATGATGTTTCCCACGGAGATAAAGCTTTGCTGCAGGATACTGGGGACGGCGATCACCGTGATTTTTTTCAGCAGATCCCAGCTGAACGCAGGAGCCTTTTTCTGAATATGTATTTTCTGCAGATTCCGACATACCAGAGCTATCGCCAGAACGCAGCTGACGCCCTGGCACAGGAAGGTGGCCCAGGCCACGCCGGCCACTCCCATGTCAAAGCCCTTTACAAAGAGCACATCCACGGCAATATTGGAGGTGGAGGAGACGGCCAGCAGGTAAAAGGGGGTTTTGGAGTTCCCCAGGGCGGAAAATATGCCCGTGGCAATATTGTAGAAAAAGACAAAGGGCAGCCCCCATACATAGATATCCAGATACAGCTTGGAATCCGCAAATACCTCCTCCGGAGTCCTAATCAGCCGCAGCAATTCGCCGCAGCCCAGGATACCGATGAGCATCAGGACTGCGCAGATCGCTGCACTGAAGATACAGGCCGTGGATACGGCGGTTTTCATTTCCTCATATTTTTTTGCTCCATATAGCTGGGAGACAATTACGGAGCAGCCCATATTGCAGCCAAAGGCAAAGGCGATGAAGATCAGAGTGATCTCGTAGCTGTTCCCCACTGCCGCCAGAGCATTTTCCCCGATAAACTTTCCGGCCACCAGGCTGTCTGCAATATTATACAGCTGCTGGAAAATAATGCTGCCAAATAGGGGAAGGCAGAATTTCCACAGTACCTTTTCCGGTTTTCCGATCGTTAAGTCGTTATTCATTTTGATATCCCTGCTCTTTCTTTCGCCTTGAAAAATCCTTTGCTTGTTTTTACTTATCTTTTGTATTATAATCACTCATTGGATATATGTGAAATATGATTTTTATAAACCGGGTATATGAATTTGATATGAAATTAAGCCATGAAAGCAGCTGGAAAGGCGGGGACAGAATGGATATCAGCTATGATTACTATCGCATCTTTTATTATGTGGCCAGGTACGGAAGCTTTACCCGGGCGGCGCAGATCATCATGAACAATCAGCCGAATATGACCAGGATGATCGGCAAGCTGGAACAGGAGCTGGGATGTATGTTGTTTGTCCGGCAGAACCGAGGCGTATCCCTGACGCCGGAGGGGGAGACGCTATACCGGCATGTCTCCATCGCCTTTGAGCATATTCAGACCGGAGAGGAGGCCATAGCCCGGGACAGAAGCCTGCAGTCCGGCGTTGTGACCATCGCTGCCAGTGAGATCGCACTGCACTGCACGGTGCTGCCCCGGCTTAAGCAGTTTCACCAGCTTTATCCCAGTGTGCGCATCCGGGTATTAAATCATTCCACGCCCCAGGCCATTACTCTTCTGAAAAACGGGCTGGCGGATCTGGCCGTGGTGACTACTTCCCGGAAAGCGGAGTCGTCCCTGCACAGCGAGGAGCTTCGGAGCATTCAGGATGTCCCCGTCTGCAGCAGAGCCTTTTCCGATCTGGAGGGCCGGGTCCTGAGCTGGAAGCAGCTGAGGGAATATCCCATTATCAGCCTGGAAGAGGGGACGGATTCCTTTCCCTTTTTTGCCGCTCTGTTTTCTGAGGACGGTGTGGAGTTCGCACCGGATATCGAAGTCTCTACGGCAGATCAGATCCTGCCCATGGTGAGATCGGATCTGGGGATCGGTTTTGTTCCCCTTGATTTTCTGGAGCAGAATGGGGGAAGGGAGAAGCTGCTGATCCTGAAATTGGAGAAGGAGATTCCCCGGCGGCAGATCTGCCTTCTGAAGCGAAGGCATCAGCCGCTGGGGATTGCTGCAGGAAAGCTGGAACAGATGCTGCTGGACACAGACTATCGTGTCTGCCCGGTCTCCGGCACACGGATATAGTGGTTGGCTTCTCTGACCGTCCTTTAAAAGTTCGTTACTATTCACAGCCCCTCCACGCTGCATTCGCAAACCCCGCTGCTGCGCAGCTATTTGTGTCTGCTTCGCAGCCGTGTTTTGCTCAATTGGGTGGAGGCTTTTGCTTCGCAGTCAGATTTGGAACAGATATACAGCTTCTTACGAGCAAGCTCGACGAATCTGTGTATCTGTCCAAATCGGCTGTAAATAGTAACAAAAGTTCATTAATTTTATAAAGTTTTAATTGACATAAATCTCGTATGTGATAACATGTTAATAGACAGATGTATCTTATTTTGTGAAAATGGAGGAAATATTATGAGAGAAGCAATGGATTATATTCTGGATCTGGAGGGCAATAAGGTCTTAATTGAGTCGGAGCAGAAGGCTATGAAGCAAAATCTGGCAGATCAATATGTGCATATGCGCAAGGACAAGAAGATGACTCAGGAGCAGGTATCTCAGCGCTCCGGTATACCCAGATCCAATATTGCCCGTTTTGAGAGCGGCAGGTACAATCCCTCCCTGGAGCTGATGGTGAAGATGGCGGCGGCTATGGGCATGAAGGTGCAGATCCGGCTGGTGCCGGATGAGAAAGTCCAGAACTGAAGGCATGGCTGCATGGACGAGAACGAGGAGGCATGAAAATGTTAAAAGAAATGAAATGGAATATGTTATTGTCGTCGGCGCTGTACATGGTGCTGGGATTGATTCTGATCCTGTTTCCGGCTACCACAGCCCGCACGATCTGTTATATGATAGCCGGTATCGCTATCCTGATCGGTTTGGTCAATCTGGTGGTCTATTTTACCCGAAATATTACCAGGAACTACTACCGCAATGATTTTGTGATGGGTCTGCTGATGATTATTCTGGGGATATTTGTGATCTACAAGGTGGACCTGATCATTGCATTGGTGCCCTTTATCATCGGCCTGTGCATCGTGGTCAGCGGTCTGTTCAAATTCCAGGGGGCGCTGGATATGCAGCGTATGGGCGGCAATGCGGCGCTGATTCTGGCTCTGGCCGTGGTCAATGTAGTGATCGGCGTGCTGATGGTGATCAATCCCTTTGATTCTGCGCTGCTGCTGTACCGTCTGCTGGGCGTGGGCCTGCTGTTCAGCGGCCTGACCGATCTGGTGTCTACGCTGTATCTGTCCCGCAAGATGCACAGCTATATGAAGAAGCTGAGCAATGCGGATAATGCCATCAAGGTGACGGAGATTACAGAAGAGGAGAGCAAGGCAGAGGGAGCACAGACCGGGGATACCGCTGCGGGAACCGAAGTCTGACGGACAAATGCCGCAGATCAATACGGAACCGCCGGTACAGAAATGCTTCGCACCGGCGGTTATTATATAAACAGTGCAGCGCACTGTAATGTTTTGACGAAGCTGGTCAACACCGAACGCAGCACTGGCAGCTTCTTTTATGTATCAGTATCCTGTTTTTTACTGATAGATACAGCATAACAGGGAAATGTGTCCAAAGTGTAGATGATTCCGAAAGAATTTCCAAAGAAAATATGAAAAAAGCGGAAAATTCAGTCTTGCATTTTGGGTGTATCGTGCTATAATAAAGCACATGGAAGCATAGCTCAGCCGGGATGAGCGTTCGCCTCACACGCGAAAGGTCAGGAGTTCGAGCCTCCTTGCTTCCATTTTTTTACGCAGTTGGAATTTAATGGTTTAAAGTGCTGCACTTTAAAGTGATAAAATGTTTGGAAAGGCGTGGGTAAAGAAATGAGCAGAGAGAGACAGGGCAGTCTGGTATCCTTCCGCCCGGATATCAAGGTTGTGGATTGTACACTGAGGGACGGCGGTCTGGTGAATAATTTCCGGTTTACGGATGAGTTTGTGAAGGATCTGTATCTGGCTGACATCAAAGCCGGCGTGGATTATATGGAGTTCGGCTATAAGGCGTCCAAGGAGATCTTTAAGCCCGAGGATTTCGGTAAGTGGAAGTTCTGCGACGAGAAGGACATCCGTGAGATCGTGGGAGACAATAAGACCGATATGAGGATCTCCGTTATGGCAGATGTGGGACGGACGGATTATAAAAAGGATATTCTTAACCGCAAGGACAGCGTGATTGATCTGGTGCGTGTGGCCACCTATATCAATACGATCCCTGCGGCGATCGAGATGATTGAGGATGCGAAGAAGAAAGGGTACGAGACCACGGTGAATATCATGGCCGTATCCAAGGTGAATGACACGGAGCTGGACGGCGGACTGGAGCTGCTGGGCCAGAGCAGTGTGGACGTGATCTATCTGGTGGACAGCTTTGGCGCTTTCTATCCGGAGCAGGTGGAGAGGCTGACGGATAAATATCTGAATGTAGCAGCCAAGTATGGGAAGAAAGTGGGTATGCATGCCCATAATAACCAGCAGCTGGCCTTTGCCAATACCATCGAAAGTCTGTCCAGAGGAGCAAGCTACCTTGATGCCACGGTCAGCGGAATGGGAAGAGGGGCAGGCAACTGCTACATGGAGCTGCTGTTGAGCTTTCTGCGCAATCCCCGGTATAATAAGATTGCGATCATGAATTTTGTGGAGAAGCATATGGGCAAGCTGAAGGAAGAGGGCGCAGTATGGGGATACGATATTCCCTACCTGCTGACCGGCATCCTGAACAGCCACCCTTCTTCCGCAATCCGGTTTATTAAAGAAAAGAGAACGGACTATGCGATGTTCTATCAGGAGCTGATTGACAACGCATTGTAAGCGTTAAAAAATTGCTGTTACAAAAATTGTAATAAATTTGAAATAAATGGTTGGGAATAGCGAAAAGATGTGATACAATGAGCGTTAGCGAGAAGAACATGCTTGCATGTTCGGTGAGCGGCGAATGACGATCATAAATCGAAGATTTAAGATATACTGAAAACGGTATTGCGGCGGACAGAGGATGAGAGGTTTCATGAAAAAGAGATTAATCAATGTGTTGCTAGTAGGTATGATGGCGGCTTTCAGCTATCACTGGTCGGAGACGGATAGGATGTCGGTGGGAGCAGCGATGGCAGAGGAAGCTGTTCTGGAGAGCCTGATTCAGGAGCCGGAAGGAGAGGCCGGGGAGGCGGAAATACCTGTAGAAAGCACGGTCCGGGAATCGGAAGAGACAGAAGAAGCAGGCCCGGAAGACATGCCTGGGGAACTTCAGGAGCCGGAGAGCGAATATGCCAATCTGGCCATCGCCCAGGTGGATCACTATGTGAATGTGCGTCAGGAACCCAGCACGGACAGCGCTGTTTTAGGAAAAATCTATAACGGTGCGGTGGCCCAGATTCTGGAGACAGCGGGGGAGGACAATGACTGGTTCCATGTAATTTCCGGCAGTGTGGAGGGATATATCAAGGCGGAATATTTTCTCTATGGGGATGCGGCGGTGGAAGCAGTGGATCAGTATGTGACCCGCTATGCCACAGTGATTGCGGATCGGCTCAATGTGCGTCAGGAGCAGAGCACGGATTCCAGGCGCATCGGCTATATTGATCATGGGGAAAAGGTGAAAATACTGGAGCAGCTGGGAGACTGGCTGCAGGTGCAGTATACGGAGGAGAAAACCGGCTATGTGGCGGCGGAGTATGTGACTGTTTCGGAAGAGTTCATCTATGCGAAATCCATAGAGGAGGAGCAGGAGGAACTGGCAGCGCAGCGTGAACTGGCAGCCCGCATGGCGGCAGAGGAGGAAAATACGCCGGAAAACACCACGGTTATGACATTGACTCCGCCGTCCGCCACCTATACCTCCAATGAGGAGCTGCGCCGTTCCATAGTGGATTATGCCATGCAGTATCTGGGGTATCCCTATGTGCATGGCGGCAGAAGTCTGGAGGGCGGTACGGACTGCTCCGGCTTTACCTGTTATCTTTATGCGGACTTTGGGTATTTCGTCAGCAGAACGCCTTCTGGACAGTATACCTCTGACGGCAGAAGTATTGATTACAGCGAGATTCAGCCGGGAGATATCATCTGCTATGGAACAAATAAATGCACCCATGTGGCCATGTATATCGGAGACGGTCAGGTGATCCATGAGGCAAATTCCCGCAAGGGAGTGGTGATCTATGAGGCTGACTATGATAATATCCTGGCGATAAAGAACGTAATCGATTAATCGTCCCAATAAAGGACATTGTCCCCGAAAATTTCTTCAGACCATTTTTGCAGGTCGCTCAGATGCAGATTTACGCCTCCGTAGGAGCGGATTCCGTGCTGGGCGGCCTGTTCTTCCGTATAATCCTGCAGCAGATAGACTCCCTCAAAGCGCACTGGGCCGCTGGTATATTGGCAGACCAGAGGAATTGCTCCCGTTTGCTGCGGCTCAATATAGATTTCATTTTCCGTGACATGAAAGGTAATCCAGGCCATGGCCTCCAGCATACAGATTCCGTCCTTCTGGGTGGAGACATAGTTGCCCAGGGAATAAAAGCACAGAGCACGATTGCCGTTTTCTGACCGGATCCATTCCACCGGCTGTACCACATGGGGGTGGGTGCCGATGATAACATCCGCTCCGGCTTCCGTCATCTGCAGGGCAAATTCCTGCTGATAGCCGGAGGGCGATGTGACGTATTCTGTGCCCCAGTGGGGACAGACAATGACGATGTCTGCATTTTCCTTTGCAGCGGCAATGTCTTCCGTTACCTGTGAATTTAAACGGGTAAAGTTCAGCTGCCCGCTCTGACGGTCATAGTCGCAGAGGATATTCAGGTGACCCATGATGGAAGAAGGGATTACCTCCATGTTGGGGCCGTAGGTATAGTTTAGGACGGCAAAGGTGATTCCCTTGACCGTCATATAGCCGATACCGGACTCGTCCACCTGCCAGTCGGCTGACTGGCCGTTACCGGAATTGACGGAGCCGCTGCGCAGGGGGGCGGCGATGGCTCCCGCAGAAGCTGTTTCTGCTCCGGAAGCTGTCTCGCCGCAGATGCCCAGCATCATGACGTCCGGGTGCCGCTCCTGCCAGAAGGAGGCGCAGTTTTTCAGCCCCTGCAGTTTCTGATCCGCCGCATGGTTGGAGGCATGGAGTACGATGTTAAAACCGGCAGCGGCGATGGCATCTCCGACTTCGGTGGGTGAGTTGAAGTAGGGGAAACCGGAAAAGCCCAGGTCATTGCCGCCCAGGATGGTTTCCTGATTGATGATTTTGATGTCGGCGGACTGAAGCTGTGGGGAGATGCCCTCAAACAGCATGCTGTAATCGTAGCTGCCGTCTTCCTGCTGGCCGCTGCGCACGATGCCCATATGCATCAGATTGTCACCTACCATCATCAGCGTGATGTCGTACTCCGGAAAGGGAGTGGGGGGAGGCAGGGGCGTGGGCTGGGGAGTCGGAGCGGGGGATGTGGTCTCGGCGGCTGTCGGGGCAGGGACGGCATTCAGGGGGGAACCGGCGGTATCCCGGGGGATGGCATCGCAGGCGGTTAGCAGGAGGAATAAAGTCAGCAACAACAGGTTTCGGTATAAGGGTTTATGTAATTTCATGGTATCTTCCTCGTTTCGTTGGATTTCGGCCATCTGTGGACAGAGCCACGAGAAAAATGGTTACTATTCACAGCCCCTCCACGCTGCATTCGCGAAACCCGCAGCTGCGCAGCTATTACGTCTGCTATAGCAGCCGTGTTTTGCTCATTGGGTGGAGGTTCCTGCTTCACAGTCAGATTTGGAACAGATATACAGCTTCTTACGAGCAAGCTCGACGAATCTGTGTATCTGTCCAAACCGGCCGTGAATAGTAACAAAAAATGCGTATTTTCGCAGTCGCTTTGCCCGGCGGCTTGACTCTGCCCTTTTTGCACATTATACTATAATTATCCTTGAAAAAAAAGAGAAAACGGAGGGAGAGTATGGAAAAGCGGCTGAAAAATTATATTTTCCGGACAGAGGAGCTTTTGTCACAGGAGAATGCGGAGCGGATGACTGCGGTGGAAAGGCAGGCTTTGCGGGAGGAATTGCTGGTGCAGATCGGTTTTTTCCAGCATGAGAGGCTGGTTCATCTGATTGTGACGGTAACCTTCGCCCTTCTGACCATGCTGGCGATTCTGGGATGTGTGCTGTCCCCGGAACTGATGCTGTTTGTCCTGGTGCTCCTGCTCCTGATTCTGCTGGTGCCCTATATCCGGCATTATTATATTCTGGAAAATGGCGTGCAGAAGCTCTATGTCTGTTACGATCAGTTAACAGCGAAAAAAAATTGTTAATGTTACTATTCACAGCTCCTCCATGCCGCATTCGCAAAACCCGCTGCTGCGCAGCTCTTACGTCTGCTATAGCAGCCGTGTTTTGCTTATTGGGTGGAGGCTTTTGCTACGCAGTCAGATTTGGAACAGATATACAGCTTCTTACGAGCAAGCTCGACGAATCTGCGTATCTGTCCAAATCGGCTGTGAATCGTAACTTGTTAATACATATTTTTCCGTTTACGGCACATACTATCGAAAAAGCGGGACTTAACCGAGATAGGAGTGTGCAAAACATGGAAGACGATACAGTCAAACTGCTGAGAGAGTGTAATTCAGGGATCAAAATGGGAATTTCGTCTCTCGATGATGTAATGGATCATGTAAAGGATGAGCATCTGAAGGATCTGCTGATTCAGAGCAAGGAGACTCATTCCCAGCTGGGGAGTGAGACCCATGAGTATCTGCTGAGATGCCATGACGAGGGCAAAGAGCCCGCAACCATGGCGAAAATGATGTCCTGGGTAAAAACCAATATGAAGCTGGGCGGGGAGGATTCCGACAGAGTGGTGGCGGATCTGGTGACCGACGGCTGCAATATGGGAGTCAAATCCCTGTATAAGTATCTGCACCAATACCAGGCGGCTGATCAGGACAGTAAGAAGCTGACGGAGAAGATTATCCGGGCGGAGGAGACTCTGATCAGGGATCTGCGGGAGTACCTGTAGACCTCCGCAGACATTCCGTCAGAGGAGTCAGGCGGGAGTTACTATTTACAGCCCCTCCACGCTGCATTCGCAAAACCCGCTGCTGCGCAGCTCTTACGCGCAGCCGTGTTTTGCTCATTGGGTGGAGGTTCCTGCTACGCAGTCAGATTTGGAACAGATATACAGCTTCTTACGAGCAAGCTCGATGAATCTGTGTATCTGTCCAAATCGGCTGTAAATAGTAACAGGCGGGATCCGAAAACAGGTAATACCCCTTGACTTTTCGACGATTTATCGTTACTATAAATTTAAGAAGAACCCATTACAGTGCGAAGCAGAAAGGAAGTGAGATCCGGTGGGAATCAGGATTACGGGAATCGGTAATATACCATACAGCGTGGGTTTTCAGAAGAGCGGTTCCATCGGAGGTGCTGACAGAGCGGATACGGTCAGAGAAGCGTCCCCTGTCGGAGCTGCGGATACTGCAGAGGGGGCAGAGTACAGCCGGGCAGCCAAGAGAGCGGGCCGGGTGGAGTGCCAGACCTGCAAGGAGAGAAAATATCAGGACGGCTCCGATGAGATGGTGAGCTTCAAGGCTGCAGCCCATATTTCTCCGGAGTCGGCGGGATCGGCAGTGATGGCCCATGAGCAGGAGCATGTGTCCAACGCCTACAAAAAGGCGGCGCTTGAAGGCGGCAAAGTGCTGCAGGCCAGCGTGCAGTTGCATATGGGCGTGTGTCCGGAATGCGGGCGAAGCTATGTGGCGGGCGGCACCACATCCACCAAGATCCAATATAATGAAGACAATCCTTATGAGCAAAACGCCAAGTCCCTGCAGGCGGAGGCACTCACGGGGAATCACGTCGATCTGGCAGTATAGCTGCCGGGGAGCGTGCAATATTTATAACAGCATCCATATGTGACAGAAATGTTGCATATGGATTTTTTGTTGAACAATTTCTGAGTTTTCGTTTATAACAATTTCTGAGTTTTCGTTTATAACTTGTGAGGAAAATAAAAATATGATAAGATATGTAAAATGCTTTGGGGCATAACCCAAAACAAGGAGAAGAAGTGTGGAAGTTTCACTTCCAAATACGTATTGATGCAATATCATGGGCACAGCCCATGATATGCATAGAAAGGAAACAATGAAAAATAGAATGTATTATATCCTGTTCCCGGTATATATCTTTGTGGTGGTTTTTGTGCTGGCGGTGAACGGCGTGTTCACCGGGGAGATATCCTCGGTCAGCAATCTGGTCATTAATTTGATTTTCCTGCTGTTGATCGGTATTCTGTTTCTGGTATCCTTTTCCAGCTTCGCCAGACTCAACCGCATGACGGACAAGCTGCTGGATGCGGCGGATCAAATCTATAAGGCGTATGACGGCGGCGATCACAAGCTGTGGGAGACCTACCGCACCAAGAGCAAGGTGTTTGGGGATGATATACTGGATGAGGCTTTTTACCGTTATCAGAGGAAGATGAACGGTTTTCAGACCAGGCACGGTCTGATGGGAAGCTGTGATATCGAGAGCTATATCCATGAGGATCTGCTGGATCAGGCGGGCATGAGCTATTACAATTCCGCTATCTCCGGCACCATGACCGGTCTGGGCATTCTGGGCACCTTTATCGGACTGTCCATCGGCCTGGGTTCCTTCAACGGCAACGATATCTATACGATCTCGGACAATGTGGGTCCCCTGCTCAGCGGCATGAAGGTGGCGTTTCACACCTCTGTGTACGGCATTCTGTTCTCCCTGGTGTTCCAGTTTGCCTATCGCAGCGTTATGGCGGACGCCTATGATAAGCTGCAGGAGTTTCTGGCGGCTTTCCGAGAATGCGTGGAACCCGTGGTAAGCAGTACGGACGAAAATACCAAAGCCATGCTTGTCTACCAGGCTAATATGGCCAATTCCCTGAAGCAGATGACGGAGCTGCTCAAGAGTGAGTCCAGAGAGCAGGCGGAGAGTCTGGATAAGATGGCCCAGCAGTTTGCCGCCCGGATGGAACGCGGTCTGGGAGCGGATTTTGACCGTTTGGGGGCATCCCTGCAGAGGGCCTGCAGCGCCCAGGAGGTCTATGCAGACAATTACCGCAGCATGGCAGAGACGACTCAGGCGCTGCTGCAGGCCAATCTCTCCCTGCAGAAGACTTTGGAGGAGACCATGGGCAGGCAGGAGATACTGGCAAAGCAGCTTAAGGAGCAGGCGGAGCGGATTGACGCCACCTGCGATGCGATCAACGAGGAGATCAGCAACCAGCTGTATACCTATGCGGAGACGCATGGCATGTAAGCGCAAGGCAATGCCGATAGGATAAATGCAGACAAGACCTGAAAGTCGGGCTTCAGATATGCATGAAAGCGGATATGCAGGAAAGGAGAAAAATGCGGAAACAACGAAAAAGAGAGGCGTTTGCAGAACCCAGCTACTGGCAGTCCTACTCGGACATGATGGCGGCTCTTTTGCTGATTTTCATCCTGATTATTGCCATTACGCTGGCAATCTATAAACAGAAAACCACAGATCTGGAGCAGACCCAGATCGAGTTGAATGCGGCCAAACAGAAGCTGGATATTGCTACGGAGGAGTTGGAGCTGGCCCGGGGAGATCTGGAGAATTATCGGGAGGAGATCGACGCATCCAAAAGGGATCTGGAGGATTCCCTGCTGAGGCTTCAGGAGGCCTATGACGCAGCGGCGCTGACCCAGGAAGAACTGGCCGCCGCCTACCTGGAGATAGACGAGGCCAGAGGGGAACTGGAATCCACCAGGAGCCAGCTGCAGGATATTGTAGGGGTGAGGACGGATATTATCGGAGAGCTGCAGACCAAATTCAACAATTCCAGCATGAAGGTGGATGCACAGAACGGTTCCATCACCTTTTCCTCGGATGTGCTGTTCCAGTACGGCAGCGCAAATCTGACCAGCGCCAGCAAGGCCACGCTGTCGGAGATCATTCCTATGTACCTGGATGTGCTGCTGCAGGGTCAGTACCGGGACTATATTGCTGAGATCATTATTGAAGGACATACGGATACGGACGGCAGCTACCAGCATAATATGGAATTGTCCTCGGAGCGTGCCAGCGCCGTGGCACGGTATATCTTGGATCCGGAAAACGGCCTCACTGAGGCAAAGATTGAGCAGCTGCAGTCCATGCTGACCATCAACGGCAGGTCCTACAGCAGCCCTATCTATAAGGAGGGGAGCAATGAGATTGATATGGATGCTTCCCGGCGTGTGGAGATCAAGTTCCGGCTGAAGGAGGATGAACTGATTCAGAAGATCTCGGAGATTCTGGAGCAGACCGAGGGAGAAGACAACGGCAGGGAAAATCCTTAGAAAACCGCAATCAGAAGAGACACCCGTGTCAGAAAATGAACCTGACAGATGAAAAAACAGGAATAATGACAGGAAATACGACAGAAAAGATGCCTGTATTTTAAGGAATTTCAGAGATTCCCTCAAAACCGACAGACATTTGCAGGAACAGGCGTCAGATCCTGCTGATGCTCTCTTGGGGAACCTCGTTGGGGATCCCCAAGAGAGATAGCAGAAGAGAACAGACAGACAGAAGGGAAGGAAAGAGCAATGGATGCAAACAGAGTAAAAAGAAATGAACTGCTGGCAGCTACAGTGATCAAGGGGCTGGAGAGCCGGAATATGGAGGGCTATTATGCCGCTACCAAAGAGGAGGCGCTGCAGAAAGCGCTGGAGCTGATCCCCGAGGGCAGCAGCATCAGCTGGGGCGGCTCTCTGAGCGTGCAGGAGATTGGCTTAAAGCGGGCGGTGATTGAGGGGAATTATCGGGTCTATAACCGTGAGGCAGCCCCCACAGCGGAGGAAAAGCGCAAAATGGAGCTGGCTGCCTATGATGCCGATTATTTTCTGTCCAGCAGCAATGCGGTGACGGAGGATGGAATCCTGGTGAACATCGACGGCAATTCCAACCGGGTATCCGCTATTGCCTATGGCCCCAGGCATGTGCTGATGATCGTGGGCATGAATAAGGTCTGCAAGGACACGGATGCCGCAGTGTACCGTGCCAGAAATATTGCCGCCACCTGCAATACCCAGCGTTTTCCCATTAAGACACCCTGCAAGGTGACGGGCGCCTGCGCCGACTGCAAGTCCCCGGATACGATCTGCTGCCAGTTCCTGATGACCAGATTTTCCCGGCACAAGGGTCGGATACAAGTGATCCTGGTGGGAGAGGATCTGGGCTTCTAACGCTTTTTCCCTGTAGAAAAAGAGTCTAGCGGCCGGGAACCGGGGCCGCCTGACAGATGGGACTGAAGGAGCAGCAACGGAGATGAGCGGTAAGGGACATACAAAATTGGTGGTGGGCATTCTGGCCCATGTGGATGCGGGTAAGACTACATTGGCGGAGAGTATCCTGTATCTGACCGGCGGGATCCGCAAGCCGGGCAGAGTCGATCATGGAGATGCTTTTCTGGATACCCATATATTGGAGAAGGCCAGAGGGATTACGATCTTCTCCAAACAGGCGCAGATTATTGTTGACTGTAATGGTCAAGAAAGGGAGATCACCCTGCTGGATACCCCGGGACATGTGGACTTCTCTGCCGAGACAGAGCGAACTCTGCAGGTACTGGATGCAGCGATTCTGGTCATCAGCGGTGCAGACGGGGTACAGGGGCATGTGGAGACGCTGTGGAAACTGTTGAAGCGCTATGAGATCCCCACATTTCTGTTTATCAATAAGATGGATCAGCCGGGGACGCAGTCACAGGCGTTATTCAATCAGCTCCGGGAGCAGCTGGACGAGAATTGCGTGGATTTCAGCGGACAGGAGGAGCGGCAGGAATGGCTGGAGCAGCTGTCGCTGTGCAGTGAGGAGCTGATGGAGGCCTTTCTGGAGCGGGATGAGCTGACGGAGGAGGAGATCCGTGAGGCCGTCAGCAGACGCAGGGTCTTTCCCTGCTACTTCGGATCCGCTTTGAGACAGCAGGGAGTGGAGGAACTGCTGCAGGGGATCGCCCGGTATACCTATGAGCCGGTATACGGCGGGGAATTGGCTGCCAGAGTGTATAAGATTGAGAGGGATGCAAATGGCACCCGGTTGACAAATCTGAAAGTGACAGGGGGGAGTCTGAGGGTCAAAGGGGTATTGGACGGTGAGAAGATCGACCAGATACGCATCTATTCCGGCGCAGGGTACCAGCTGGCGGAGGAGGCCAAGGCGGGAACGGTCTGTGCCGTTACCGGACTGTCCCGGACCTACAGCGGCCAGGGGCTGGGGGCCCAGGCGGATGGGGAAAAGCCCAGTCTGGTGCCGGTGCTCAGCTACCGGGTGGAGCTGCCCGAGGGCTGTGACGTGCATAAAATGCTGAAAAATCTGTACCAGCTGGAGGAGGAAATCCCGGAGCTGCATATCCTGTGGCAGGAGAGCACCGGAGAGATCCATGCCCAGGTCATGGGACAGGTCCAGATCGAGATTCTGCAGGAGCTGATAGCCCAGCGCTTCGGTGTGCGGGTAAATTTTGGGGCGGGCAGTATCGTCTATCGGGAGACCATAACGGAGCCGGTCACGGGTGTGGGGCATTTTGAACCTCTGCGCCATTATGCGGAGGTGCATCTGCTGCTGGAGCCGGGAGAGGCAGGCAGCGGTCTGGTGCTGCAGGCGGACTGCAGCGAGGATGAGCTGGATCTGAACTGGCAGCGGCTGATCCTGACGCATTTGAAGGAAAAGCAGCATGTGGGGGTGTTGACCGGATCGGTCATAACCGATATGAAGATCACACTGATCGCCGGGCGGGCCCATCTGAAGCACACGGAGGGCGGGGATTTCCGTCAGGCCACCTATCGGGCGCTGCGCCAGGGACTGATGAAAACAAAGTGTCAGCTGTTGGAGCCGGTCTATGCCTACACGCTGGAGCTGCCCACGGAGAACCTGGGCCGGGCCATGAGTGATATTCAGAAAAAGAGCGGCAGCTTTGAGGATCCGGAGACTGCGGGGGATCGCAGTATTCTCCGGGGAACTGCACCGGCGGCCACCTTAAACGGCTATCAGATGGAGGTAAATGCCTATACCCGGGGCAGGGGCCGCCTATCCTGCCGTTTTCACGGCTATGCCCCCTGTCATAATGCCGAGGAGGTGATTGCGGCCTCCGGTTATGATCCGGAGCACGATACGGAGAACCCCGCCGGTTCCGTTTTCTGCGCCCATGGGGCGGGCTTTCAGGTTCCCTGGGATCAGGTGGACGACTATGCCCATGTGGATACCGCTGAAAAGCTGCGGCAGCTTCTGCCGGACACTGCGGGGAAGCAGCAGGAGCCTGAAGCGGCTCTTGCCCCGGCCAGATTCTGTTCCCGGGATGACCGGTTTATCAGCCAGGAGGAGATCGAGGAGATCTATCTGCGCACCTACGGTACCAGGGCGCTGGATAAAAACCCCTGGAACCGGCAGGCAGCGCCGAGAAAACCATCTGCACCGCCGAAGGAGCCGGTTTATAAGGGGACGCCCCGGCAGCAGGAGCGCTATCTTCTGGTGGACGGGTACAACATTATTTTTGCCTGGGAGGATTTGCGCAAGATGGCCCGGGACAATGTGGAGGGCGCTCGAACCAAGCTGATGGACATCCTCTGCAATTATCAGGGCTATATTCAGGATACGCTGATCCTGGTGTACGACGCCTACAAGGTGAAGGGCAGCCCCGGCACGGTGCAGAAGTATCACAATATCCATGTGGTCTATACCCGGGAGGCGGAGACCGCCGACCAATATATCGAAAAAACCGTGCATCGCATCGGCAAAAAGTATCAGGTGACAGTGGCCACCTCCGATGCGCTGGAGCAGGTGATCATCTGGGGGCAGGGCGCTGCCCGCATGTCCGCCCAGGAGCTGCGCCGGGAGGTGGAGCGCCATAACCGGCAGCAGCTGCAGGAGTGGCAGGAGCAACAGCCCGAGGGCCGCAATTTTGCAATGGAAGAAAAGCTGCGGGAGATGGAACTGCCGGAGAAGAAGGACTGAGGGAAAGGAGCACGGTACTGCGCCAATCCCCGGGGCGGACATCAGCGGATGCTATGTTTTTTCTGTTTCCCGGTGATTTGACGGGTTATAAATATGAATATTTTACAAATAATAGGATTTGTGGTAGATTCTTTTTGAAAGAAAGCGCAGAAGAATGGAGACTGGTATGAAGAAAGACTATGGTAAGCTGTGGACATTGTTCCGATCCATGTTTGTGCTCAGTGCCTGTACCTTTGGCGGGGGATTTGTGATTGTCTCCCTGATGAAAAAAAGATATGTGGAGGAGTTGAAATGGCTGGATGAGGACGAAATGCTGGATGTGACCGCCATCACCCAGTCGGCGCCCGGGCCCCTGCCGGTCAACGCTTCCGTGATTATCGGCTACCGTATGGCCGGTGTGGTAGGTTCCCTGACGGCCGTGCTGGGTACGATTCTGCCGCCCATGATTATCATTTCCATCATATTCCTGTTTTATGAGCAGTTCCGCACTAATCCCTATATCGCCATAGCCCTGCAGGTGATGCGGGCCGGCGTGGCGGCGGTGATCTTTGACGTGGTGATCAATCTGGCGGGCAATGTGCTGAAAACCAGGAGGATTCTGTATATTGCGATGATGGTAATTGCTTTTATCGCCACGTATCTTCTGGGTGTCAGCGCCATGCTGGTGATTCTGACCTGCCTTGGCATAGGGCTTGTGGATTTGGCGGTTACGCTCAGGAAAAAGAAAGGCGGTGAGTAGATGCTGCTGTTGAAATTGTTTTTTGCATTTATTCAGGTGGGCCTGTTCAGCGTGGGCGGCGGTTATGCGGCCATTCCGCTGATTCAGGAGCAGATCGTGAATATCTATGGGCTGATGACCCTGGAGGAGTTCTCTGATCTGATTACAGTGGCCGAGATGACGCCGGGACCGATCTCGATCAACTCGGCGACCTTTGTGGGGATGAGGATTGCAGGGATTCCGGGCGTGCTGATCTGCACCCTGGGCTGTATCATTCCGTCCTTCTGCATTTGTCTGACTCTGGCCCATTTTTACTATAAATACCGTACCGTCAGCGGCGTTCAGGTGGTGCTGGGAGCCATGCGGCCTGCGGTGGTAGCCCTGATTGCGTCGGCAGGCGCTTCCATTCTGATGCTGGGTCTGTTCCGGGCGGAGCTGCAGGAGATTGTGCCGGACAATTTCCGGGTGGTGGAGTTGAGTATTTTTGCGGCGGCGCTTTTCTTACTCAGAAAGTTTAAAATGAATGCCGTTACGATCATCTTAGGCAGCGGCGTGGCAGGGACCGTGATCTATGCGCTGATTGGGGCGATATAGAGAGCCTACGGGTCCGTATATCAGGCCGGCGTATGCGGTCAGGGAATGCGCACAGCGGCGGATGAAAGGAGTTTATCTGATGACTAAAGAGACGCTATATGCACCAATCAGAG
>CAZFYD010000019.1:20536-23907 GCA_964523315.1 uncultured Acetatifactor sp.
CGGATGAAAGGAGTTTATCTGATGACTAAAGAGACGCTATATGCACCAATCAGAGAAAGCTATGAGGAGTTAAAGCATGCTTTAAAAGGAACGGATATTGAAAAGATACGGGAACTGACATTGGAGGTTCATGCCCTGGTACATCCTGCTGAAATTTCGGGAAGAGCCGAAAAGACCATTGCGGATTATGTTTTGGATTATATGATGTCGGGGAACCAGAATGCGATAGTGCCCAGAGAATGGTGTGATACGAACCTGCATTATGCAGGAACCAAAACGGTGCCCATGGTCTGGCAGTTCTGGCACACCTACCGGATAGAAGATCTGGTCAGTAATATTTTGATGGCCGATCAGGAGCAGATCTTTAATGAGGAATGGCAAAGAAAAACGGGCGCGTCCATAACGGATACCGGGAATGCGTTGGAATTTGACGAAGCGGTTATGTTCGGAAAGAAAATCTGTGTGGATGCACTACGGGAATATATGCTCGCAGTGGGAAAGAATACTCGCAGTATCATAGAGAAATTGACGTTGGAGCAGATACAATCCATGGTGCCCGAGGAATGGGTTATGAAAATATTGGAAGTGGGGGGCGTAACTACGGATTTCCGTTCCGTGTGGCTGTTGGTATTTTGGGGAAGGCTGACGAGAGGCGGCATGATTTTAACGCCCATGACAAATCACCATATGATGCATCTGACCCCCTGCCTGAATCATTTGCCGATTCTGGACTGAGGGTATACGGGGCAAAGAACCGGCCAAAACATGCGGGGAATACAAAAGGATGGACAGCTGTGTTTTGAAAAGTCCCATAGGACTGTTAAGGATCTGTGAGGAAAACAACAGAATTATCAGGCTTTATCTGCAGGAGGAAGCCATAGAACCGGCGCCGGACCGGGAAAACCTGCAGCACTCGGAACTGTTAGAGGAAGCCTGTCGGCAGTTGAATGCCTATTTTCAGGGCAGGAGAAGGAAGTTTGATCTGCCCATAGGCGGCGCAGGAACCGCATTTCAGCAGCGGGTATGGGAGCAGCTGCGCAGCATTCCCTATGGGGAAACACGAAGCTATGCGGATATCGCTGCCGCTATCGGCAATCCCAGAGCGGTTCGGGCCGTAGGGCAGGCGAACCACAAAAATCCCATTCTGATTCTTACCCCCTGTCACAGGGTGATCCATAAGAACGGAGATATTGCCGGATTTGGCTGCGGAACAGAGGTGAAGCGGTATCTTTTGGAACTGGAAAAAAGGAATATTTGATGCGGGGCGGTCAGGATACGACAAGGGGCCGGACACCAATCGGTGCCCAGCCCCTTGTCATGCCTGCCGGACAAGTTTATTGTCTTTCAAATACCGGCATATAATCGATGGGAGCATCCACAGTTACGGTGCAGCCGCCCTCGTAGATCTCTCCGGTAGAGGTCAGCTTCCACTTGCCCTCCGGTAAGTACACATCCCTGCTGAACTGATTCAGATGCAGGATCGGCGCTGTCAGGTACTTATCGCCGAACATATACTGATCCTGAAGCTCCCAGCATTTTTGATCCTGGGGGAATTCATAGAACATGGCCCGCAGCAGCGGAGAGCCGTTTACATGGGCCTCCTCATACAGCTTTTTGATGTAGTCGTGCATGGAAATGCGGACATCGTAGTATTTTTTCATGATGGCGTAATTATCCTCGCCGTAGCTCCAGAGCTCGTTGGGCTGGCCGGTATGCAGATATCCGCCGCCCCAGTCCCTGTCATCCAGAGCCTGGATATTGTAAGGGCCGCGGTCTCCGTGCATCCGCAGCACCGGAGAATATACGGCGAACTGATACCAGCGGATCAGCAGCTGTCGGAAATCGGGATCGTCCACATCATCGGTCATGAAGCCGCCGATGTCCGTGGTCCACCAGGGGATTCCCGCAAGCCCCATATTCAGGCCGCACTGCAGCTGATCGGCAAAGGCTTCAAAGGTGCTGGGCACGTCGCCGGACCAGACCACATTGCCGTACTTCTGGGAGCCTGCCCAGGCACAGCGCAGCAGATTGACCACGCTGCCCTTGCCCAGCTTGCTCATCTCGTCATAGAATACACGGCTGTACATCTGGGGATACATATTGCTGACGGCAAGCGCCGGGCCGTCGCAGTAGCGGTAATTTTCAAAATCATATACCCCGTAATCCGGCTCGGAATTATCCAGCCAGAAAGCGTCTATGCCGTAATCATAATAATTTTTCTTACATACCTCCCACACATATTTGCGGGTTTCCGGATTGAAAGGATCGATCTCCACGCAGTCGCCCTGATAGTCGTAGGTCTGGGCAGCGCCCCGCTCGGTGCGGATCAGCAGGCCTCTCTCCATCATGGGGCCGAAGTTCTCACTCTTGCGGTCCACGGAGGGCCATACGGAGACGATCACCTTGATGCCCATCCGGTGCAGCTCGTCCACCATTGCCTTGGGATCCGGCCAGTACTTGGTATCAAACTTCCAGTCTCCCTGAACGGTCCAGTGGAAAAAGTCAATGACGATCTGGTCGATCTTGATACCCTCCTTCTGATACTGGCGGGCAACGGTCAGCACCTCATCCTGGGTCCGGTAGCGCAGCTTGCACTGCCACAGGCCCATCAGATCCTCGGGGAACATCTCGGCATGTCCGGTCACTGCCGTATAGTTGGCAAGGATCTGCTTCGGGGTATCGGCAGCGGTGATCCAGTAATCCATTTCCTTTGTTGCCCTTGCGATCCACTCCGTATAGTTCTTGCCGAAGGTCACACGTCCCACCGCAGGGTTATTCCACAGGAAACCGTATCCCAGGGAAGATACGGCGAAGGGCACGGAGATCTGGGAATTGCGCTGTGCCAGCTCCAGCACGCAGCCCTTCAGATCCATGCATTCCTGCTGGTACTGGCCCATGCCGAAGATTTTTTCCCCTTTGTTGCTCTCGAATTTCACATTTAAAGAATACTCGCTGCCGCCGATAACGCCCTTCCACTCACGGTTGACTATCTTCAGGCAGCGGCTCTCTCTGGAGAGCGTACCATCGTAGGAACGGTAATACTCCCGCAGGATCAGCGCGTCATCCTTGTAGAAGGAAAGGATTCCCGCAAAATTCACCACCGCCTTAATGCGGCCGTTGGTGATGGAAGCAATTTCCCTCTTGTCGATGGTGCCGTCCCCAACCCAGTGATCTTCCTTTGTGATCGTGATCTGCGCTTTCTTTTCGCTGACGGTTTCCGTTAATGCCCAATCGTTCCCGGTAAATCGGGAAGCCATGGTGGAACGCACACGTAAAGAATCGTTTCCCCAAGCTTCAATTCTGACCATTTCCCCCTGGTGATAAAAAACCAATGCGCCGTTGTCATTTACAAATTTCATATGCACCCTCCT
>CAZFYD010000019.1:24007-26090 GCA_964523315.1 uncultured Acetatifactor sp.
GTGCCGATGCACTGGCATAATGAATTTGAACTCAACTATATTCTGCTGGGGCGGGGAGCCTTTATCTGCGACAACCGAAGATTCGAGGCGGGGGAGGGAGATATCCTGATCCTGCCTCCCAATATGCTGCACGCCGCTTATCCCTACGGGGACAGCGAGCTGGTCTACCATGCACTGGTTTTCAATCCGACCATGCTGGGAGCGAACAGCAACGACCGCTGCAGCAGTGAGTGCATCCGGCCGTTGATAAACGGAACTAGGAAGATGGAGGTACATATTTCCCGGGAGGCGCAGGATTACCCCGAGATAAAAGCGGCGGTGATCCGGATTTTTTCCTGTGCCCAAAGCAACCAGCCAAGGATGGATCTGCTGCTGAAAAGCGAACTGCTGCGACTGTTCTGGCTGCTGGAGGGTGATGCCGGCAGGATACGCCGACAGGATAACGGGATCAGCTACAGCAGAATCGTCCGTCCTGCTTTGGAATATATGGCGGAGAATTTTCAGGAGGATATTACCGTGGCTCAACTGGCAGAGCTGGTGCATCTCAGCAAGAGTCACTTTATGAATTGTTTCAAAAAAGCGGTGGGAATCGGCGCTATCGAGCATCTGACACAGCTGCGGATCAATGCGGCTTGCGAGGCGCTGACGTCTACGGAAAAGAAGATTGCGGATATTGCATTTGACTGCGGATATAATAACCTGTCCAATTTTAACCGGCATTTCCTGAATATGGTGGGCTGTACGCCGAACGAGTACCGGAGACACTACGCATCAGATTAACTTTTTTTAAAAACACAGTTGACAAATGGAGAAAACTGGTTTATTATTCCTTGTAAACCGATGGGAATTATATCAAATAAGAAAGTGAGGTAAGGGTTATGAGCAAAAAGGCATATGCAGAGAGGAAATTAAGGTTTGAGACATTACAGCTTCACGTGGGGCAGGAGCAGCCGGATCCGGTGACGGACGCAAGAACGGTTCCCATCTATCAGACATCCTCCTATGTGTTCCGCAACAGCGATCACGCCCAGGCAAGATTCAACTTAAGTGATGCGGGTAATATCTACGGCAGACTGACCAATCCCACGGAGGATGTGTTTGAGAAGAGAATAGCTGCTCTGGAGGGCGGTGTTGCAGCGCTGGCAGTGGGTTCCGGTGCAGCGGCTGTTGCATATACCTTTGAGAATCTGGCCCATGCAGGAGACCATATCGTGGCGGCGAAGAATATCTACGGCGGTACATACAATCTGCTGGCCCACACTCTGGCCGATTACGGCATCAGCACCACCTTTGTGGATCCCTCTAACTACGAAGAGGTGGAAGCGGCGATCCGGGACAATACCAAGGTGCTGTTCATCGAGACCCTGGGCAATCCTAATTCCGATGTGGTGGATATCGAGAAGCTGGCTCTGATCGCCCATGACCATAAGATCCCTCTGGCCGTGGACAATACCTTTGCCACTCCCTATCTGGTGCGCCCCATTGAATACGGAGCAGATATTGTCGTACATTCCGCTACCAAGTTTATCGGCGGTCACGGCACGACTATCGGCGGCGTCATCGTGGACAGCGGTAAATTTGACTGGGAGGCCAGCGGCAAATTCCCCTCCCTGACGGAGCCCAATCCCAGCTATCACGGCGTCAGTTTCACTAAGGCAGTGGGCCCGGCAGCCTTTGTGACCAAGATCCGTGCGATCCTGCTGCGGGATACCGGCGCAACCCTGTCACCCTTCCACGCTTTTATCTTCCTGCAGGGGCTGGAGACCCTGTCCCTGAGAGTGGAGCGCCATGTGGAAAATGCCCTGAAGGTGGTGCAGTATCTGCAGAAGCATCCTCAGGTTGAGAAGGTGCATCATCCCTCCGTATCCGAAGATCCTCAGCAGCAGGCACTGTATCAGAAGTATTTTCCGAGCGGCGGCGGCTCCATCTTTACCTTTGAGATCAAGGGAGATGCCCGGAAAGCCAAGGATTTCATCGATAATCTGGAGCTGTTCTCCCTGCTGGCCAATGTGGCGGACGTCAAGAGTCTGGTGATCCATCCGGCCTCCACCACCCATTCCCAACTCAGCGAAGAGGAGCTGGC
>CAZFYD010000020.1:0-26019 GCA_964523315.1 uncultured Acetatifactor sp.
CCCAGCAGCTTTTTGTTGCTGATATGCTCAATCACGGCCCAGGCAATACTCAACCCGTCAAAGGTGGAGGTACCCCTGCCGATCTCATCCAGAATCAGCAGGCTGTTGGCGGTGGCATTGCGTAGAATATTGGCCACCTCGTTCATCTCCACCATGAAGGTGGACTGGCCGCTGGCCAGATCGTCCGAGGCTCCCACACGGGTAAAGATCCGATCCACAATACCGATATTCGCACTCCTGGCCGGGACAAAGCAGCCCATTTGAGCCATCAGCACGATCAGCGCCGTCTGCCGCATATAGGTGGATTTCCCAGCCATATTGGGCCCGGTGATGATGGAGACGCAGTGCTTGCCGTTATCCAGCAGGGTATCATTGGCAATGAACATCTCATGATCGATCATCTGCTCCACCACCGGATGTCTGCCGTCCCGGATATCGATAACCCCTTTTTCATTCAGAGTGGGACGCACATAATGGTTTCGCTCCGACACATAGGACAGGGAGGCAAACACGTCCAGCCCGGCCACCGCCTTGGCAGTGCGCTGGATTCGCTCGATCTCTCCGGCGATGGTATCCCGGATCCGGCAGAATACATCATACTCCAGAGTTGCCAGCTTATCCTCCGCATTCAGGATCGTATCCTCCAGTTCCTTCAGCCGGGGCGTGGTGTACCGCTCCGCATTGGCCAGAGTCTGCTTGCGGACATAATCCTCGGGTACCAGATTTTTGAAGGAATTGGTCACCTCAAAATAATACCCGAATACTTTATTATACTTGATTTTCAGATTCTTGATCCCGGTGCGCTCCCGATCCTGCTCCTCCAGCCGGGCCAGCCACATCTTGCCGTCCCGCTTGGCGCTGCGCAGCATATCGATGGTCTCGTCATAGCCGTCCTTGATGATGCCGCCCTCCCGGATCGTGATCGGGGGCTCCTCCTCAATGGCCTGATCGATCAGCGCATACAGATCCTCCAGACCGTCCATATCTCCGGCAATCTGCACCAGCAGATCCTTTTGAAATCCAGCCAGCACCTTTTTGATCGGCGGCAGCATCTCCAGGGAGCTGCGGAAAGCCAGCAGATCCCGGGGATTGGCCGTCTTATAGGTCACCTTGCCCAGCAGGCGTTCCAGATCGTATATGGGATTTAAGTATTCCCGCAGTTCATCCCGGGACACCGCATCCCCGTTTAATTCTTCAATGGCATCCAGACGCTTTTCCATCTCCGCCTTCTCGATCAGCGGCTGCTCCAGATAGCTGCGCAGCATACGGGCGCCCATGGCGGTTCTGGTTTTGTCCAGCACCCATAGAAGGGATCCTCTCTTCTGTTTTTCCCGCAGGGTTTCCGCCAGTTCCAGATTGCGTCTGGTGGAGGAATCCAGCAGCATGAATTTGCTGGCAAGGTAGGAATGGATATGGGAGATATGGCCCAGATCCGTCTTCTGCGTATCGTACAGATAGCGCAGCAGCGCACCGGCCGCAATCGTGCCCATGGGGAAATCCTCCAGTCCCAGACCGATCAGGCTTTTCATTTTAAAGTGCCGCAGGATGCACTGTTCGCAGGTCTGATCATCAAAATAGTGGGAATCGATGGCGCTGACCGCAATATGCAGCCGCCCCCGCAGGTCCCCGATATCCATGCCGCTGACCAGAAAAGCGTCATTGCAAATGATCTCCGAGGGCTCATACTTCATCAGCTCGTCCATCAGCCGCCGCAGGTCCTCCGCCTCGGTCATATAAAAGTCACCGGTGGTCACATCCGCTGCCGCCATGCCAATACCCGTGGGGGTAAACGTAATGCACATCAGATAATTATTTTTGCCCTCCTCCAGCGTCTGCATGTTCAGATTGGTGCCGGGCGTAACGATTCTCACCACCTCCCGCTTTACCAGTCCCTTAGCCAGCTTCGGATCCTCCACCTGCTCGCAGATCGCCACCTTATAGCCCTTGGCCACCAGCCGGCTCAGATAGGTCTCCACCGCATGGTAGGGCACGCCGCACATGGGAGCGCGCTCCTCCAGGCCGCAGCTCTTCCCCGTCAGGGTAATCTCCAGCTCCCGGGACACCGTCAGGGCGTCGTCAAAAAACATCTCGTAGAAATCCCCCAGCCGATAAAACAGAATACAGTCAGGATACTCCTCTTTGGTCTCCATATATTTCTGCATCATGGGGGTCAGATCTTCTACCTTTACTTCCTCGTTCACAATTACCTCACTTCTGCCGGATCACCGGCCCGCTTCTTTGGTTCTGTTCCTGTTGTGCAGCCGCCGTTTCCGGCACTACAAAACGGACACATCCTGAGATGTATCCGTTAGTTATGTTACCACAAAGTCTTGCTTTTGTAAATTCATATGCCACTACTTGTTGTGGATTCTTTCTCATTTTTTTTCCCGCTGCGCAGATTGCAGCGGTTCAGCTGTGACTGACCGTCCACATAATACAGATAGCCATTCTCTGTCAGTAAAATGGCATGATCTCCGCTGCGCAAATCGATTTTCATCGATTCCAGAAGCTGCACCGGCATATCCTGTTCTGTGTCATAGGTCATCAAAGAACCGTTATCCCACAGGAACACCGGAACTCCGTCCGGATCCCAGCACAAAGATCTGCTTCTTTCGATAACCAATCCTATTTTCCGGTTCATCTTCCCGACTGATAATATTCAGAAAATAATATCCCTGACAATTGACGTAAACCATTTGATCCCGCATGATATCGGACAGCTGTTCTCCACACTCCGCAATCATCGTACAGAGATCCAGCCATGACAGCACCTCTCCCTCCGTTGTCATATGTACAGCCAGATAGGCAAGCGTCCTGCTGTCATCCTCCTGCGGCCATATCTGCAGAAAAAATACCCATTCCTTTTCATTTTGTATTTCAAAATCCACCACCAGAATCTTGCAATCAGCATACTCCTCCGGTATAGGAACGGAAAGAGGAGCCGAAGTAACTGCACCGGTAAGACTGTCATAAGAGCTGAGGGTATATGAATATTCATTATTATTTTTCTGATAATACACGTTCAATGCATACAGGTTATTCCTCCAGGCTTTAAAGACGCTGCGGGAATAATGATTCTGCTCGTTCACCACATTCACAAAATATTCAGCGGCATACAGAAAATGCCCCTCTTCTGCATTCTTTTCTACTTTCCATTTTTCATTACGCCAGTCAAATGCAGGTTCTTTTCCCTGCTGCGTTTCCCCTTCACTTTCCTTTATTTCCTCTGATGCCGAAGAAAAAGCAGCCTGTACCGTCAGGGAAGAATTTCCCCAGGTGCCAATTATGGATAAAAGCAACGCATTTATTAGCAGAGCACACAGGGCAGAAATTTTCAGTTTCATATCGCTCATTCCTTATTTATGATGTTTAATCAACCATGATTTGCACTGTGCTTATACAATGTTACAGTACAAACTGCCGTTACTCCCTCAGAATTGGTATAAGTATGATCATAGCCGCCTGCTGGACTACTACTGATCGTTTCCACAATACTACCATGCCCGCATTTATCTTCGGCATGGACAGTCATCACTCCCGCTGCATTACCAAATAATAAACTCATCGCCAAACAAAAACTACAATTCTTTTCATCTTCCTTTTCCTCCTTATTTGGATTTATATTAAGTTATTATACATATTATAGCACCAAATCAGGACGATTTCACTCAAGAAAAACGTAAAATCTTTTCTATTTCATGTCTTTCTCCGTTTTCGTAATCTGATGTCCCATATAATAGAACCCCTGGCACTGATCCAGGGAAACGGTGACGATCCGGCCGATCAGCTCCGGCGAGCCGGGAAAATGCACCAGAGTATTGTTGGACATACGTCCTGTCAGCAGGCTCTCATCATGGTCATTGATTTCCTCCACCAGCACCTCCGCAATCTGTCCCTGATACAGGGCCACCTGCTCCCTGGCGGTATCCTGCACCACCTTCAGCACCCGGTCAAAGCCCTCCTTTACCTGCAGCTTGGCCACCTGGTCTTCCATGGCCGCGGCCGGGGTCCCCGTCCGTTTGGAATAGATAAAGGTAAAGGCATTGTCGTATTTTACCCGGCGTATCACATCGATGGTCTCCTCCACATCCTCCATGGTCTCCCCGGGAAAGCCTACAATAATATCCGTGGTGATAGCGATATCCGGTATTTCCCGGCGAATCTTCTCTGCCAGCGCCAGATATTGCTCCTTGGTATACCGGCGGTTCATCCGCTCCAGGATCCGGGTGGAGCCGGACTGCAGGGGCAGATGCAGATGGCGGCAGATCTTTTTAGATTCCTTCATCACCCGGATCAGTTCGTCCGAAAGATCCTTGGGATGGGAGGTCATGAAGCGGATCCGTTTCAGACCCTCGATTTTTTCAACTTCCCGCAGCAGCTGGGCAAAGCTCACCGGCTCCTGCAGATTCTTTCCGTAGGAATTTACATTCTGGCCCAGCAGCATGATCTCCACCACGCCCTCCGATACCAGTTTCTCAATCTCCCGGAGAATATCCTTGGGCTCACGGCTGCGCTCCCTGCCCCGCACATAGGGGACAATACAGTAGCTGCAGAAATTATTGCAGCCAAACATGATATTGATGCCGGACTTAAAAGGATATTTCCGCTCCACCGGCAGATCCTCCACGATCTGGTCGGTGTCCTTCCAAATGTCAATCATCATGCCCTGCTGTTCAAAGCTTCTGCACAGAAGCTCTGCAAACTTGAAGATATTGTGGGTGCCGAAGACCAGATCCACAAAACGATAGCTCTTTTGCAGCTTTTCGATTACTGTGGGCTCCTGCATCATGCAGCCACACAGAGCGATCTTCATAGCCGGATTTTGTTTCTTATAGCTTTTCAGCTCCCCCAGCCGCCCGTAAACCCGCTGGTTGGCATTGTCCCGGACCGTACAGGTATTAAAAATCACAAAGTCTGCCCTTTCATCCTCAGTGACCTCATAGCCCACCTGACGCAGAATTCCCACCAGCTTCTCCGAATCCCGGGCATTCATCTGGCACCCGAAGGTAGTAACGCAGCAGGTGGGGGTACGGCCCAGCTGCTCTGCCAATGCCTGTACATATTGTTTTGCCTTTGCCATAAAGTAATATTGCCGTTCTGTCTCCTCCGCAGGCACAGAACCATGGAGATCAATGATATCTAAATTCCTTATCTTTTCCATTCAATTTTCCTTAATAAAATAATAATTTTAATAATCTCTAATTTCAATATTGCTGACCGTCGCAGTCATTCCTGTTGACCATAAAAGTCATTCAGGTTCAGGGACTATGTGAACTTCTTCACCAGCCCGATCAGCAGCTTCACAATCTGTTCCATGGACTGCACACAGGCATATTCATATTTTCCGTGATAATTCTCACCGCCCGTGCAGATATTGGGACAGGGCAGTCCCATAAAGGACAGCCGGGCGCCGTCCGTACCACCCCGGATCGGGGTAATCAGAGGCTGTATCCCCTCATCCTCCATTGCCTCCACTACCTTGTCGATCAGCTCCATGTGATCCTTCATGATCTCTTTCATATTGTAGTAGGAATCCTTCATATCCACGGTCACGGTACCTTCGCCATACTTTTGATTCAGAAAAGCGGCCGTCTCCAGAAAACGCCTCTTCTTATCCTCAAAAAGTGTCCTGTCATGATCCCGGATAATATAATCCGCCCGCACTGCTTCCACATTGCCCTGTATGCTGTCCAGATGATAGAAGCCCTCATAGCCCTCGGTATACATGGGATTGTCAAAAGCAGGCAGCAGACTCTGGAATTCCTGGGCAATCAAAATCGCATTTTTCATCTTACCCTTGGCAGAACCGGGATGCACATTGCACCCCTGTACATGCAGCTTTGCCCCGGCTGCATTGAAGTTCTCATACTCCAGCTCCCCCAGAGCCCCGCCGTCTACAGTGTAGGCCGCATCGGCCCCGAACAGCGTCACATCAAAAAAGTCAGGCCCGGCGCCGATCTCCTCGTCGGGAGTAAACCCGATCCGCAGCTTGCCATGAGGCTCATCGGGATGGGTCAGATAATACTCCGCCATAGCCATGATCTCTGCAACACCAGCCTTATCATCCGCTCCCAGCAGGGTCGTCCCGTCCGTCACGATCAGATCCTGTCCCTCGTATTTGAGAATCTCCGGGAAATCCGCTGTCCGCAGCACCACATTCAATTCCTGATTCAGCACAATATCCTTTCCGTCATAAGCCTTTACAATACGGGGCTTCACCCCGGTACCGCTCATGGCCGGTGAAGTATCCATATGGGCAATAAAGCCCACCACGGGCCTGTCCTCACAGCCTGCGGAAGCCGGAACAGTGGCATATACATAGCAATGCTCCCGGTCATAGGTGATCTCCCGGGCACCCATGGCCTCCAGCTCGCTGACCAGCAATTTTGCCAGATCATGCTGCCCAGCAGTACTGGGATGGGTACTGCTTTCCTCATCGGAGCAAGTATCTATCTGTACATAACGCAAAAAACGGTCAATTACATATTCCATCGCAAATTCCCCTTTCTTTCCGTGAATCAATGAATGCGATAACCTTTCAAAGGGCGCTGCCCGATAATAGAAAGGCAGCGCCCGATCTTTTTCCTGTTTCTTTATTTATTATTTCTCATCGCCCTGTACCAGATTCACCTGCACAGGGGTTTTGTCACTGGCTACCTTGCCTCCCAGGAAACCGGACAACACAGCGGCCAGATCCACGCCGGTGGAATCCCTCAGACCGTCTGTTACCTGATTCACCGTATTGATGATATCCCGGGTCAGCTTGGCATTGTTGCCGTCGCCGTACATGGTGATCCGATCCACCTTCTCCAGAGGAGCAGCGGCGTTCTTCACCACCTCGGGCAGGGCCTTAAAGTACATCTCCAGCACGGCAGCCTCACCCATCTTCGCCATAGCTTCAGCCTTTTTCTCAATACCTTCAGCCTCTGCCACAGCCTTTGCGCGGATGGCTTCAGCCTCTGCCAGACCCTTGGTTCGAATACCTTCCGCTTCCTGCTCCATCTTATACTTTTGGGCTTCCGCTTGGGCCTTCATAGCCTCAGCTTCCTTCTCGGTCTCAAACTTGGAAGCTTCCGCCTCTCTCTGACGCTCATACAGCTGGGCGTCTGCCTGCTGCTGCTTGGCAAATTTCTCAGCCTCAGCCTTTTTCTTAACCTGTGCTTCCAGGGTCTGCTCTGTTACTTCAACTTCCTTCTGCTTTAACAGAATCTCCTTCTCCTGCTTGGCGATATTCGCATTGGCTGTGGTGATCTCCACAGTCTTACGCTGTTCCTCTTCCTGAATCTTATAAGCCGCATCGGCCTCTGCTCTCTTGATATCGGATTCCTTCTTCAGTTCAGCCTTCTTGATCGCCAATTCATTCTGTTTGATGGCAATCTCGGATTCTGCATTGACCTGCGCCTCGTTGGCTTCCTTTTTGGCGTTGGCCTGTGCCTTGGCAATCTCCTTCTCACTTTCCGCACGGGAGATCGCTGCATTCTTCTGGATCTTTACGATATTGTCCACGCCCAGGTTTTCAATGACGCCGTTGCCGTCCACAAAGTTCTGCACATTAAAGCTGATAATATCCAGACCCATGGCTGCCAGGTCAGGCTCTGCATTTTCCTTTACCAGGGAAGCAAATTTCTGACGGTCACTGACCATCTCCTCCAGAGCCATCTTACCAACGATCTCACGGACATTACCCTCCAGCACCTCTCTGGCCACTCTGCCGATATAATCGGGCTTCTGGTTTAAGAAGTTCTGGGCTGCCAGCTTCAGGCGTTCCTCATTGTCACTGATCTTGACATTGACGGTGGCATCCACATTGATATTGATATAATCTGCCGTGGGCACCGCACTGGAAGTCTTGACATCAATGGGGATCAGCTGCAGATTCAGTTCATCCTTTCTCTCCAGAAAAGGAATCTTCACACCTGCCTTACCGATCAGCACCTTGGGCTTTTTGCGCATACCGGAAATAATGATAGCGGTATCCGGTGAGGCCTTTACATAACCGGCCATAAAAATGATCACAATGAGGGCGATCACAATGATAACAGGAACTAACACTCCAAGAAAATCCATTTTTTTCTCCTTTCGTTTTCCCCTGCCCGCAGCGCTTGGGGCTGTGAGCGTTTCTCCTCTAAGCTATGAATCCATCTTAACACAATATTACTGTTCTCGCCAGATAAATTTACGCACGATACAGACCGGACGCTTCCTCCGGCAGCACGATATATTCTCCCATCATGCAGTCATAAAAACGATTTAACTGCGGATCTGACCGCTGCCGATAATCTGATACTTGTAGCTGGTCAGCTCCCGCAGACCCATGGGTCCCCTGGCATGCAGCTTCTGGGTACTGATACCGATCTCTGCTCCAAAGCCAAATTCGAAGCCGTCCGTAAACCGGGTGGAGGCATTCACATAAACACAGGCCGCATCCACATCATTTAAAAACTGCTGTGCGGTCTCCGGGTTCCGGGTAATAATACTCTCGGAATGGTGCGTATTGTAGCGATTGATATGGGCAATGGCCTCCTGCGCCGAATCCACGATTTTCATAGAGAGGATATAGTCCAGATACTCCCGCCCATAGTCCTCCTCCGTGGCAGGCGTCACGCCAGGTATGGTGGCGCAGGTTCTTTCATCCCCCCGGATCTCCACCTGTTTTTCCGCCAGAGCCTTCTGCAGCCGGGGCAGCAGCGCTTCCCGCACCGCCTCATGCACCACCAGGGACTCGCAGGCATTGCACACGCCGATCCGCTGCGTCTTGGCATTGACGATGATGGGAACTGCCAGCTCCAGATCCGCATCCCGATCCACATAGATATGGCAGTTGCCCGTGCCGGTCTCAATCACTGGGATCGTGCTGTTTTCCACTACGGTGCGGATCAGGCCTGCTCCTCCCCTGGGAATCAGTACATCCACATATTCCTTCAGCTTCATAAAGGCCGTGGTGACGGCCCGATCCGTATCCGTAATCAGCAGAATGGCTTCCCCGGGGATTCCACAGTCTGTCAGCGCCTGCTGCAGCACATGGGTGATGGCCATATTGGAAGCCAGGGCATCGCTGCCCCCTTTTAATATTACGGCGTTGCCCGCTTTGAAGCACAGGGCAAAGGCATCCGCCGTCACATTGGGCCTGGACTCATAGATAATACCGATGACGCCCAGAGGCACCCGGCGCTTCTCAATATGCAGGCCGTTGGGGCGGTCAAAGGACTCCAGGCACTCCCCAACGGGATCCGGCAGCGCCGCCACCTGTCTGAGTCCCTCCGCCATGGCGGCGATCCTCTCCGGGGTCAGCCGCAGACGATCCAGCAAACCCGGATGCATTCCGTTGTCCTGACCCTTCTGCAGATCCCGGGCATTGGCCTCCAGAATCTGCTCCGTTTGCGTCTCCAGAGCCTCCGCCGCATGCTTCAGCGCTCTGTTTTTCTCCTCCGTCTTCAGCTGCTGCAGCCGGTACTTGACCGCTGCAGCCTGTTTCCCTATTTCAACAATATCCATATTCTCCTCCGTTTCCCATATCCCATGCCCCAACGGAAATGCAATCGTTCCCTCTGTAATACCGGATCAAAGCTTTATGGCGGCCCTAGACCCTATACCAGAATCACCTGATAGGGTCTGCAGTCCGTCTCCTCTACCGGCAGCCGGGCTACCCGCTGGCAGCTGTGGCCGATGCCGATGGAATAGGTCTGAAATTCGGGGTGAACCGCCAGATAGCGGTCATAATAGCCGCCGCCATACCCCAGCCGGTTCCCATAGGCGTCAAAGGCCACGCCGGGCATCAGCATCAATACCTGTTTTCTGTTACTGCCGGGAACTCCCCCGCCGCACCGGGCAGGAGCCTCGCCGTTTTCTATGCGCCCTGCCATACCCGGATAAACCGGAGCTGTCACCGGCGGTTCCGGGATTCCATGAAAACCCGGCTCCAGTTCCTCCGGTTTTTGAATCCGGTAAAAGTCCATCCGATGTTCCTCCAGCACCCGGGGAACATACACCTGTTTTCCCAGTCGCAGGGCCTCCCGGATCAGTTCCCGGGTATCCAGCTCACTGCCGCAGGAAACATAGCAAAGCAGCACATCCGCCCGGTAAAGCCACTGATGTCCCAGCAGCCGCTCCGTAATCAGGCAGGAGGCCCGCCGCTGCTCCGCCGGGGAAAGTGCATTCCGGACTGCCAGCATTTCCCGGCGGATCCGCTTCTTTTCCGCTGTCAGCCCCCCTGCCTGGGATTTATGATAAAGGGCATTGATTCTGGCAATCTTTTCTTCCATAGTCTTCTCATTCATCCCTGCAAAAATTCTCCCGTTCTAATCCTGCCGGTGCAGCTGATTTACAAACCAAGGCAGATCGAAATCATCGTCCCTGTGGGCCACAAACAGCGTGCCCTCTTCCTTTCCATTCAGGATCCGGTGCAGCACGCCGATATCCCTGCTGTTGGCGATGACCATATCCACCCCGGAGCTGGTGGCGATCCGGGCCGCCTGCAGCTTGGTATTCATGCCGCCGGTGCCCACGGCACTGCCCGTACTGCCCTTTCCCATAGCCAGCAGCTCCTCCGTCAGACAATCCACCTGGGGGATAAATTGCGCCTCGGGATTACGGCGGGGGTCATCGGTATAGAGCCCATCTATATCGGACAACAGGAGCAACAGATCCGCATCCACCAATGCCGCCACTATGGCGGACAGGGTATCGTTATCCCCGATCTCAATCTCGTAGGTAGCCACCGTATCGTTTTCATTGACAATGGGAATCACCCCCATCTGCAGCAGCTGAGAAAAGGTATTATGGGCATTATAACGGTTCAGATTGTCCACGATGGTGTTCTTGGTCATCAGGATCTGGGCCGCCACCTGATTATATTCTGCAAAAATTTTCTGATAGGTCATCATCAGCCGGGCCTGTCCCACAGCGGCGCAGGCCTGCTTTACCGCCATCTGTGCTTCCTTTGTCTCCCCGGTGATCTCCCGGATGCCCACAGCCTTTCTGCCGCAGGCGATGGCGCCGGAGGTAACCAGGATCACATCCTTCCCCTGGTTGCGGATGTCGCACAGCTCCCGCACCAGCTTTTCCAGCCGGATATAATCCAGATCTCCCGTCTGTGCATGCTGCAGGGAGGAGGATCCGATTTTTACCACAATGCGCTGTTTTTCTCTGATCGCTTCTCTTAATGTTGACACTTTATCTGTTCCTCGCCTTCTGCTTCTGTCGCTCATCTTGCGGATTGGACATACTAACAGTTCAGCCCGCACCATTCGCAAAGTTGCGCCTGCGGTGCTTTCCCGCCGCTACGCAGATACCTTTGCTCATAATCACTGTTACCGTAGATTTTAACATCAATCCGTCATGCCGTCAATGCTGCCGTTCAGAGGACAATGGGCATGCTGCCGTTCAGAGGACAATGGGCAGCCGCAATGACCTCGGCCACCTTGATGCCGTCCATGGCAGCGGAGGTAATTCCTCCGGCATAGCCGGCCCCCTCCCCGCAGGGATAGATGCCCCGGATCCGTGACTGCAGATTCTCTTCCTCCCGCAGAATCCTCACCGGAGAGGAAGTGCGGCTCTCAATCCCGGAGAGGATGGCATCAGGACGGTTAAAGCCCTTTAGCTGTCGGCCAAACTGCTCCATGCCATCCACAAAAGCCCGGCTGCATTCCGCTGGCAGCAGACCGCTGAGATCGCTTTCCGCCCATTTCCCTTTGATGCATGGCTGCAGTTCTTCCTGCTCCTTATTCCCGCTCCCGGCATCCCACTGGCTCCGGTAAGCAGCCAGCAGCTGCTGGGACCCCATTCCCTCCCGGATCTCCAGCTGTGCCTGGCTGCAGCCCTGTTCTACACATGCCTTATATATTCCGTACCGCTGCAGGGGCACCGCACCGCCGCCCAGCTCATAGGCCTTTTCCTCCAGTCGCCGCTGGAACTCCACGCCTGCCAGCGGGTGCTCTCCGCCGTAGTCCACAGGGGATACGGATACGATAATGGCGCTGTTGGCATTGTTGCCCATTCTGCCGCTGTAGCTCATGCCGTTTACCGCCAGGCGGCCCGGCTCGGAGGAGGCATTGACCACATAGCCGCCGGGACACATGCAAAAGGAGTATACTCCCCTGCCGTTGGAGGCTTTCGCCGTTACCTTATAGGGAGCGGCTCCCAGCCTGCCCGGATCCGTCATGCCATACTGCACCTGATTGATCATGGATTGGGGATGCTCCACCCGAAGCCCCACCGCGAAGGGCTTGGCCTCCATGGGCAGACTCGCATCGTACAGCATCTGAAAAGTATCCCGGGCGCTGTGTCCGATGGCCAGTACCAGCTGCTCACAGGGGATCCTGCGATTGCCGCTGACCCGGATGGCGGTAAGCCTGCCGCCATCTTCTATCTCCAGCCCCTCCAGCCGGGTTTCAAACAGCACCTGTCCGCCTCGGGCCAGTATGGTCCGGCGCATGCTTTTTACCACCCGGGACAATACATCCGTGCCGATATGGGGCCTGGCGTCATACAGGATCCTCTCCGGCGCCCCATGGGCCACCAGGGTCCGCAGCACCTCACGGTTCCTGCCGTATTTATCCTTCACCAGCGTATTCAGTTTCCCGTCCGAAAAAGTACCTGCCCCGCCTTCTCCGAACTGCACATTGGACTCCGTCTGCAGAGGGCCGCCGTCCCAGAAGCGCTGTACATCTGTGGTGCGGGTATCCACATCCCGGCCCCGCTCGATCAGAACAGGCCGATAGCCGTGCAGCGCCAGATAATACCCGCAAAACAGCCCTGCCGGTCCCATACCGGCGATCACCGGAGGATGCGGCAGAGTTTTTTCCCCGGCCCGGGGAAACTTATAGCTCAGGTCCGATACCCGGCTGACCAGCGCCTGCCCCAGCCGCCTGCAGATCCCGGCTTCCAAAGCCGGATCCTGCAGAGTCACGTCCACCGTATAATTGCAGAAAATGTCCGGCTTTTTCCGGGCATCGATGGAGCACCGCAGGATCTCCGTGCGCCTGATTTCCCCGGGAGCAAGCTTCAGCAGCCGTGCCGTTTTCCGCAGGATCTCCCGCTCCCCCTCCTCGGGCCTGATTTTTACCTGATTGACTCGTAACATGCTTCCCCTTTCTTTCCCGCCGCCGCCCCGGTTACAAAGCCGCTGGCCCAGGCCCACTGCAGATTATAACCTCCGCAGCGTCCGTCCACATGCAGCAGCTCCCCGGCCAGATACAGGCCCTTGCAGCGCCTGGACTGCAGCTGCAGGTCCACTTCCTTTAAGCTGACGCCGCCCCGGCACACCTGAGCATTTTCAAAAGGATGACTGCCGGTGATCGTAAAGGGCAGCCGCCGGCACAGGGCAAAAACCTGCCGCAGCTTCCAGGAATCCGCCTGAGAAACTTCCTGCTCCGGGGAAAGCCCCGCCTGCCGGATACAGACACTCATGATCTTTTTATGTAGCATACCGGTGAAAAACGCTTCCACCGTACCTCGGTCCGCCTGTTTAAGCCTCTGCTGACACAGCTGCTCATAGTCGGATGCTTCATACTGTGGGAAAAAGTCCAGTTCCGCCCGAAGCTTCCGGCCCTGCGCCAGCAGCTGGTTCACCTGGCCGCTGAGCTGGAATACCGGGATCCCGGAGATCCCATACTCCGTCAGCTGGATCTCGCCGTATTCCTGACAGAGCCAGGACTTTCCGGCTCCTTTTCCGCCTTTTTCCGCGCTCTCCGCCGGATAGATCCGTACCGTTCCCTCTGCCCTGACGCCTGCCAGCGCCTTGCAGTATTTTTCCCCGCAGTGCAGCTGTACCAGAGAGGGCACCGGAGGGATCACCCGATGTCCCAGTGCCCGGGCCAGTGCGTAGCCGCTGCCGTCGGAGCCCGTCGCCGGAGCCGCCTGGCCGCCACAGGTCAGGATCACCCGCCGGGCATGCAGCCGTCGTCCGTCCTGCAGCTGCAGCACATAGCCTGTCTCGCTGTCCTTACCGGCTTTCTCCTGTTTCTGCTGCCGGATCTCCTGCACCAGCGCTTCTGTCAGCACATCCGCCCGCTCCCTTTCCAATCCGTACCGCAGCACGTCCAATACCACTGCCGCCTGCTCACTGACGGGATAGAGATATCCCCGCTTCTCCCGCACCAGCAATCCCAGAGACGCAAAAAAGGCGATGGTCTGCTCTGTACCGAAACGATCCAGTACAGAGGCTGCCACAGCCATATCATCACTATAATAATCCGACTGCTTCAGATCCCAGTTGCCCAGATTGCATTTTCCGTTTCCGGTCATCAGCAGCTTTCTGCCCAATCGGTCGTTGCGCTCCAGCAGCACCGTGCCGGCGCCTGCTCTGGCCGCCGTTATGGCCGCCGTCATGCCGGCGGCGCCGCCGCCCACCACAGCAACGTCATATTCCTTAGCTGGTATAGTTTTCCAAAAAGTCATACAGACTCTCCTCATCCGATATATACATGACCTTGATGATCTCCTGCTGCAGCTGCTCCGGCAGCTGGGAAAGATGGATATTGGTATATTGATACACGGTCTCCCGGTCCTCCAGATAGACCACAAGCAGGTCATTGATCGCCACAATATAGAAGCTTTCGGAGGGCTGTACATACCGGTAATTCATCTGTACTACCACCCGGCTGGGTGCAAAGGAGAGTACCTCCAGACTCACAAAGCCCCGTTCCTTCTCCGACAGCGGGGGCGCCGCCTCATAATTTTCCATTGCCGTCAGAAACTGCTCCCGGGTCATACCGATATACATATCCGGCATGTCCTCGCTGGTTTCCACCTCCGAACCGTTTAGCAGATCCTTTTCCCGCAGGATGTATTCCGTTTCCGCATTGATGGTCTCCTGTACACTGAACACCGGCTCCGTATCCGTGCCGTTCTCCGCCGCCGTCTCCTCCGTGATCTGGTTATGCCAGACGTTCCCGGAGGAAGGCGCAGTAGTTTCCGGCAGAGCTGCCGGATTTTCCTCCTGCTGCAGCTGCTTCGGCTCCGACTGCTGCCGCCCGGCCAGTCCTGCTCCCAGCATCCCTCCGGCCATTCCCATCAGGCCGCAAAGCAGCAGCCCTCCGCAAAAAATACCGATCCCCTGTATCGTCATCCTCGTCCGTTTCATCCGTTACCTCTTTTTCTCACAATTTGTGAAAAACGGCTCGAAGAGACGTTTTTCTATGTGCATTCTGTAAAGCGCTCTGCAGAATCACCCCTGCAGGACCTTTTCTCACACATAGTATCCGCCGAAAATCAGGAAAATATACGGCCGAACAGCTTTCTGGCCTGTTTTCCGTACAAGGCTCCCAGTTCATATTCCCGAATATTTTTCGTAACGATCAAAATCACACCATATGCAATTGCTCCCAATACCGCTGCCGCCAGCAGACATACCAGATTGCCCAGGTGGGCGCCGAGAAGCTTTGTCACCAGCATCATAACCAAACCTGCGATTCCGGCTCCGATCAGGGGTACTCCCAGGATCCGGATATATTCCCTGCTGAGCCGTCCCCGCCAGATCGTATAGGCGGCAAGTCCCGCCGCCAGAAGCCCTGTGGAAACCAGCAGGCCGTACAGAACCCCGATGATCTGATACTGGCTGGCTTTTACAAACAGATTCTGCAGAATCACATCCAGAATCAGCCATATGCCCAGCGCCCCCATCAGGAGATATTGTTCATCATAGGACAGCAGGATCATGGCAAACAGGATGACCAGACCGCCCAGCAGGATCATGAAACTGCCCGCTTTCAGCAGCTGCTCTACTCCTTCATCCCGGCCCGGGAAAAAGCCTGCGGCCATCTGGGGCGCCATTACCGCCATGGTGACCGTCAGAAACAGTCCAGCCGTCCAGACAAAATGCAGCCCCACAGATGCCATATCCCTGCTGTAGCGGGCATCCTCCCGGCGGATCGACGCATGTAGCCTTCCGTAGATCGAAAAGCATCTGGATGTCAGAAGCAGGATAAAGACGCCGCACAGCAGCAGGCATTTTCCAAAAAAGCTGCCGTAACCGGCAATGGCGGCATCCCCGGTCAGCACGCCTGCAGCCGCTCCACTTTCCGGATCCACAGCGGAAACAGCCTGTCCCAGCTGCATCATTGTCCGCAGATAGAGCGCAGCCCCCAGCGGAACCGGCAGCAGCGCCAGCAGAGATATAAAGATGCCCTGCCAGCCGGTGCCGTAGTACAGCCGCACGGTATCCCCCATACTCTCTGTTCTGCGCAGCCCCTCCTGACTCTTCTGCAAATCAGCTTTCCGGTCACTGCCCATATAAATAATAAACAGAAACAGGAGAACCAGCAGCTCTGTGAGCAAAATCCCCAGCGCCACCCCCATGGCTGCGTACATTCCGCTGTAATTGCTGTTTTTCAGAAGACCGGATACCTTATCTCCGTACCCGGCAAGTACCCTGCCGAACAGGGAACCGAATACCAGAAAAAAGCCCTGCCTCAGCACTGCACTGATCAGGGTAGGCATCTGACTGCCGATCCCCTGAAAATATCCCAGCAGCACCGATTCCAGGGCCTGAATCACAATGACCGGGGCAAGTATTTTTAACGCCGATGCACTGTAGGGCACCCGGAACAGCTTCTCTGCCAGCGGATCCGCCAGCAGCAGAAAAATCACGGTCAGCAGGAGTCCTGTCACGCCCTGCAGCAGCAGAAGCTGCCCCCGCATCCGGGCCACTCCCTTGTACTGTCCCTTGTTTCTGCGGTTTTTCTGCAGCCGGGCGATCCCATCCGCCGATCCGGCTGTAAGCAGCAGCGTGAACAGGCTGACGCTCTCCAGCGCCGCTGCCAGATAGCACATTCCGTTATCACCCAGCAGCTTTCCCATGCCCATCAGGCCAATGAAACCTATGATATGGATATAGCATACTATCTGTTTTCTTTTGATCTCCAGTTGATTCATTCGTACCCTTACCTCTCCTGCAATCCCTTAATCTGCCGCATCCCTGGTGATACCCAGCTGCGTCAGGATCTGCTCCTGCTTCTGCTCCATCACCGCCGCTTCCTCGGGCTCCATATGATCATAACCGCACAGATGCAGCATACTGTGCGCCACCAGAAACGCCAGCTCCCTCCTCAGACTGTGTCCATACTGCTCTGCCTGCACGGCAATCCGGTCTACCGACAGAATGATGTCCCCCAAAATCAGCTCCCCGCTGTAAGGATCGAAGCAGTCCGCCTCCTGCTGCCGGGGAATCTCGAACCTGCCCGGCAGCTCATACTCCAGATTTGGGAAGGACAGCACGTCCGTCTCCTTGTCAATCCGGCGGTACTGCCGGTTAAGCTCCCGGATCCCCGGATTGTCCGTCAGCAGGACATTGACTTGTACCTCATAGGGACAGCCCTCCGCCTTCAGGACAGCCTGCGCCACCGTTTCCACGGTTGCTTCCACATCAAAGGGATATTTCACCCCGGTCTCATTTTCAACGCAGAAAGTCATAGTACAGCTTCTCCTCTTTAAAGATTTTCTTCATCTGTGTAATTTCTCTCATAGAAATCAGGCACTGACTGAGCACTCCTGAATCCAGCTTGATGCGGAACACGGAATCAATAATCTTATCATAATCCAGCTCCCGCTCTTTGCTTACGGATAACAGATGGATGATGGATGCAGTTACCGCATCCGCCATAATCAGCACTGCCGTCTCCTTGCGCTTTACCGGGCGATCCGGCAGCAGATATTCCCGGAGGATCTCCTGCATGGCCGGAGGAAAATGCTGTTCTTCAAACATGGCCAGCAGTTCCCGCACTCTGTCCTCGGGCGCAGTGTCCTGATACAACGCCCCGATCTTGTGGTAGAATCCGGCAGCCTTTACCGCCTGCACGTCCAACCCCAGCCGCCCGGCGATCCGTTCGCAGAAATAGGAGGTATGCATGCTCTGGTAATACTCTTCCCGTGCCTCCTCCTTCAGCCGGGTAAGCATCTCGCATTCCGGCGCTGTCAGCTCCATATAGATCACCCGGTATCGGTAGATCACCGACTGGGAAAAAACCTTCAATATCCCCAGCAGCAAGATACCGCTGATAATGACATTGGCGGCGGGAATCACCAGCAGCTCCGGATCCAGTCTTTCATTGGCAAAGAGCACCACATTGGCGGTTACACACACCAGAAGCGTCATCAGGGATATGGCCAGGGGAACTCCCACCTTAAATTCCATATCCAGCCGGCGAAACAGGCTGACACCGATGATCCCGCTGATCAGATACATTACCAGAATATTCACTCCCGCACCGCTTGCCAGTACCGTGACGGTCAGCAGCACGGAGCCTGCGGCGGCCCCGATAAAGGTACTGCCGTACAGGGCCAGGGTAATATAGATCACCAGAAAGGGCCAGGATCCGGCAGGCAGGAACACGCAGACCAGAGCTGCGATCAGACAGATGCCCAGACATCCCAGAAGACGCAGCAGATGCTCCCCGTTGTCATACTGCAGCAGCTGTTCTGCGGCCTCCTGACGGATCAGCAGTCCCAGTATTGCCATGCCTACGGCAGTGATCACCATATTGCGCAGCAGGGTATCCTGCCCCGCCTGAAACAGGGTACCGATCATCCAGATACCGGCCACCGCCGCAAGCATCAGCAGGCATCCGGTCAGCAGATGGTACCATCTGTAATAATTCCTGTATTCGTCCATATTATCTTCGTCCGTATTTTTCTCTGTTTCTCGTTTTTTCTCTTGTCTCATAATCGTCATAAGCCTTGACGATCTTCTGTACCAGAGGATGGCGCACCACGTCCTTGCTGGTCAGATGGATAAAGGCGATATCCTCCAGCTTTCCCAATACCCTGGAGGCAATATCCAGCCCGGATTTCGTGCCGGTGGGAAGATCCTTCTGGGAAGAGTCGCCGGTCACCACCACCTTGGACCCAAAACCGATACGGGTCAGGAACATTTTCATCTGGGCAGGCGTGGTATTCTGGGCCTCATCCAGAATAATATAGGCATTATCCAGAGTACGGCCTCTCATATAGGCCAGAGGGGCCACTTCAATCAGGCCCTTTTCCATATTTTTAGTGAAGCTCTCTGCCCCCATGATCTGATACAGGGCATCGTACAGAGGCCGCAGATAAGGATCCACCTTGCTCTGCAGGTCCCCCGGCAGAAAACCCAGCTTCTCCCCTGCTTCAATGGCCGGTCTGGTCAGAATGATCCTGCTCACCTCATTGTTTTTAAAAGCGGTGATTGCCATAGCCATGGCCAGATAGGTCTTACCGGTACCGGCAGGCCCCAGACCGAAGGTAATCATTTTGCTGCGGATGGAGTCCACATACTGCTTCTGCCCGTAGGTCTTGGGCTTTATGGGTTTGCCGCTTATGGTGTGGCAGATCACATCCCCGTCAATTTCCGTTAAAATATTTTCTCTCTCTTCCATGCCTAATGTAATTGCGTAGTCCACGCTCTGCTCCTCAATTTCATTTCCTCTTCTGGATATCTCAGTAAGCTGACTTAAAATCCGGCAGGCCTGATTGGCCTGATGCTCCTCTCCCGTTATGGCGATATGCCCGTTACGGTCAACAATACTCACCTGCAGATCCCGCTCAATCTTGCGGATGTAGGAATCCCCTGCTCCAAAGATCTTCTGCATATGCGCCGCAGGCATATCCATCTGTAATGTCACTTCACTCATTCTGTTCTCCATTGTCCGATGTTTCATTTCCCACAGAGGTGGGTGCCAGACGTCCGGTGAGCTGCTCCACCAGAATCCAGCCATCCATGGTCCAGCACACACTGCTCTCCTCTATTTTAACATCTTTTTCAATAATGTGTACCCCCTTTTCCTCTAAACTTGAAATAAATTGCAATTCTTTTTCCGTTAAAAGAGTTTCCGCCTGCTTCAAAGTGTATTCATGCTCCACATTCATATATTCCCGATAAACGTACTGCCCCCAGGAGACCGGAATGGACAGCTTCTCAAATACAGCGGGCGTTTGCCCCTGGATCACGGTATCATACACCAGATAGGGGCGTTCCGTGGGAAGCTTTAATTCCTTACTTCCAACTCTCAGATAAGAGCGGCTTTCCCTGCGGCCGGTATATGTCTTCTGAATATAGGAGGCGGGCAGGGTGTCACGATAAGTGATTGTGTGTTCCACGGTGATATCCGCATCCGCCGTGGTATACAGATATTCCCGAATCGTGGCATCCTCGTTGTAGATCGGCACACGGCCCTCCACCAGCAGAGTTCCCTCCTCCACAGTATCGCCGATTTTTACCATGGGAACTCCGCTGCGCACAATCATGGAGGTAATGATGCCGCCGTATTCCGATACCAGATCCCGGCCGCCCTCATCCCGGGTCTGCTCCGTGATGAGGGGAGTATCATTCTCCTTGATGGAAATCTCCAGCCTGGTGCCGGAGAGCTTCGCAGAGGTCCAGGTCACCTCCGGGAAGGTCCGCCGGATCTCCTTTTCCAGGGCACCGATATCCAGATCCTCTTTCTGCATCCCCACATGCACCTGCTGCGCTGCCAGAAAGTCCAGAAATACCTCCTGAGAGATTTGATAATTCCCATCCAGACAAATATCCCAGATAAATTGATAACTGATGATCCAGAACGCCACACAGAGCAGCAGCCCCACAAAAAAAGCCTTCCGCTTCAGCAGTCCGGGAATGAAAAAGGGCAGTCCATATCTTTGCAAGATGACTACCCTCACTCCTGTTTTTCTGGCAATGGGACGAAGCTGCCTGAACGCATTCAGGCTGATGCACATGGTATATTCACTGCCATTTTTGCTGATGTCCCAGAGCAGAATATTTTTATTGCTGCACAGGTTCAGAAAACGTTCCGGCGATACGCCCCATATTTTGATTCTGACATACCCTTTGAGGAATTGCAGTATTCCTACCATATCGATCCTCCCGGTTCGAGATTACTGATACCTGACACAGCGGATGCAGCCGCTGATCTTCATATCCTCATTGGTATAATATTCTATGCACAGACGCTGTCCCTCAAAGCATACCTGACAGTTTTTGCCCTGCAGCAGGATCTGACAATCCGTATATTCCAGAATCCCCTTATAGTTCTCAATCCAGGCCTCCTGACTGCCTGTCAGGGTCACCTTTAAGGCCCCCAGCAGGACATCCCTGGGAAGGGAAAGAGAATCAATAATGGCTTCTTTGCGGCTCGGTCCTTCGGTTTGTTTTTTCTTCATAGGATCGGTCATGCCTCCCGAATCTTCTCATATGCTCCCTCTAATATATGCAGAGTCTCTTGTCCGGTATGTCATACACCATGCTTAAGTACAGGCGAACCTCCTAAGCCTCCTGCAGGATCCGATGGATGAGCACGGGAGCCTTCTCCCCGGCTTCTGCGCCGAAGGAATAAGCCTGATAAAAGCGTTCCCTTGCGGCCGCCGCTTTGACCGGATCATTATAGTGCAGATAGGCCAGAGGTTCCCCTTTTTTCACATAGTCCCCCACTTTGACCGTCAGCACCAGACCCACGGAGAGATCAATCTCACTGTCCTTGGTCTCCCGGCCGCCGCCCAGCATCAGGGAGCACATGCCGATCTCATCACAGCGGATCCGACGGATATAGCCGTCCTCCGGAGCCGGTATCGGCTCTATATGCGCTGCCCGGGGCAGCAGGGAGGGATCATACACCGCCGCCGGATCACCGCCCTGAGCCTGCACAAGCTGCGCCAGTTTCTCCAGCGCCGCACCGGTCTCGATGGTTTGCTGCAGCATCTCCCTGGCCTGATGGGTATCCCGGGCTTTTCCTCCGGCAATCAGCATCTGACTGCCCAGAGTCAGGCATAGCTCCACAAAGTCCTCCGGCCCCTTTCCCCGCAGGGCGTCAATGGCCTCCTTTACCTCCAGAGCATTGCCCACCGCCATGCCCAGGGGCTGGTTCATGTCTGACACCACCGCAATGGTATGCCTGCCCGCCCCATTTCCGATTTTCACCATCTCCCGGGCCAGCGCCATAGCATCCTCCCTGGTCTTCATAAAGGCGCCGCTGCCGGTTTTGACATCCAGCACGATGGCGTCCGCTCCCGCCGCCAGCTTTTTGCTCATAATGGAGCTGGCAATCAGGGACATGCTATCCACGGTGGCGGTGACATCCCGCAGGGCATACAGCTTCTTATCTGCCGGAGCCAGATCCGCCGTCTGTCCCATGATGGAGATGCCGATCTCATTGACCTGGCGGATAAACTGTTCCCGGCTGATGGCCGTGCTAAAGCCCTGAAAGCTCTCCAGCTTATCTATGGTTCCGCCGGTATGTCCCAGTCCCCTGCCGCTCATCTTTGCCACCTTGATCCCGCAGGCCGCTGCCATGGGCGTCAGTGCCAGGGAGGTCTTATCCCCCACGCCGCCGGTACTGTGTTTATCCACCTTCACCCCTTCTATGCCGGACAGATCCAGCATATCTCCGCTGCGGGCCATGGCCATGGTCAGAGCCAGCGTCTCCTCCTCGTCCATACTCTGAAAATAGACGGCCATCATCAGAGCCGATACCTGGTAATCCGGGATCTCCCCCCGGGTATAGCCGTTGATAAAATAGGCGATCTCCTCCCGGGATAATCTGCCGCCGTTTCTCTTTTTCATGATGATATCATACATTCTCATATGTCCGCCGCCTTTCCTGTTTTTGTCAGAAGGTTATGTTTCCTGTATTGTAGCACACTTCCGGATACCTGTCATCTGTTTCACCACTCCCTGCTCGGTGTTTCACCACTCCCTGCTCGGTAATTCAGCCTTTATCCCATCAGACGACATAATTTTGCAAATGATGGACTTATATGTGTAATTTCTTAACTTGGGTCCACTTTTTCCTTCTTTTCGAATGATTTTTGACTTCTGTCATGACCAAAGTGATCCTATATGTAGGAATTACTTATTTATGTCCACTTTTTTCACTTAAAAGTGGACTTTATTATACATTTTTATTATTTATGTCCCCCTTACCTTATCTTTGCAGAAAAAAAAGGTCATATAGTGGACTGAAACAGAGAAATAATTTGTATCAGTCCACCTTAAGAGCTTTCCACGTTCAAACGATATCTACTTTTCAATATAGAAATTCTGATACAGCAGCTTCCAGTTGGCGGCAAACCACCGCATGATCTGCCAGTATCCGCAGCCCCCCAGACCAAACTCCCGGATCAGGTCAAATTTTCCCTGAAGGCTCCGCACATCCTCAAACCAGACCTCATGCTCCACATAAGCATTGACCGTGATGTCGATCTCATTTCCTCCAAAGGTATCCGGGCCAATAACGGCAGTCTCATCTTCCGCTGTCTGCGGATCCTCTGCCAGATTTCCCGCAGAAGCACTCTCCTGTACCTGCTCCACTTGACGATAGGTAAAAAAGGGACTCTGGGCCAGGGAATCAAACTGAATCGGTACCCCCTGTTCTATGGCAATGCGCACGGCCTGGATATTGCCGATGGAGGTGGCCTTAGTCTCTCCCCGCACAAAGGGCAGGGGCCAATCATAGCCGTAATTGGGGATTCCCAGATCGATCTTTTCTGCCGGGATCTCCGTCACCGCATATTCCACCACCCGGCGCACCTGATTTAAGGGTGCCACCGCCATGGGAGGCCCGTAAGTATAGCCCCATTCATAGGTCATCAGCAGGACATGATCCGCCGCCTCCCCCAGGGCCCGGTAATCCTTCCCCTCATAGAGAAGTCCCTGCTGGTCGGCGCTGGTCTTGGGCGCCAGAGCCACAGAGGTGTGATAACCGTTTTCCCGCATCTGCTCTGCCACTCTCCTGACAAATTCGGTGAAGGCATCCCGATCCTCCGCCAGAATATACTCAAAATCAATATCCACCCCCTGATATCCTTTTTGCCCCATGGTCTCCAGCAGGTTAGCAATCAGGATGCTGACCGTCTCCGGATCCTGCACTACATTGTGAATCAGATAATTGCTGAAACGGCCCTGTTCGTCCAGGGGCGTCAGGGTCAGGATGGGAGCCGTGCCGTACTCCAGCGCCAGCGCAATCATCCAGTCATCCGGCAGTGTCGGCGGCACCAGCTCCCCGGCCGTTGTAAAACCATAAGAAAAAATCGCCAGTTCTGACAGATAGGGCAGGGTATCGGCCAGCACGGTCTCATTGATATACGGATAGGCATAGCCCGTGACCCGCAGGGATCTGTAGGGCTGCCTTGTCCCCAGATTAATAAAAAGAGCCTGCCCTACGGCAAGCTCATATGGATAGATAATCTGATTATCCTGCGCAATGGTTCCCGCATTTACCCCATAGAGAGCGGCGATACTGTCCACCGTATCGCCTGGCTGCACCACATAGATGGCTGTTCCTTCCGGCATAAACATACTCCTTTTCCCAACGATAACCATATAACAGGGTATGCCGATAACGATTCCCATATGCCGTTTTTGCATAAAAAGAACCGACTCATTTTCTTTTTCCTTATTTTGTGATAAAATAAAAAGCATGCTGAAAGCGTACAATTTATATTAGGCTAAAATCATTGAAAATGAATTCTGAGGTACAAGACAATGACAACACCCTTTACCAAAACCGTATCCTACTCTAAAACAGAACAGGTCCATCTGGTCACTCCGGCGGACTTAAACGGCAACGGACGCCTTTTCGGCGGGACATTGCTGAAAATGATCGACGAGGTGGCTGCCATCGTGGCGAAGAGGCATACGGGCAGTGACAGTGTTACCACCGCCGCCATTGACAACCTGACCTTCAAGGCGGGAGCTTATGTAGACAATCTGCTGGTGCTGATCGGCTACGTGACCTACACCGGCAACACCTCCCTGGAGGTCCGGGTGGATACCTATGTGGAGGATCCCATTTCCGGAATCCGCAGACCCATCAACCGTGCCTATCTGGTCATGGTACTGCTGGATGAATCCGGCCATCCTGCCAGGGTTCCCCGTCTGGTTCTGGAAACGGAATCCGAAAGAGGAGAATGGGAAATGGCGGAGATCAGAAGGAAAAATCGTCTGATAAAATAACCTCATCAGAAGAATCATCAACCCACCCGTTTTCCTCCAGCAGAGTCCTTGCCCGGCAGAACGCAACCGCCAACAGCAGATAGAGTACTGCCACCATACCGGCTAATATACCGGTAAAAACTGCTGCCATTTTAGCCGTCTTCTGCACCGGCAGACCGGCAGCCAAGGCCTCTTTTCTGTGATTCTTATATCTGCCGGTAAAGTAAATGGATAGTCCCAGACAAAGAAGTCCTGCGCCCATGGTAAAGACAAAAAACCAGAACGCCATCAAAAAAATTATCAGTGCTGTCCCCAGAAATCCCATTTTCCTCGCTCCTTATATTCTCACAATTCCTTATAGCTATCATGTATTTCCAAAAGATCATCTGTATCTGACAAATCCTGCATAGGCATCCCCGCTGTAATGATCCACCGTCAGGCAATAGGCCGGTTCCTTAACCAGCCGGCCGTAAATAATATAAGAAATAATGACATTGATAATATCTGCAATCAGCTGCGTCCATACAATTCCGCTCATCCCGAACAGATCATTCATCAGGAACAATTTGGTTCTGCTTCGCTATTATTCTGGCTTTACATGCATGCCAATCCCCCTCCGCAAAAGCATCCCTATATAGTCTGACACAGGTCTTATTTTTTAAAGCAAGCAGTATTGTATTCCCCTTCTCCTGAATATCTGCAATGTCCTCATAAGCAAAATGCATGGAAAATGTTTCTTCCGATAGGGTAATCCGCTCTTCCTCAAATGTAATCGTTCTGATCCATGTTTCTTTTCCATATGTCCTTGCCATTGTCTTAAATTGCTTTCCTGCAAGCAACAGATTCCTGAAAAACGCCCGATAAAAGCATAATACGGCAATCACCAGGAAAAAAGCAACGAAGCTCCCTGTAAATATCAATCCCAGCGACATTAGGCCAAGGATAATCCAGCTTATCAAAAATGCAAGATTTTTTCCTTTCAGCATACTCTCTGCTGCCCACGTCCTGTAAAGCTTCCATGTAACATAATATTCATTTTTCATCTTTTTCTCTCCATGCATATCATGGGCTGTGCCCATGATACTGCACCAATACGTATTTGGAAGTGAAACTTCCAAACTTTT
>CAZFYD010000021.1:0-25168 GCA_964523315.1 uncultured Acetatifactor sp.
AGGAATGATCGGGGAAAGGAGGTTGACGCCTCAAATAAGCAGGTTACCTGCCTGAGGCTTGCAGGAATATGGAAAAGCAGGAACAGAAGGTAGATGTGATAGATGTATCCAGACAGAGTACGGAGGAAGGCAGACAGGAATTATACCTGTATTCCCTGCGTAAGATGGCGGAGGAGAACGTGGAGAAAAACAGGAACCCTCTGACGCAGCTTCATAATATGCGGTCTTTTTTCTATCTGGGTGATGAGATTATCCGGCAGAATCCGGGAGGGCAGTATGCGGTAATCACCATGGATATTGCCCAGTTCAAAGCGGTAAACGAATTCTGCGGCAGGGATGCCGGGGATGCGTTATTGCTTACCATTGCCCACGCCTTTCAGCGATTGGAGCAGGAGCGTCCCCAGACCATAGCCGCCCATGCCAGAGCGGATGTATTTGCCCTGATGACTGTTTACCGGGAAGAGCAGGAGCTTGTGGATATCGTCCTGCAGCTGAAAGCGGCGGTGGACGGTTTTCCCATTGACTGCAAGGTGCTGCCGGCTTTTGGCATCGCTGCCTCCGGCGGGGAGACGCCTGTCGTCAGCTATCTGAAGGACTGCGCTACGATGGCGATGAACACGATCAAGGGAAAATTTTATGCCAGCTATGCCTTTTTTGACCAGGAAATGCGCAGACAGCAGATGCTGGAAAAGAAGATCGAGAACAGTATTGTAGCGGCGCTGAAAAATGAGGAGTTTGCCCTGTATATACAGCCCAAGGTAGATATGATAACCGGAGAGATTATCGGCGGGGAAGCTTTGGTCAGATGGATAGATCCGAAACAGGGCGTGATTTCGCCGGGGGAGTTTCTGCCTGTGCTGGAGAAAAACGGATTTGTGATCAATTTGGACGGCTATATGTGGGAGCAGGTTTTTCGGATGCAGAGCCGTCTGCTGACGGCGGGCAAAAGAACGGTACCCATATCCATCAATGTTTCCCGGGTACATGCGTATGATAAGAGCTTCTGCCACACGCTGTGCCGGCTCAGCGAGCAGTACCGGGTGCAGCCCTCCTATGTTCCGCTGGAGCTTACGGAGAGCGCCTTTCTGGGAGACGAGCAGAGGATGTACAACCGGATGAAATTTCTGCAGGGGAAGGGCTTTCAGATCTCCATGGATGATTTCGGGACGGGATACTCCACGATGAACATGCTGAAAAATCAGCCCATGGACGAGATTAAGGTGGACCAGACATTTATCCGGGATCTGGAGAGCAACGAAAAGAGCCGTATTGTGATCCGCTACACCATCGGGATGCTGCAGGAGCTGGGAACCAATATTATTGTAGAAGGTGTGGAGACGGAAGGCCAGAAGCAGTTTTTGCTGGACTGCGGCTGCAGGAAAGCGCAGGGATATCTGTTCTATCGCCCCATGCCCTGGCAGGAATTTGTGGAATTGTTATAAGGGAAATGATTTATGGCTGCAGACGCAAAACCCGCTGCTGCGCAGCTCTTTGCGTCTGCTTCGCAGCCAGATTTGAAACAGATATACAGCTTCTTACGAGCAAGCTCGGCGAATCTGTGTATCTGCCCAAATCGGCTGTGAATAGTAACACTTTTGTGATAAATTTTTTGAAAACTTCTTGACAAATCTCCCAAAGAAGAGTATCGTATGAAACATCCTATATAGGACATCAGAATTCTTGTTTTTTCAGGTAGATCTTCAATTTCTGAAGTTACCCATGATGCAAAGTACTTTACATGATAATGAGGAATGCATTGGTGTATTGACGAATGCATGGATGCAGCTTTGCTTTCCTTTGGTGAACACAGGGGAAAGAACAGAAAGGAAAGGTGAGTTTTTTCACAGATGACAGAAATAAAAGAATCAGGAAGCGGCCAGGCAGTCTCTGAGACAGATCTGTCTAGGCTGCTGGGCAGGCTGATTGATGACTACTCCACCAGAAAGCAGCCATCCCTGATTCAGATGAAAAAAGGACTGATCAGCAGGGAGAGCTTTCTTGAAGAGGTGCGGCAGTACGTACAGACGGCTTATGCGGCTGCCCCACAGCAGGCGCAGGAGCTGACCAATCTGTTTGAACAGTACATTTTCGGGTATTCCCGGATCTCCCCTCTGATCGATGACCGGGAGATATCGGACATCCGGATCGTCAGCCATGACAATATCCGGGTGAAGCGCCGGGGACAGCGCATGGACGCCGGGATCAGCTTTTTGTCGGAGAAGGAGTACCGGCAGTTTGTGGACTATGTGGCGACAAAAAATCAGGTCAATATTTCCAATCTGAATGCGATCCAGCGTTTTACGGATGCGGACAGCCACCCTGATTTTATCCTGCGTTTTACCATCTCCATGCCCCTGGTCAATACCTACAGCGAGCCCTATCTCTGCATCCGCAAGGTGCCAAGAGATTTCCCGGAGATGCGGGAGCTGATCCGCAGGGATATGCTGGACCGGGAGCTGGCAGAGCTTCTGATCAGTCGTTTCCGCAGCGGATCCACACTGATCTGCGGCGGAAATTCCTCCGGTAAGACCACGCTGCTGAATGCGCTGAAGGAGACTCTGCCGGATGATGTGGCGATCCTGGTGACGCAGCAGGCCGATGAGCTGACGACCAAACGTCACCCGGATATGATGTTTCTCCATTCCTTGCCGGGGAGCGGGGAAAGTCAGGTTTGCTATGATCTGAAAAATATCAGTATTGCAGGGCTGACCATGGATGTGGATTTTTTTATCATCGGCGAGGTAAAGGGGGAGGAAGCGCTGTATCTGCTGAATGCAGCTTATACCGGGCAGCTCTGTGCAGCCACGCTGCATGCCCCATCGGCGGATAAGGCTGTGGACAAGCTGGTGGACTATGCCATGTATAGCAGCCGCTATATGCGGGACGAGCTGATGAAGATGATGGAGTGCTTTACCACGCTGGTCTTCATGGAAAAATATAAGGTGCGGCAGGTGTACCGGAACCGGGGCTGGAATCAGGAGACAAAGGAGATGATGTATGAACGGTTATATTAAAATTATTCTGCTGGCGGAGCTGTTTGGGGGCTTTCTCTCTCTGTTTCTGTGGATACACAGGGAAAGTCTGCTGCACCAGCTGTGGAAAAGGGCCTACGACTCCCTGGAAACGGCGGCGGCGAGGCGGGTACAGGACAACCGGAGGAGCCTGCAGCTGCTGCAGGGGAGAAGGGGCTTCTGGCAGCGCATGGAACAGAGGCTGTTATACAGCGGGCTTCGCAGACATTTTCCTCGTCTTACTCCGGAGCTGTGGATCCTGGGAAACCTGGCGGCAGGAACTCTCTGCTATTTTCTGGCTCTGGTTTTGGGAACACCCTGGCAGATTGCGCTTCTGGCTCCCGGCGCTTTGTGGCTGCTGATATACGGGGCGGTGAACCTGGGTATGGCCCGGCAGTTTAACGCCACGGACGAGAACCTGATGAAATTCCTGGATTTTCTGGGAAATTACAGTATCACCGCCGGAGAGATCACTGCGGTGCTGCAGCAGGTCAGCCCCTATGTGGGGGAACCTCTCCGGTGTGTATTGGATGAGTGCTATTACGAGGCACAGACCTCGGGAGATACCAGTGTCGCACTGCTGGCCATGGCGGAGAAGCTCCAGCATCCCAAGTTTCAGGAGCTGGTCAGAAATCTGGAGATCAGCATGCGGTATTCGGCGGATCTGACGGTATTGGTATCCCAGAGCAGACGGTCGCTGCGGGAATATACCCGGATGCGGCAGGAGCGCAAGGCATTGGCCCGGGAAGCCTGGGTAAATATGCTGATTCTGGGCGCCATGACCGTGGTGATCTTAAAGGCACTTGAGGCCTTGGTGGGGATTCCGTTGTCGGAGATCCTGCTGCATACGCTGCCGGGAATCGGCGCACTGACCGTGATCGGAGTGATCCTGCTGCTGTTTTACCGGCAGGTGCGGCTGCTGGATCGATAGGATAGGAGGTTACATGAATGAAATGACATTACACAGGATCCTGCAGGCAGTCCAGCTGCTCATGGCGCTTCTGATCGGTCTGCAGTTGTTTCAAATGGTCCGGGGAGGACGCACCGGAGACGTGGTGCTGCGGGCTTATGATACCCTCTGTATGCATGCCCGCGGGAAAAAGGGCAGATTCTGGGATTATGAAAAGTGGGAGGAGTTTCTGCGGATAAACGGTGCAGCTTACCATTATGGCAGCTGGATCAATCCGGTCAGCTACCTGACGGTCTGCCTGATTCTGGCAGGCGCCGGGTGCATCATCGGTCTATCTCTGGGGATCCTGCCGGGAATTGCGGCAGCGGCGCTGGCTGCCTGTATGCCCGGCATCCTGCTGGAGCGGATGAACCGTCGGGACAATGAAGCCATGCTGACGGATCTGAATCTGGTTTATCATGCGGTGGCCATACAGATTCGGGCAGGCGTCTATGTGACGGACGCCCTGGCGGAGGTATATGGCAGCGTAAAGCAGATCCGGCTGCGGGACGGCCTGCAGGCGCTGGCCGGGGATATCGTAATGAAAGCGGATCTGGGTGAAGCGCTGGAGCGTTTTCAGGGACAGTTCAATAACCGGTATATTGACTCTCTGTGCATCACCGTTCTGCAGGCCATGGAGTCCGGGCAGGCGGTGGAGCTGCTGGGGGATATTGCGGATCAGATCAAGGATATGGAGCTGACGCTGCAGAGCCGTAAAAAAGAGAGGCTGGATCGCAGCGTTACCTTTTATCAGCTGGGCATATTTGCTGCGATAATTGCAGTGGTACTGTATGCCTGTGTGGAACACATGTTTCAGAATAACATGTTTTTCTGATACAAATTATGCAAAGTAATATAGAAAAAGGAGAAAGTTTGGAAGTTTCACTTCCAAATACGTATTGATGCAGTATCATGGGCACAGCCCATGATATGCATAGAAAGGATAAATATGAGAAATGTAAAAAATCTGACAAGACGATGTGGAAAGAGAGAAACGGGATATGCCAAAAGAGAGAGACTGCGGAGACTGCTTACCGGCAAAAGCAGCGGTATCGACGGACTGCTGGTGACGGTGGGGCTGTGCATCATCGCGCTGCTGCTTTGCGTGGTGATGAAGGATAAGCTGGAGGTCTTTATCGGTACGGTGGTGGATTCTCTGACCCAGAAAGCCGTACAGATTCTGGGCTAGGAGGAAAGGGTATGCGAAGAAAGCAGGAGGGCTCTGTCCTGGATTTTTTGTCGGTGGGGATCTGTATTCTGGCAATGGCTGTGGTGATGACGGCGTATTTTGCCTGCAGTGATCTGCTGCTGCGCAAAGGACAGATCAGCCAGATAGCCAGATGCTATATCCTGAAGATGGAGACGATGGGGTGTCTGACGGAGGAAGAGAAAAACAATATGCTGGCGGAGCTGCAGGCTGTCGGACTGCGGGGAATCGATCTGGCGGGAACCACGTTGAATCCCGTTGAATACGGGGATTCTGTAATTTTGCAGATCCGGGGCAGGATACAGGCCGGCGTATGGAAGGAGGAGCATGATCTGTTTCGATCGGTATTTACGGTCCGGGAGGTGCCGGTGGAGGAGGTGCGTATGTCCACCGCCAAGCATTAGATATACGGATGCCGGAAAAAGAAGAATGTCCGTCGAGAGCGGGCAGGTGGATATAGTTGTGGCCATGTTTTTCTTCTTATTGATACTGCTGGGAGTATTGTTCCAGTTTAAGGTCGGCAGCTATATGGCGGCGGGGGCATATGTGGAGGATGCTCTGGCGGCATCGGACCTGGCATCGGCTCTGATCGATGTGGAGGAATATGGCAGGACCCATGAGATCAGGATTTCCGATCCGGCTGATGCTTTTGAGATCTATCGGGATGCGCTGCAGTATAATCTGGCGCTGGATGAAGCGGGGTGCAGCGCCAAGACGGAGCTGCTGACTGGAAAAGTGCAGATCCGGCAGTATATTGTCTATGACGTAAGGGAAACGGAGGTGCAGATTACCGGATATGACGGTCAGGGGAATTGCACTCTGCAGGAAAAGGGTATTGCGGGGACGGTCCGGACTCCGGACGGTACGCTGGTGGAGCATACTACGATATACAGCCGGGTCAGTTTTCAGGTTATGGGAATTTTGGACTCTGTTATAGAGACGGAGAAGGAAAAAAGTGTGGATATAGCGAGGTATGAAAGTGAAGAATAAAGAAAACAGACAGAAAAAGGGTTTGCCGGGAATCATTCTGGCAGCATTTGCGGCGGCGGCGATTACTTATGTAGTGCTGCTGAATGTGGAAAAGAATGCGCTGAGCGCCTATGAGAAGGAGGAATGCTGGGTGCTGACGGAAACTCTGGAAAAGGGGACGGAGATCACGGAGGAAAATCTGGGGAGGATTTTCAGCCGGGTACAGGTAGATCTGCAGCGGATACCCCAGGAAGCAGTCACGGATCCGTTAAGCTTGCTGGATTGCCAGGCGGCGATTCCCATCCCCCAGGGCAGCATCGTCACGACGGCCATGTTTGTCCCGTCTGCAGAGGAAAGGGCGGCGCTGGAAAAGCCGGTGATCGCCGGATGCAAGGCGGAGGATCTGTACCAGCTGGTCAGCGGCACGCTGCGCAGCGGAGACAGGATCCATATTTATACGGTGGACGAAGAACTGGGAGATACCTACCTGATCTGGGATAATGTCATGGTATACCAGACCTTTGACTCAGCCGGGAATCTGATCCCGCCGCAGGATACCGTTTCCGCCGCTGCCAGAATCAATGTACTGCTTGAGGAAGGGAATGCAGAGCTTTTTTACAGGGAACTGTATCAGGGCTCGCTGCGGGTAGTGAAGGTATGGGAGTAAGGAAGATCAAATGGGTAATAATTCTTTTGCTGCTGTGCCTATGGGGAATAGCGCTCTGTGTGCAGGCCGGAAACGGGGCACAGATTTCCTACAGTCCGGACGGACAGGCCTTTACCACATGCAGCGGGGATACTTCCACAGTATGGTATGAAAAGGGGATGACGGTGCGCATCCGGGAAACCGCAGAAAGCCTTGTGGCAGGGCCGGGGGAACATATTTATTATTGGAAGCGCACCGGCAGCATTCCCATTGGTTACTGGGAAGTGGCACATCCCTACGGGAGATGTATCCATAAGGATTATGATGCATCCACAACCTTTCATCAGGTTGTTTTCGGACGACAGAAGTGCGGCAGAAATTATTACTCCGGCTGGATAGGCTATTGTGCGGACTGCGGAGAAACCGTAGTGGATTTTCTGATCTATATGAACGGGGATACAGCGGCGGCGCTGACGGAAGTGCAGACAGGTATGGGTTATTATTATCTCTGTCCCTGGTGCAGCAATCTGGAGCAGGCTACGGAGATCATGCCCCACACCTGTCAGGCGATTTCCGCCAACCGGTATATGGTGGTCTATGATGCCAATGGGGGCAGCGGTTATATGATGCCCAGCGCTCATATGTATAATGATGCATCGGTCTATGAGGGGAGGGAGATCACGCCGCAGACCACATTATCTCTGTGCAGTTTTGAGCGGATCGGATTTCGCTTTGAAGGCTGGAATACTCTGCCGGACGGCAGCGGACAGAGCTATGAGGATGGCGCCGTGATCCGCAATCTGTCTCAGCAGGAGGGAGAGAGGGTGACGCTGTATGCCCAGTGGCGCAGGAGCAGATCCGTACTTCTCATTGACCCGGCAGGGGGCAGCTATCAGAGCCGGAAGGAAGTTACTGTGGCCGAGGGAGACTATGGCAGTACCTGTGAGCTGGACAGCGGCAGGATCACGCCGCCGGATGGCTATACGGTAACCTTTGACACCCGGGGAGGCAATCCGGTGAGTAGTATTACCGGCAAATTACTTTTTCGGGAATGGAAAATGAGCGATCCTTTTTATGGAAACCTGGAGGGAAATATTTACCAATACAGGGGAGAAGACGGAACAGAGGATCGGGTGACGGCGGTCTATGCCCGGCAAAGCATTACCCTGCCGAAAGCAGAAAAAAAGGGGGTAGCCTTCGGCGGCTGGTATTATGATCCGGAATGTACGCAGCCGGCCGGGAATGCCGCAAGCAGTTTTACTCCGAATCGGCCGGTTACGCTGTATGCCGGCTGGGTGGAACTGCAGCTGCAGGCGCAGGATAACTATTCTGCGAACGGCGGTAAGGGCGCCGTAAATCTGAGCTGGAGCCAACAGGACAATACCAGTAAAAGCTATAAGCTGTATCAGCGGAAAGAGGACGGAGAGTGGCAGCAGATCCACTCCGCAGCAAATATCGGAACTACTCCGAGCGTATCCCGCAGCTTCTCGTTCACCGGCAGTCAGGGCAGCTATCAGGTACCCTATACCGGCTTTTATCAGCTGACCCTGACAGGCGCCCAGGGAGGAAATTGTAATTACGGCGCTATGCAGGGAGGAAAAGGCGGGCTGGTGCAGGGAGTCTTTTATCTGTCTCAGGGAGAGAAACTGACTTATGTGCTGGGCGGTCAGAACGGATACCACGGGGGCGGCAGCGCTTCCGCCTATGGCGTGGGCGGCGGCTACAGTGAACTGTCATCGGATCGTCAGGGACTGCTGCTGATCGCCGGAGGCGGCGGAGGAGCTACAAGCACACAGGCCGGGATGCCCGGCGGCTCAAAACAGAAAACCGTCAGCACACGGAACGGAGAGAGCGGAAAAGCGGGAGGCGGCGGAGGTTATCTGGGAGGCGCTGGAGGCACATGGGAGATTCATCAGCATACCGATGCCTGCCGCCATATTCATTCGGGAAATGCCGTAAACGGCGGAGGCTGCTATACAAAAACGCTGATCTGCGGCAGCACCTCCTTTTATCAGGAAGAAAAAAGCAGCAGATTCTATTATGGCAACAGGGATGACAACGGCAATCTGATCTATTGTCCGCGCTGCGCCAGCTACAGCTGTAATGGACATTTGGATCGCTTTTACCGCTATATCTGTACCGGGTGCGGAACGGACTATGACGAGAAGAAACCGGCGGTCTGCACCGTCCTGACAGGGTATGCTCTGGGCTGCGGCAGAACGGACGATTATATCTGCGGTATGACGGAGGGTCAGGTATTATCCTCCTCCCCTGCCTATGGCGGCGCCAACTATATTCAAACATCGGCGTGCAGCAGCTATACAGAGCTGGCAGGACAGCAGAGCGGAAACGGTACCTTGCGGATTACCTCGGTATCGCTGGGATATCTGGAGAGCAATCTGCTAAACGGGGTGGAGGCGGCAGACCTGGGAAAGCCGGAAAAGATCGATCCGGAGACAGTGCGCCTGATTGCTCTGGGAGAAAACCAGGTAAGGGTATGCTTTGCCAGACCGGAGGATACGGGAACAACTTATTATCATAAGGCAGAATCCTATGTGTCGGGATCGAACCGGATTATCTGCAGTTCCAATATTACGGCCAATACGCTGTCAACAGAGGTTCAGGGATATCGGTATGTGGTGGATTATCAGCCGGGGACGGTGGTAAACGTTTCCCATCAGTGGTATGGTGATTCGGGCAGCAGTCCTTCCCTTACGGTAAATATGGAAAGGGAGCAGCAGTATCTTCACATAGCGGCTCAGGATAAAGCGGGAAATCTGGGGCAGACAATTCATATTATGCTTTCGGAGCAGACAGTGATCGCATGGCCGGTACGGACGGAGCCGATACAGATCGAACCGGATGATTCTGTATGCCCGGCAGAAGCGGAGAATACCTATTATGTCCGTGCCGGGGAAAGCGTACCCTTTGCGGTGTCCTTCACAGGGGCTCTGTGCGGTCCCGCCAGAAGGGACTATCAGATCACCCACCTGTTCTTTGCTTCACAGGATCTGACCGGTGGGACAGAGGAGGGCAGATTGGGGATTATTACTCCTGCCAGAGACAGTATTTCTCAGGGAACCTTTACCTATCAGGCGGCCCAGCTGCAGAAGCTTTTCGAGGGAAAGCCCTGTGTGGGAGACGGTTCTTATACGGTTATAAGGCGCAGCAACAGCTGCCGGGATCTGGAGATCCTTCAGAAGCTGTACCTGCCGGAGCAGCTGGACGGTCACAGGATCCGTCTGACTCCGGTGGCGGCAGTGGAGTCAGGCGGAAAAAGGATTACCTCGGATTATGATCAGGATCTGCAGAACAGCATCTGGCTGATAGCGGATGCTGCGCCGCCGGTCATCAGCGGCATGGAACAGCTGGAAAACCTGGACTTTCTGGGACTGCAGGAGGCAGAGGTCCTGGAGGTGGAGCTGACAGCCTGGGACGAAGGCAGCGGTTTGGCGGAATTTTATGTGGACATATACAATCAGGATAACAAAAGCACGCAGCGGTTTACGGATCAGGGTACGGGGAAGATCTCTCTTCGTCTTTCCAGTGAGGATGCGCTGTTCAGCGGAGACTTCATGGTCATCGCCCATGCCGCGGACTGCGTGGGAAACGAGACCGTGGCCAGCAGTCAGCTGCAGGGAATGTCCCTGCAGGTAAAGCTGGAGCGTATGCTGGAGCCGCATGATCCGGTCTTTAAGGCTGGGGAGAGCGGTATACTGACCATTCTGGCATTTGGGTATGTGGAGCGGGTGGAGGTAATCTTTCCGCCGGAAATGACCGCTCTGGATCCGTCTCTGGATCGGGTCTATACCTATGCGGTACCGGACTATATGCAGGAGGAAAAGCTGACCTTTATGGTGCCGCTGCAGATGCCCGATGCTGTGACGGAGATTACGGTCAGAGCATATAAAAAGGATGCCGATATAGAGGAACATCCTCAGCTGACTGCGATAACCGTGGACGGAAATGTGCTGGATGAATTGCGGACAAGATTGAAATAAGGAACAAAGTGAGATGCTGCTGTTTTGGGGGTTATTCAGCCTGCAGATGACAGGGATGCTGGCTGTTTTACAGGGAATCATCAAACTGGATCCGGAATCCGGGATAAGAATTGACGGGGAAGCCCTCTGCATTCTGCTGGCAGGCAGCGGTACAGGGGCGGGATATATTGCCTGCCGCCACAGTGAGGGACCGGCGGCAATAGGGGTAGGGTACCTGGTGTTGTCGGTTTACCTGACAGTATGTACGGTGACAGACAGGCAGACCTGCATGGTGTTTGATCTCCTGCAGCTGCCCGCAGCGGCAGCAGGAGCGGTTATGGCGCTGCTGTGTTCTCCGCCGCCGGAGTGCGGCGCAGGGCTGATTATATTCGCTCTGCTGCAGTATCTGGTGTTTATGCGCATGTATGGAAAAGGGGACGGCATGGCCTTTCAGATCTGCGGTCTGTATATTGTCAGCGGGGGAGGCGGTTTTGAGATATTACTGCTGCATATGACCCTTGCTTTTGGCCTGCTGGGCATTGTTCAGCTCTTCCGGGGTAATCTCAATAAGAAAGGGAACCTGATCGTTCCGGTTCCCTTCCTTCCCTATATTGCCTGCACGGTGTTATGGTTTCTGTAGCGTGCGGGAGAGCTTATGTACCCGCACGCAACAGGCGCTGTAAATAGTAACATTTTCCTGTATAATCTTGTTTTTTATTCTTTTTTTTGGTAAGCTTTTACTTGTACGAGGGTTGTAGACATATTTGTTATGATAAAGCTTAAGCAAAAAAAGGGTGGCAGGGATATGATAACCATAAGTCTGTGTATGATTGTAAAAAATGAAGAGGCGGTGCTGGGCAGATGCTTGGACAGTGTGGCGGATCTGATGGATGAGATCATCATTGTGGATACCGGTTCGACGGACCGCACGAAGGAGCTTGCAGCCGGGTACACGGATAAAATATACGATTTCGAGTGGATCCATGATTTCAGTGCAGCCCGCAATTATGCCTTTTCCCTGGCATCCTGCGACTATATCTACAGTGCGGATGCCGATGAAGTGCTGGATCGGGAGAACCGGGAGCGTTTCCGGCTGCTGAAGGAGCAGCTGCTGCCCCAGGTAGAGCTTGTGCAGATGAAGTACGGCAATCAGCTGCATTTTAATACGGTTTATAATTATGATGAGGAATACCGGCCCAAGCTGTTTAAGAGATTGCGGCAGTTTACCTGGATCGAGCCCATTCATGAGACGATACAGCTGCAGCCGGTAATCTATGACAGCGATATTGTCATCACCCATATGCCCCGGGAGAACCATGGAAGCCGGGATCTGGCGAATTTTGAGCGGCAGGTGCTGCTGGGACGCAGGCTTTCCCGGCATTTGCATAATATGTATGCCCGGGAACTGCTGATGGCGGGGGAGGCAGAGCATCTGCAGCGGGCCTGTGCCTGCTTTGAGGCTTCCTGTGAGGATTCGGAGCGCAGCGGGGAGGAACTGATGGAGGCTTTCTGCGTCCTGAGCAGGGCTTATCGCCTGCAGAAGGATGCCCATGACTTTTTTCGGTATGCCGTAAAAGCCATGGCGGCGGGAGGCTGCTCAGAGATCTGCCTGGAGCTGGGACTTTTTTATGAGCAGGATCAGCGGGATCCTGCCGAGGCTGCCATGTGGTATTATAACGCAGCCTTTGAGACAGAGCCGATACTCATTCTGGAGAGCGGGAGGAGACAGGCGTTGGAAGGTCTGGTGCGCTGTTATCGGCAGACGGGAGAAGAGGAGCAGGCAGCAGCATATGAGATCAGATTGGAAGAACTGGAAAAACAGTAGACGGATGCCTGCTGCAGTGGTATGATGGTAACGATTTGGAACTTTACTAGGAGAATATACGAAGTGAGGAGATAACAGGCGATGAAATGGGAGGAAAATGTCCGCAGGGTGGTACCCTATGTACCGGGAGAGCAGCCAAATAAGCCCAATATGATAAAACTTAATACCAATGAATGCCCTTATCCCCCGGCACCCGGTGTGCAGAGGGCTATTGAAGGGATGCAAAGCGGGGATTTCCGGCTGTATCCGGATCCGGGCGCAGAGGTGTTGGTGCGGGGACTGGCAGAATACTACGGGCTGAAAAAAGAGCAGGTGTTTGTAGGCGTGGGATCGGATGACGTGCTTTCCATGGCGTTTCTGACTTTTTTTAATGGGGACAAACCCATTTTGTTCCCCGATATTACCTATTCGTTTTATGACGTGTGGGCGGGGCTGTACCGGATTCCCTATGAGACCTGTGCGTTGGATGAGAATTTCCGCATTCGGCCGGAGGATTACCGGCGTGCAAATGGCGGCGTGATTTTCCCTAATCCCAATGCGCCCACCGGGGTATATGAGTCTCTGGAGCTGGTGGAGGAGATCGTGTGTGCCAACCGGGATGTGGTAGTGATTGTGGATGAGGCATATATTGATTTCGGCGGAAAATCGGCGCTGCCTCTGATCGAAAAATATGATAACCTGCTGGTCGTGCAGACCTTCAGCAAATCCCGGGCCATGGCGGGGATGCGTATCGGCTTTGCCATGGGCAGTGAGAAGCTGATCGGATATTTAAAGGACGCCAGGTTTTCCTTCAATTCCTATACGATGAACCGGCCTGCGCTGACACTGGGCATAGAAGCTCTGAAGGATAAGGCTTATTTTGAGGAGATTACGGGAAAGATTGTGGTTACCAGGGAGCGGGTGAAGGGGGAGCTTAGGGCATTGGGCTTTACCTTTCCGGATTCTCAGACCAATTTTATCTTTGCCTCCCATCCGCAGATCCCGGCGCAGGAGCTTTTCCGGGCGCTGAAGGAGAGGGATATTTATGTGCGGTACTGGAATAAGCCTCGTATCAGCAATTCTCTGCGGATTACTGTGGGTACAGATGAAGAAATGGATATCCTGCTGGCTTTTTTGAAAGAATATACGGAAAGAATGTTGTAATAAACAGATAGGAGAAAAAATATGCTGAAACATTATCTGATTATTTTCTTTATTTCCATGGTTCCGCTGATTGAACTGCGGGGGGCGATCCCCTATGCAGTGGGTTTTAATCTGCCGCTGCTGCCCAGCTATATTATCTGTATCCTGGGTAATATGCTGCCCGTGCCCATTATTTTCTTCTTCGCCCGGAAGGTTCTGGAGTGGGGGGCGGAAAAGCCGGTGATCGGCAGGTTTTTCACCTTCTGCCTGGAAAAGGGCCACAAGGGCGGCGTGAAGCTGCAGGAGAAGGCCGGAAAGGGACTGTTTCTGGCATTGCTGCTGTTTGTAGGTATTCCGGTGCCCGGCACGGGCGCCTGGACCGGTACGCTGGCGGCCAGTCTGCTGGATATGGATTTTAAGTCCAGCGTCATTGCGGTGCTGCTGGGAGTAGTGCTGGCAGGTGTGATCATGGGACTGGTCAGCGCGGGGGCGTTTGGCGCAATCGGACTGGCATTCTAACGGAAAGCTGAGGAAGAGAAAATGGCAGAGGTATATTCGGATTTTGCCGGTGTATATGATGAACTGATGGATAATGTTCCCTATGAGACTTGGTGTGAAAACATCACTGCTCTGATTGAGGCGTACGGAATCAGCAGACCGATACGTGATGAGGAAGCCGCGGTGGAGGAGCTCTCCGGGGATGCTCCGACAGAGGGGGAAGAAGAGCACCGGGAAGCAGTGTCAGAGGCCCTGCTGGCCTCTGAGAGGAATCTGGTGGTGGATCTGGGCTGCGGCACCGGCACGCTGACGGAGCTGCTCTACCGGAAGGGTTATGATATGATCGGGATAGACAGCTCCGCTCAGATGCTGGAGATTGCCATGGAGAAGCGGGCAGAGAGCGGCAGCGAGATTTTGTATCTGCAGCAGGATATGTGCGAGCTTGAGCTTTACAGCACGGTAGGGACGGTGATCAGTGTCTGCGACTGCCTGAATTATCTGCTGGAGGAGGAAGATCTGGCGGAGGTGTTCCGTCTGGTGAATAATTATCTGTATCCGGGCGGGCTGTTTCTGTTCGATTTTAATACCGTCTATAAGTACCGTCAGGTGATCGGTGATACGGTAATTGCCGAGAACCGGGAGAAATGCAGCTTTATCTGGGAGAATTATTATCACGAGGAGGAGGAGATCAATGAGTATGATCTGACCGTCTTTGTGCAGGAGGAGGGAGAGTATTTCCGGCGGTTTACGGAGAACCACTTCCAGCGGGGCTATACTCCGGAGACCATGTGCAGATTGGTGGAAGAGGCAGGGATGCAGGTGATCCGGCTGCTGGATGCAGACACCATGCAGGAGATTACGCCGGAGAGTGAGCGGATCTACGTGCTGGCCCGGGAGCAGGGAAAAGACAGAGGGTACGATGATGGGAACCATGCTGAAACATGAGAAGGATTTGCTGACGCCGCAGATCCGGGGGAGGGGCCTGAAGAGCCAAAAAAGCGAAGTCCTAAGGCTTCGCTTTTTCCAGAGAATTGCGGATCGCTTCCAGCAATACCAGTGAGGTATATTTGCTGTCCGCATCGTAGCTGATATTGTCCAGTGACTGCTGCTCGCGGATCTGCGCCGTCAGGGATTCGAAGGCAGGCTGGAGCAGAGGATACATAGTAGTCACCGCATCACTTAAGTTCACCAGCTGGATGGAGGTGATGGAGTCCTTATCTACCATGACTTCCACATTCAGAGTCTGATCGCCCAGAACCAGCTCCGTGTTATATACGCCGGGTATGTAAAGAGAAGCAGTATCGGAGGTGGGCGAGGCGTCGTCCGAAGTGTCTTCCTGGCTTTCCGGGGTTTCTGTTTCGGTAGGAGCGCCGGTCTGGGAGGAATCTTCTTTATCGGGAAGGAACATCATGACCAGAAGAATCACAAACAGGATTCCCAGCACAGCGAATATTCCGGTATAAATCAATTCTTTCATATGAAGGACCACAATTTTAGTTTTTGAACTCATGTTAAGCCTCGCTTTGTTCATTATTAATACATGGTATGCGGCAGGAAATGTGTTTATGACTTGACAAATATTCGCCAGGATTGCTATTATGAAAGTAGCTTTTCGAATTCATACGGGAGCAAAACAAAAATTGCGTGCATGCAGACCATTGGATTGCAACCGCGCAGGTATAAATTATTATGGCCGGGAACAAGGGCGTTCTTAGGACTGCAGTGATGCGGTCTCGTAAGTGCGCCCTTTTAGAATGGTTTGCCATCGCAGGCAGAAGGAGGAAGGTATGAAGAACAGGTACACGAAGGAAGATATTTACAGGCTGGTGGAAGAGGAGGATGTGGAATTCATCCGCCTGCAGTTTACGGATATGTTCGGTATGCTGAAAAATATTGCGGTAACAGCCAGTCAGCTGGAGAGGGTGCTGAACAATCAGTGCATGTTTGACGGGTCGGCCATTGAAGGCTTTGTGCGTATCGAGGAGTCGGATATGCTTCTCTATCCCGACTATTCTACCTTTGAGATTTTTCCCTGGAGACCCCAGCAGGGAAAGGTAGCCCGCATGCTGTGCGATGTATACCGGCCGAGTGGAGAGCCCTTTGAGGGAGATCCCCGTCATGTGCTGAAGCGGGCAATACAGAAGGCCGCAGATATGGGGTATGTTTTCAGTGTGGGGCCGGAATGTGAGTTTTTCCTGTTCAATACGGATGAAAACGGTATGCCCACCACCAATACACTGGAAGAAGCCGGATATTTCGATATCGGCCCGGCGGATTTCGGTGAGAATGCCAGAAGAGATATGGTTATGACATTGGAGGATATGGGGCTGGTGATTGAGGCTTCCCACCATGAAATGGCGCCGGCCCAGCATGAAATTGATTTCCAGTATGACGAGGCCCTGACTACGGCGGATAATATCATGACGCTCAAGCTGGCAGTCCGCACGGTTGCCAGAAGACATGGACTGCATGCGACTTTTATGCCCAAGCCCAAGGCCAATGTGAACGGCTCCGGCATGCATATCAATATGTCCCTTCATGATAAGGAGGGCAGGAATTTGTTTGCGGATGCCGGTGATGAGCATGGTTTAAGCAGGGAAGCATATTGTTTTATGGGAGGACTGATGAAGCATATTAAGGGGATGGCGGCAATTACCAATCCGCTGGTAAATTCCTATAAAAGGCTGGTGCCGGGCTTTGAGGCACCGGTGTATATTGCCTGGAGCAGCACCAACAGAAGTCCTCTGATCCGTATTCCTTCCGTGAAGGGGGAGGGGACCAGGATTGAGCTGCGCAGTCCGGATTCCGCAGCAAATCCCTATTTGACGCTGGCAGTATGTCTGGTGGCGGGACTGGACGGAATTGCCAATCAAATCATGCCCCCTGAGAGCGTGGACTGCAATATTTTTGCCATGACGCAGGAAGAGCGCAGTCGACTGCAGATCGATCATCTGCCGTCCACTCTGGAGGAGGCTCTGGATGAGCTGGAAAAGGACCCGCTGATCTGTGAAGTGCTGGGCGGTCATATTGCGAAGAAGTATATTGCCGCCAAGCGCGCGGAATATCTGCGGTATCGTTCTCAGGTGTCCGAGTGGGAACTTCAGGAGTATCTGAATAAGTTCTAGCATCTTTCGCCTTTCGTAAATAACAGCGAAGGAGGTGGCACATGACCAATATAATCGTAGTATTGCCCAAGCTGGAAGAAGCCAGAGGAATCAAGAGTATCCTGGTGAAAAACGGCTTTCAGGTGACAGGAGTATGCACCACGGGCGCACAGGCGATCAGTCAGGCGGACGGTTTAAATGACGGAATTGTAATCTGCAGCTATAAGGTGGTCGATATGGTATATCAGGAGCTGCACGACTGCCTGCCCTATGGATTTGAGATGCTGCTGATGGTATCCCAGAATCTGATCGGCGAATGCAGCGGCAATGATATTGTCTGTCTGTCCATGCCCTTAAAGGTTCATGATCTGATCAACACGGTCAGTATGATGAGTGAAAGCATCATGCGCCGCAGAAGGAAACGGCGGATGACGCCGCATGTCAGAAATGCACAGGAGCAGACGGATATCCAGGCGGCCAAGGAGCTGCTGATGGAGCGCAATCATATGACGGAGGACGAGGCTCACCGGTATCTGCAGAAGACCAGTATGGACAGCGGAACCAATATGGCGGAAACGGCCCTGATGGTGCTGGCGATGATGAAGACGTAAAAGAGATTGAGGAAGGCGGTGTTCAGGAAGATGAGATTTACGAAAATGCATGGCTGCGGTAACGATTATGTCTATATTAACGGGGCGGCGGAGCAGATACCACAGGAGGAAAAGCCCCGGCTGGTACGTCTCCTAAGCGATCGGCATACAGGCGTGGGGGGCGATGGGGCGATCTTCATCAATCCCAGCAATGAGGCGGATTTTGAGATGGAAATGTACAATGCGGACGGTACCAGAGCCGAGATGTGCGGCAACGGCATCCGCTGTGTGGCGAAATATGTTTATGATAAAGGATTGACGGATAAAAAGCAGATTACGATCGTCAGTGCGGGGAAGATCAAATATCTGGATCTGACGGTGGACGAACAGAACAAGGTATCCCGGGTAAAGGTAAATATGGGAAATCCGATTCTGGTTCCCTCCCAGATCCCGGTGGCGCTTTCCGGGGAGCAGGCGGTGAATGTTCCCATCCGTGTGGACGGCAGGGAGTACCATATGACCTGTGTGTCCATGGGTAATCCCCATGCAGTGGTTTTTGTGGAGCATGTGGGGAATATGGATCTGGAACAGATTGGGCCCCATTTTGAGCATCATAAGGTATTCCCTAACCGTACCAATACGGAGTTTGTGGAGATCGCAGACCGGCAGCATGTGAAAATGCGTGTCTGGGAGAGAGGTACGGGTGAGACTCTGGCCTGCGGAACCGGGTGCTGTGCTGCGGCGGTGGCCTGTGTGCTGAACGGTCTGACGGATCCTTCCGTTACGGTCAGCGTGCTGGGCGGAGAGCTACAGATTACATGGGATAGAGAAGAGAATCTGGTGTATATGACCGGCCCTGCAACAACAGTATTTGAAGGAGAGATTGAGTATGTTTAAGGTGAATGACAATTATTTGAAACTGCCGGGAAGCTATCTGTTTTCCACGATCGGCAAGAAGGTAAGTGCCTATGCGGCTGCCAATCCGGATAAAAAGATTATCCGGCTGGGGATCGGGGATGTAACCCAGCCCCTGGCACCGGCGATCATCAATGCCCTGCACGGTGCGGTGGAGGAGATGGGGAATGCAGATACCTTCCGGGGCTATGCGCCGGATCTGGGCTATGAATTTCTGAGAAATGCCATTGCGGAGAATGATTATAAGGCTCGGGGCTGTGCAATCAGTGCGGATGAGATTTTTATTTCCGACGGTGCAAAATGTGACTCCGGCAATATCCAGGAGATCTTCAGCCTGGACAATAGGATTGCGGTGTGTGATCCCGTGTATCCGGTGTATGTGGATACCAATGTGATGGCCGGACGGACAGGTACATATGATCCTAAGAAAGAGACCTGGAGCGATGTGATTTATATGCCCTGTACGGCAGAGAACAATTTTGCTCCCGATCTGCCGAAGGAGACTCCGGATATCATCTATCTGTGTTTTCCGAATAATCCCACGGGCGCTGCGATCACCAAAGCGCAGCTGCAGGAGTGGGTGGATTATGCCAATAAGGTAGGGGCCGTAATTATCTACGATGCAGCTTATGAGGCATATATCTCCGAGGCGGATGTGCCCCATTCCATCTACGAGTGCGAGGGTGCCGGAACCTGCGCCATCGAACTGCGTTCCTTCTCCAAAAATGCAGGCTTTACCGGTGTGCGCCTGGGATTTACGGTGATCCCGAAGGAACTGAAGGCCGGGGAGGTATCGCTGCATAGCCTGTGGGCGAGACGTCATGGCACAAAGTACAACGGCGCTCCCTATATCGTGCAGAGAGCCGGCGAAGCAGTATACAGCGAAGCCGGAAAAGAGCAGCTGAAACAGCAGGTGGCTTACTATATGAAGAATGCAGCCTATATCTATCAGGGGCTGAAAGATGCAGGCTATACGGTATCCGGCGGCGTGAACGCACCGTATATCTGGCTGAAAGCTCCTGACGGCATGAGCAGCTGGGAGTTCTTTGATTATCTGCTGGAACATGCCAACGTGGTGGGAACCCCCGGTTCCGGCTTTGGCCCCAGCGGTGAGACGTATTTCCGCCTGACGGCGTTCGGCAGCTATGAAAATACCGTGGAGGCGATCGAGCGCATCAAGGCGTTGTAACGGAGGAAACGGGAATGGATTATGAGCAGGATTATCTGACGGGGCTATGGACCCGTCAGGCCATGTATGCCTATTATCAGAGTCTGGAACCGGGCAGCGCAGTTCATTTTATGTTCCTGGATCTGGATAATTTTAAAACAGTAAATGATATATACGGTCATAATGAAGGGGATGCACTGCTGGTAATCGTTGCCGGTATTCTCCGGCAGTGTGCTCCCACCGCTCATTCTGACCAATATCTCTGCAAGTATCGGAATCCTCTATGATGAGAAGGTGGAGAAAAATCTGGAGGATACGCTGCTGAAAAGCGATATGGCAATGTATCATGCAAAGGGCAGCGGCAAAGGCCGCTATGTGGTATTCAATGATATTGCGGATATCGTATTCAGTGAGCTGGAGATGGAGAAAAAGCAGCAGGCTCTGGAGAACCGGGAGTTTGAGGTGCACTATCTGCCCATTGTCATGGCGCAGACTCCCAGGCTTTATATGGCGCAGGCCTATGTGGTCTGGCATATGGCGGATGGGCGGTGCAGGCAGCAGGAGGAGTTTCTGCCGCTGTTTGAGAAAAACGGATTTATCAAGGAACTGAACAATTGGGTGATCGAGAGGGTGCTGCAGGATATTTCGGGCTTCAGAGGGCGGAAAATGCCCCTGGAGCTGAATGGATGGACCAGTGTGCTGTATGCACGCTACAGCAACGGGTATGCGTCCCTGGTTCCCTGTACCATGGACCGTTTCAGCATTTACTGGGTATATCAGGATGATTTTGTGAATGATTACCATGATATTCAGGTGCGGATGATTCAACGGAATAAATGGAGCTTTCTGTGTGTCTCTTATGACGCCACCACGGGTGTGGGGAGGCTGTATCTGAACGGGCGTCTGGCGGGAGTGACTGAGGAGATTACCAGGCTCCCGGCATGCAGACAGATCCTGCTGGGCGGGGATCCGTTTCAGCAGTCCTTCCACGGTTATGTGTCCGGGCTGATCTTCTGCGACAGCGCAATGACGGAGCTGGAGATCAAAGACATATATCGAGATTTCTGCAAAGATTCCGGCTTCGCAGGGGAGAGAGAGGAATTCTGACCGGCGGCAGGGCTAATGATGCTGGACAAGATCCGCATATTTTGCCCCGGCGGCGGAGAGCAGATCCTCGGGCGCAAGCTCGATCTGGGAGCCGATGCGGCCGCCGCTGACGATTATGGCGGGCAGATTCCGGGCGGAGACATCGATTCGCGTTACATACTGCTTTTTCATGCCGACAGCGGTACAGCCGCCCCGGATATAGCCGGTGACAGCCTGGATATCCTTTACATGGATCATCTCCACACTTTTCTCTCCCACGCTGCGGGCAGCAGCTTTCAGATCCAGCTCCCGGGCAATGGGGATCACAAACACAAAATAGTCGTGTGCCCCCCTGGTCACCAGGGTTTTATATACTTTCTCATAGGGCTGCCCCAGCTGATCGGCAATTTTCAGGGCGTCCACAAACTCCTCACATTCATAGGTGTACTGCGTAAAGGGAATCTTCAGGGATTCCAGGATCCGCATGGCATTGGTCTTGATTTCTTTTTGCTTAGGCATGGTAGTTTCCTTTCACATATTTTGCGGGTTCTGTCGGATGTTCCATAAACCAGCTTCGATTTTAGCATAGCCTGCAGGGGATTACAATCCATAATTTCATGCAGGTGATTAAATGAGAAATTTTAATACGAGGAAAAAGCATTGACATTAGTGCAACGTAATCGCTATACTATAGGGGAAGAGAAATATGCTATTGGTATGTATGCCGGGCGGTATCACAGACAGAGCGGGACAGGAAAAAGATGCGGGAGGACGGAGAATGAGACCGACAAGAGAAGAAGCGGAAGAATTGCTTAAGGATGGAGAGGCCTGTAATCCGGGCCCGTGGGGGAACCACAGCAGGGTGGCGGCGCTGTGTGCGGAGAGGATTGCCGGGGCATGCGGGGATCTGGATCCGGAGAAAGCGTATGTGCTGGGGCTGCTCCATGATATCGGACGGAAATTCGGAATAAAACATATGGGACATATTTATGACGGGTATCAGTATATGATGCAGCTGGGATATGATGAAGTTGCCCGGATCTGTCTGAGCCATAGCTTCAGCATCCAGAGGCTGGAGGATTATGTGGGCAACCGGGATATTACAACGGAGCAGCAGGCAGAGTTGAAACGGCTGCTGGACGAAATGGTGTATGATGACTACGACCTGCTGATTCAAGTCTGCGACAGCCTGGCGGGGGCTGAGGGAGTTCTGGATATGGAGGAGCGCATGGCGGATGTCAAACGGCGCTATGGCGCCTATCCCCAGGATAAATGGGATAAGAATCTGGAACTGAAAGCGTATTTTGAAGAGAAAATGCAGCAGGATATTTATACTGTGGTAGGATAAAGCTGGTGCGGCGGAAGGAGAACAATTATGGCTTCATGGATGGTACATTTGCGGGTGGCGGAAAAGCTGCTGGAGCTTATGGAGGATGTTGAGGAAAAAGAATTTATTATGGGAAATATTGCCCCGGACAGCGGTGTGCCCACTGCAGACTGGAAGGCGTATGTACCGCCTTCCCAGGTGTCTCACTTTAAGACCTATACGGAAAACGGAACTGCGGAGATTGATATTGACAGTTATTTGCGGCAGTATTTTACTCCGGAAAAGAGGGCGGACTACAGCAGGGAGCAGTATGCTTTCTACTTGGGGTATCTGACCCATTTGCTGACAGATGTGGAGTGGGTTGCGCATGTATATGAGCCAACCATTGCCGAATATCCCGAGGAGTACGCTGCAGATTCCCATAAGCTGCTGTGGACGCTGAAAAAGGATTGGTACGATCTGGATTTCCTGTATCTGCAGAAGCATCCGGACTTTCGGGCATTCCGGATCTATGAAAATGCGGTGGGCTTTGTCAACAGCTATATGGATATCTTTGCGGAGGATGCTTTTGAGAACCGCCGGGAGTATATTACCGGCTTCTACCGGGCAGGCAGGGACCATGTAGAACGGGAGTACATCTATCTGACGGAGGCACAGGCAGAGCAGTTTGTGGAAAACTGTGTGGAGACTGTTCTGGGAAAGCTGAAAGAAATATTGGTTTAGTAAAGAACCTGTATGAAAAGGGAGGGCAGATAATGAAACGAATGAATATGGCGATCCTGGGGGCAGGCAATATCGCCCGGCAGATGGCGGCTGCTATAAACGGTTTGCAGGAGCAGGTATGTGCTTATGCCGTGGCTTCCCGGAGTCTGGAAAAGGCAGAGGACTTTGCCCGGGAATGGCACTTTCAGAAAGCCTACGGTTCCTACGAGGAACTGGCAGCGGATCCCGGAGTGGATCTGATCTATGTGGCCACGCCCCATGCCATGCATTATGACCATGCAAGACTGTGTGTGGAGCATGGAAAAGCAGTGCTGGTGGAGAAAGCTTTTACGGCCAATGCGGATCAGGCCCGGCAGCTGATAGGGCTGGCAGAAGAAAGAAAGGTCTTTCTGACCGAGGCGATCTGGACCCGGTATATTCCCGGCAGGCAGCTGGTGGAGCGTCTGCTGACAGATCAGGCGATCGGAGAACCGCTGTCTTTGGAGGCCGAATTTTCCGTACCGCTGAGTCATATACAGCGTATGTATGATCCGGCTCTGGCAGGAGGAGCCCTGCTGGATCTGGGCATGTACTGCCTGACCTTTGCTTCCATGTTCTTCGGGGATGAGATCACAGAGGTCGCTTCCCGCTGTGAAGAGTTGGGGACGGGCGTGGATGCCACGGATGATATTGAATATATCTATAAAGACGGTAAGAAGGCGTATCTGCGCACCTCCATGGTAACCGGGCCCGTCAACCGGGGTGTGATCCTGGGAACAAAGGGCCGGATAGAGGTGGATACCCTGAACAACTTTTCGGCTATCCGGGTATATGATGCTGCGGGCAGACTGCTGCAGGAGCCCAAGATCCCGCCCCAGATCAATGGTTATGAGTATGAGGTTCTGGCCTGTATCCATGCTCTGGAGGCGGGTGCATTGGAATGTGAGGAAATGCCTCATAGAGAAACCATGGAAATCATGGAACAAATGGACCGTCTGCGCCGGGAGTGGGGTGTGGTTTATCCCTTTGAGGGGGGGACTCAAAAATGATCTCACATGTAAAACTGCAGCCAAGCCCTTTATTTAAGATACCGGGAAACGACTAGTGCCGAAAAACATGTTATTATAAATAAAACACGCAGAACCGGACAGAATTGTTTTGCCAAAATAGGTGATGAAATAAATATACGCAAATCCGATTGCCGAATATGTTGACTTATTACCGTTTGCGTTGTATCATTATGATGTCGAATTCGATAACACATTCTTTTCATTTGGGAGGTATGGTTATGTTTATGGAAGAGCGCCATCAGGAAATATCAGATACAATCAAAGCAAACGGTAAGATTACCATTGCTGAAATTACAGGTAAATACGGCATATCTGATGAATCTGCTCGTCGAGATCTGCGATTACTCGAACAGAAAGGCATTTGCAAGAGAACCCATGGCGGTGCTATTTTGATAGGACAGGTTAGCGTAAGACCGCCGGCCGACAGAGACTTTGATAATATGCCTATCTTTGATAACTACAGAGAGATTTCACGAGCAGCTGCAGAAAAAATCAAAGAGAATGACACGGTATATCTAACCGGTGGCTCCTTTGGCCATATTATGGTTTCCTTTTTACCAAGGGACATTCATTATACCGTTATCGTAAACTCCGTTGATATCGGAAAAGAGCTGAGAAGTTTCAATAATATCGACATATATATCGCCGGAGGCAAGATGCGGCAAAGTGGCTCACTGGTCGATAGCTTGGCCAATGAATTCGTAAGCAGGTTGCATTTTGATCTTTGCTTCGTTACAGGAGCCGGTCTGACGGCAGAGTTCGGTCTGTCCAATGGTACGGATGAAACGGCAACATTCCAGCGCACTGTAATTAAGAACAGCCGCAGCAGATGCCTTGTCATACCGAGTTCAAAGATCGGCGTAAATTCTTTTATTAAGGTATGCGATGTGGATTCCTTTGACTCTATCATCACAGACTGGGATTGTGCAGAAGATCAGATTGCTGCCATCGAAGAGAGAGGCGTGGCAGTTACGGTTGTTGAGGAGCCAAAATGAACCG
>CAZFYD010000022.1:0-23936 GCA_964523315.1 uncultured Acetatifactor sp.
TTTTCGCCAATTTTGTAATAAGAATAGAATATTTTGGTATTTTATGATATAATAAAAAATACTTGAATCTCTATATCGATTATTGCAGAAAGGGCGAACAATATGGAATATAATGAAGAGGTATTTAGAAAAAGCGCAAACCGCAAAACAATGCTGATTTGGTTGGTGGTGTGCATTATTCTTACATCGGCATATGCGATTGAGATTATAAAAGGTCTCCGTACTCTGCCGTATTTCATTGTCTTTGCAAGCTTCTGTTGGCTGCCGTTTTTTGTCGGTCTGGCATTCCTGAAAATAAAAGGCATGGGTACCGGGGCGTTCAAGCATGTAGTTGCCGTTGGCTATGGAATCTTCTACATATTTACGATGATGAATACAAACTCTCCCCTGACATTTGTGTATATGCTGCCGATCTCCGGTATGCTGATATTGTATAAGGATCGGAATTTCATAATTCGCTGCGGTGTATGCAATAATCTTGTGCTTTGGGCGTATATTCTCAAAAACATCATGGCAGGTGTGAACTCACCTGCTGATATCACGTCCTATGAGATACAGGCTGCCAGCACAATCCTGTGCTATACTACCTATATTTTGGCGATCAGCCACCTGAATCAGTCAGACGGCGCTTTAGTCGGTTCAGTAGAGGGGAATCTTCAACGAGTTATCACCACAGTCGATCAGGTAAAGGAAGCCAGCAATGCTGTGGTAGACGGAGTCAGCGTTGTCAGAGATCTGACCGAAGAGAACAGGGACGGCGCTAATCTGGTGGTCCGCAACATGGAAGAGCTGAGTGACAAAAACAGCGTTTTGTATGAAAAGACAATGTCTTCTATGGATATGACAGCCGATATTAATACACAGGTGCAGAATGTGGCGGAACTCATTGAAAAGATGGTTGGCATGATTGATGAGTCCGTAGTTCATGCCAACACAAGCTCCAAGGAACTGGCGGCTGTGGTGGAATCAACCAATACTATGGCAAAGCTGTCCTCGGAGGTTGAGAAGATTCTGGCCGAATTTAAAGCTGAGTTTGCTATGGTAAAAGAGGAAACCAGCACAATCGAAGACATTACATCCCAGACGGATCTGCTTGCCCTGAATGCATCCATAGAGGCAGCCAGAGCCGGTGAAGCCGGCAGAGGCTTTGCGGTAGTAGCGGGTGAGATAAGGAACCTGAGCATGGGAACGCAAAGCTCTTCCGGCCGGATTATGACTGCACTGGAGCATCTGGAAGAAACAGCGGATAAAATGACGTTGTCTATTATCGAAACGCTGAAATTGATAAATAATACCATGGAAAAAGTGGAACAGGTCGATCAGAGCGTAACGAATATAACCTCCGATTCCACGAGACTTGGTGACAGCATACAGGTAATCGATTCTGCTATGAAGGAGGTTGAAGCGTCCAACCGGAACATGGTTGATAACATGAAACAGATATGTGATGCCATGTTGGTGATGACACAATGTGTGGACAATGCAGATACTACCACAAAGTCCATGCTGAGTAAGTATGAGGAAACCTCTGTCAATGCAGAGAATATCGGAAAAATTGTTGCTGATCTGGTGAAAAAGCTGGGTGACGGCGGCTTTATGGGAATGAAAGATGTAAAGCCGGGAATGTGGCTTGCCGTCATTGAAAAGAATGCCGATCATACTGAAAAGGAATACACAGGTGAGGTGCGGGAAAAGAAGGAGAATAGCGTATTGGCGGCACTGAAGCTTAACGGCGGCGATTCTTTAAATCTGAAAGATAAAACCCGCAGCTATTGCCTGCGGATTGCATTGGGAAATGTTTTATATAACTGGGCGGATGTGAAGATCTCTCCGGCAAAAGGAAATAATGCCGGCTGTTATATGGTGACGGCAGCCGGTAATCCGTTAGTAATTAACCGCAGGAAGTTTCCCAGAATGCCGATATACAACAGCTGTACTGTAACAGTGAAGGAATCCAACCATACCTATGAAGGCAGAATGGTTAATATCAGTGCCGGCGGATTTGCATATAAGATATTATCCCGGGATATAGAGGAGCTGAAGGATAAAGATGTAAAATTATCCGTTCCGGATTTTGAATTGCCGGAAGGACGTGTACTGGAGGGGACTGTTATTCGTATCACCACCAATTATGACGGTTCACTTACAGTGGGATGCCGGATGTTCGATGACAATATTGCAATCCGTGATTATGTAGATCAGAATAATATACAAAATCAGGATCTTAGGGGATAAAACCTATGCTGTCAGGGGCAGCCGGAAGGCTGCCCTTATATAATAGCCTGATTTTCGGATAAGCGGATGTACCGGGAATTTGTGTCCCGAAAGGAGAAAAGGCGAAATGACATATGAGGAGTTTGTCCGGAAATTTCAGATCAGCCTGAATGAGCAGCAGCTGGCGGCAGTCAGATCCATCAGCAATCCCACACTGGTGCTGGCAGTGCCGGGCAGCGGTAAGACCACAGTGCTGCTCACCCGGCTGGGGTATATGATCCATTGCTGCGGGATTGCGCCGGAGAAAATCCTGACGGTGACATACACGGTTGCCGCAACCAGGGATATGCGGGAACGATTTGCGGCTATCTTTGGACAGGAACTGGCAGAGCGGCTGGAGTTTCGGACCATCAACGGGATCTGTGCAAAGATTATCCGTTACTGTGGGGATCTGGCGGGCAAAACGCCCTTTGAACTGGAAAAGGATGAGGGATGCAGGAACAGGCTGTTGTCAGAGATTTATCAGGAGCTGATGAAGGAGTATCCTGCGGAGTCCGATTTGAAGGGAATCAGCACGTGGATTACCTATATTAAGAATATGCAGCTGACGGCAGAGGAAGTGGAGGAAATTTCCCGGAAAGAAGAACTGCCGATAGATAAAATATACAGTGCCTACTGCAGCCGCATGCGCTCTATGGGAAAAATGGACTACGATGACCAGATGGTCTACGCACTTAAGCTGCTGAAGAAATTTCCCAAGGTACTTTCCCGGTTTCAGGATCAGTATCCGTTTATCTGCATGGACGAGGCGCAGGATACCTCGAAAATCCAGCATGTGATCATAGCGCTGCTTGCTTCAAAATACGATAATCTCTTTATGGTGGGAGACGAGGATCAGAGCATATACGGCTTCCGGGCGGCATATCCGGAGGCTCTTCTGGAATTTGAGAGGAATCACGAGAATGCGCAGGTGCTTGTGATGGAAGAGAATTTCCGGTCTGGTGCCAGAATCGTTGAAGCGGCAGATCGTTTTATTCAAGGGAATGAATTTCGGCATAAAAAATGTATGAAGGCTCATCGCCGGGAAGGCGCAGACATTCGGGAAGTGGAGGTGAAGAGCCGGAGGGCCCAGTATGCATATCTGGCCAAGGTGGCCGAAAACTGCCGAACGGAGACGGCCGTGCTCTATCGGGACAATGAAAGCGTCATTCCGGTGGTGGATTTGTTGGAGCGAAAAGGAATTGACTATCGGATCAAAAATGCGGATCTGACATTTTTTTCCCATAAAGTGATTCTTGACATACAGAATATAATCGGTTTTGCAGCAGATCCCTATGATACAGAGCGCTTCCTGCAGATCTATTACAAGATCGGCACATATATGAATAGGCAGGCCGCACGGGAAGCCTGCCGGATCAGTGAAAACAGGGGGATACCGGTCCTGGAGGCGGCGCTCCGTTATGGCAGCATTCCGGAGGGAACCCGGAAAAGTGTGAAGGCGATGCAGACACATCTGGAGGGGCTTCTTTGCGAATCCGCAGCCCAGGCTCTATACCGGATTCATAAATTCATGGGCTACGGCGACTATCTGGAGCGGGCGCATATCCATGGCGGTAAAATACAGATCTTGGAGGCGATCGCCGCAAACGAACCATCTGCTATGCGTTTGGTGGAGAGATTACGGGAGCTTTCAGTGATTCTGCGGGAGAAGCTTCCCGGTCAGGACTGCAAACTGATCTTTTCCACAATTCATTCCAGCAAGGGCCTGGAATACGATACGGTCTATCTGCTGGATGCAAAGGACGGCATATTTCCCGAAAAGGGGATCCCTGACAGAAAGCGTGCATCCCAGGAGGAACTGAAGCTTTATGAGGAGGAACGGCGGTTATATTATGTGGGAGTCACCAGAGCGAAAAACAATCTGGTGATTTTCAGCTTCCCGGATGGCGCCGCTTTTACCCGGGAGCTTCTGGGAAGTAAAGCGCCGGAGGGGAAAGCGGCTGCAGCTTTTCAGGATAACCGTAAAAACGCAATCGGGAATTTCAAACAAAACAAGTCCGCCGTTAAAAGTGTCTCGGAAGCTGCTTATCGGGACAAATGGGAAGAGATTATGACCACCGGGTATGTAAAGCATAAGATCTGGGGGGAGGGTATGCTGTGTTCTGCTGACGGTGATGAGCTGGAAATAATATTTTCTCATAAGACTGCCAAATGCAGGCTGCGGTTTATGATGGAGCAGGGGATGATCGAGTAGCATAGACGCTTTAACTGACGGTTAATCATAACTGAATCGGGATTAACCAGGCCTCCATTGCACTTTTGGGGTTCTGCACTTATACTGATATTGCCGGCCGGAAAATGATTGCAGGTAAGACCGTCATTTTCTAATATGTATTGGTGCAGTATTGGAGTTAAAGTCTGCGATATGCAGGAATGGAGGTAAATATGGAATTGCATATGGGAAGCAAAATTGCAGAACGGAGAAGGGCAAAGGGGCTGACACAGGAGCAGCTGGCGGCAGAATTGGGAATATCAGCGCCCGCTGTCAGTAAATGGGAAACGGGCAGTTCTTATCCGGATATCTCGTTGTTATGTCCGCTGGCAAGGGCACTGGGAACAGATGTGGATACCCTGTTGGCATACGAAGAGGAATTGTCTCAGGAAAAGCTTGCGGAGTATGCCGGGCAGATCCTGAAAATAAATCAGGAGCAGGGATGGGAAAGAGCGGAGGAGGAGCTGGAGAGAATGCTGCATCAGTACCCCAATAGTATCCCCCTGAAATATCAGGCGGTTGCACTCTTTACGATTCTCTTGGAGATACAGAATCCGCAGGCAGGGGAGTCCGACCGGGATAGGGGGAGAAAGCGAAAGAGGGAACTTTTAAAGGCAATTTATGAGAGTAAAAATAGGGATTACCTGCAGCCGGCGATTGCTTCACTTGCAGCACTGGAGCTTCAGGAGGAACATTTAGAGGAAGCGGAAGCTTTATTACAGGAATTGTCGCAGCCGACAGATGATGCAACCGGCCTGTGGGTGCAGCTGTATCTGAAAAAAGGGCAGCCCCGGAAAGCGGAAGGGATCCTGCAGAAAAGATTGTTTACATTGCTGAGTCAGGCAAGCGCCTGCCTGACTCAGATGATTGAAAAAACGGAAAAGGAGCAGAAGGCTCTGGAGTTATGCGGCATTTACCGGAAGCTGGAGGAAATCATCTATGAGGGAGCCGGAAACAGCGCTCTCGTGTCAGCAGCGGTGTATGGAAAGTCCGGGCAGGAGCAGCAGGCAGCAGATTGTCTGGTTTCCTATCTGGAGAGTTATGCGGAAGGGTCTCCCAAACCCAATCCGCTGCTATTTGCGCCAACCGTCAGCGGGGCAAAGAAAGAAGGGGCTTCAACCAAAGAAATCAGAGAAATGCTGCTGCGGGTAATTATGGAGGATGAGGTTCTGGCGAAGCTGTGCGAACGGGAAGAGGTGCAGGATGCGTTGTATCAGGGGGGATGGAGATAAGGAGTGAGCCTGAATCATATTTGGGGTTTTCCTGTTTTAGCTGCCTGTTCCATTCTGCAAGTAATGGACATATATGCAAAAGTTCTTCTTTGGGGTTCACTTTTTTCTCTTCTTGGCATGGATTTTCGGCTTTTGCGCAGATAAAATGGACCTATAGGAAGAGATTACTCTATGCAGCCCACTTTTTAGTGAAAAAGGTGGACTGAAATAGGACAAAAAATAATATCAGTCCATTTTATAGAGATTTATATACGATTCGGCTGTTATGGAAATTTCATAGGCGTTGCTAATTTCTGCAAATAAATTATGATTTATAGGTTTCTCTCTTTTGCTTTTAGGTGTATGATAAAGGGATAGATAGGCAAAAGTTTAGATAAAATTGCGGTATCAATGATATGGCAAAGAAGTGTTAGAGTGAGGTATAAAGTAAATGATAATTGAGCAGATATATGAACCCGGAATGAATAAAAACGCAGCGCAAAAGGTTTTGGAAGCATTGCCGAGCCGGTTGGCTTTTTGTGTCTGAAGGAAATAGGGAAAGACACATTAGAACTTGCGGTAATGGGAGTCCTGGCGGAATATCACCGTGAGGGAATCGGCAGGATTGCGGTTATGAAGCCCGGAGCCAGTAGAGGAGCAGTGAGAAGATGTGCGGCAGATATTATATAGATGAGGATACGGCCAGGGAGATTGAAAAAGTGATCCGTCAGGCGGAGGGGAAAGAAGCCGGGAGCGGCATAGCGCTTCGGACAGGGGACATTCATCCCACGGAAACGGCTCCTGTTCTGGCAATATCCGAACAGGGACTGTGCTGCAGATTGCAGCGCTGGGGCTTCCCGGGGCAGCAGCTGATTATTAATGCCAGAAGCGAGACCGTTTGGGAGAAGAAAATGTTTCGGGAAAGTGTGGAGCATCGGCGGATTGTCATACCGGCCGCATGGTTTTATGAGTGGAGCAGGAATAAGGAGAAGAACACCTTTTACCGGGAAAACCAGCCGGTGCTGTTCATGGCGGGATTCTATAACCGGTATCAGGACGAGGATCGGTTTGTGATCCTGACCACCGGGGCCAATGCGTCCATGCAGCCGGTTCATGACCGAATGCCGCTGATTCTGGAACCGGATGAAATCATGCCATGGATAGGAGATCCGGGGCAAACGGAAAGTCTTCTCCGCAAAGTGCCGTGCCGGTTGGAGAGAAGGACAGAGTATGAGCAGATGAGCCTGTTTTAGCAGGCGGCTTCGCTATGTCGGCTTGATAAGAAAAATGTGGGAAAGGACAGCTGAGAGAAGAGCGGAGAACGCATATTGGGGCAAAGAAATATGGAAGTGCTCAAAAAGGCACATGAATATAACTATGAATAAAAAACAGGTAGTAAACTTTGAAAAGATAGGTGAACAACAATGACAGATCAAAGAACAAAAAACAAAGAAGTATTCCGTGATACGGAAAGAATGTGTACTACCAATGCCGTTTTAAAGGAAATTATCAGAAAATCCAATGAAAGGCAGTACGTTCTTTTAGAAAAGGAAGAGCTTACGGGAAGTGACGAGCACAGATACGAAGCTCCTGCCCATATTGTGGTATCTAAGAAAAGGAGTTTGGAAGCTGCAGCAGCCTATAAAGGGCAGCGGACTCTGGTACATAATTTTGCCTCTGCCACAAATCCGGGCGGGGGTGTGACAAAGGGCTCTAATGCACAGGAGGAAGCCATATGCAGATGCAGCACCCTGTATTTCAGTATCAGTGTCGGTGAAGTGATGCAGCTGTTTCATTCCCGTCACAGGCAGATGCTATGGGGAAATCAGATGAACGCCGCATATAATGACGACTGTATCTATACACCGGATGTGTGTGTATTCAAAAGCGATACAGACACGCCGGAATTGCTGCCGGAAGCAAAGTGGTATCCGGTGGATGTCGTTACCTGCGCTGCTCCGAATCTGCGGGAGAAACCGGGTAATGCCATGAATCCGGGCAGCGGCGATAAGCAGATACAGCTCACGGATCAGGAATTGCTGGAACTGCATGTAAAGCGAGTCAGCCGTATTCTGGATCTTGCAAAGAAAGAGAAGGCAGAGGTCGTGATCCTCGGAGCGTTTGGCTGCGGAGCCTTTTCAAATCCTCCCCAAATTGTTGCTGAGGCAATGGCAAGAGTGATTCAGGCGTATCTGTATGATTTCCGTACAATAGAATTTGCTGTTTATTGTTCGCCGAAGAATACGGAAAATTATGACGTTTTCAGCAGAAGACTGAAGCAGGTAAAGTAGTGCAGGCGACAGCACGGACGCCGCTTCGAATGGGGAACATTGCTTTATACATGGAGGAAGTGAACAGGAACACGATATGAAGCAAGAAGCATTACAGATCTTAAAAAAATATTTTGGCTACGATTCTTTCCGGGCCGGTCAGGAAAGCATGGTTGAGGCCATCCTGGACGGAAAGGATGCGCTGGCGATTATGCCCACGGGGGCGGGAAAATCCATCTGTTATCAGGTGCCGGGGCTGCTGCTGCCCGGAATCACCCTTGTCATTTCGCCCTTGATCTCCCTGATGCAGGATCAGGTGAAGGCGCTGAACGAAGCGGGAGTACATGCAGCCTATATCAACAGCTCTCTCTCCGAGGAGCAGATCGCCAGGGCGCTGCAATATGCGGTGCAGGGGCATTATAAAATCATCTATGTGGCGCCGGAACGGCTGCAAACCGGCGGATTCATGCGCTTTGCCGCCAATACGGAGATCTCCATGGTTACCGTGGACGAGGCCCATTGTATTTCCCAGTGGGGACAGGATTTCCGGCCGAGCTACCTGAAAATTGTGGATTTTATCAGAGAACTGCCGAAACGTCCCATTCTCAGTGCATTTACCGCCACGGCAACGCAGGAGGTCAAAGAGGATATCATCTGTACGCTGGGACTTAAGGATCCCCATCTTGTAGTGACCGGATTTGACCGGAAAAATCTGTATTACCGGGTAGAGCATATTCGGAAAAAGGACGAGTATATTGTGGATTACATTTCCCGGCATCCCTATGACAGCGGCATCATTTATTGTGCCACGAGGAAGAATGTGGACAATCTGTTTAATCTGCTGTCCGAGAGGGATGTTCCGGTAACCCGGTATCATGCGGGGCTGGTCGCAGAGGAAAGAAAGCGGAATCAGGACGATTTCATTTATGATCGTGCGCCTGTGGTTGTGGCAACCAATGCCTTTGGTATGGGCATTGATAAATCCAATGTCCGCTATGTCATCCATTACAACATGCCTCAGAGTATGGAAAACTATTATCAGGAGGCAGGACGTGCAGGCAGGGATGGCGAACCGTCGCAATGCATACTTTTGTTTTCTGCCCAGGATGTGATGATTGAAAAATTTCTGCTGGATAAAAAGGATTTCTCTGATGTGAACCCGGAAGATATTGAACCCATCCGGCAGAGAGATATAAAGCGGCTGCATTCCATGGAGAATTATTGCAAAACAACGGGGTGTCTGCGAAATTATATTCTGGAATATTTCGGAGAAAAAACACAGGGCCCCTGTGATAACTGTGGGAATTGCCACCGGGAGTATCAGGAAGCGGATATGACGGCTGAGGCGAAGTGGGTATTGAATTGTGTTTATGAGACCCGGGGAAGATACGGGCTGGGTATTGTGCTGGGAACCCTGCTGGGGGCCAACAGGGCAAAATTAAGAGAGATCGGCGCTGTAAAGTACAAGTCCTACGGCGCATTAAAGGATACCGGGGAGGAGACGCTGCGTCTGCTGGTCAGCCAGATGCTGCAGCAGGGTTATCTCTGCCAGACCGAGGATACCTACAGCGTTCTGCGTCTGGGGCCGGAAATGGATCGGCTCCGTGATCCCGACACACATGTCATTATACGCATGTATACCGAAAAGGAGCCGGAGAAAACCCGGAAGAAAGCTGCCGGAGCAAGAAGCACGGATGCACTTACTTCGGCCGGATTTGAATTGTTTGAAAGGCTGCGGGAGCTTCGGCTTAAGATTGCAAGGGAAAAATCTCTGCCGCCCTATATTATTTTCAGTGATAAGACGCTGATCGATATGTGCGTAAGGGTACCGCATACCCGGGCGGAAATGCTGGAGGTAAACGGTGTCGGTGAAAATAAATTTGAGAAGTACGGAAAGCAGTTCCTGGAGGAAATCCAAAGCTTCGAAAAGGAACATCCGGGCGTGGTAATCAGCGAAGAGGCTGGCGCAGCAGAGCAGGAAGGCCATAAGAGCGCTGAGCAGCAAAAGGATAAAAAGACGCCTTTCAGTGCAGGGGCAGCGTGGAAGGATGAAGAGGATGAGCAGCTGGTATCGGAATACAGGGGAGGCATGAAGATTTCCGAGATTGCGAAAATACATCAGAGAACTTACGGAGCAATCCAGGCGAGACTGAAGAAGCAGGGCTTGATGGAATAAACTTACTTTTGCTGACCGAGTATAGTTGTGAGACTGGGGAAAATCGGGTATAATATAATAAAATGAATCTGTTTTGGAAGGAGGTTTTGAAATGCCGCAGGTGATGCAGAGTTTGCTGGAAAAATATGTGATCGAGATACAGAAAATTTATGGTAATCATCTCAAACAGATAATTTTGTATGGTTCTTATGCCAGAGGAGATTTCAAAGCCGATTCGGATGTGGACATTATGATTCTGCTGGATATATCGGAGCTGGAGATCAAGAGTTATCGGCAACGGCTTTCTGATATGACCTATGACTTCAATATGGATTACAATCTGGAGATTAGGCCTATTGCCAAAAGTGAGGAACATTTTCGGAAATGGGTCGATAATTATCCGTTTTATGCCAATATCCGTAAGGAGGGAGTAACATTATATGGAGCAGCATAATGATAGCGGGACGCAAAAAGATTTGGTTATGTATAGATTGGATGCTGCAGGGGAGGCTCTTCGCTCTGCCAGAATATTAATGGAAGCAGGGTCTTATAAGGCAGCAAATAATAGAGCATATTATGCAATATTTTATGCGATAAACGCAATCCATGCATTGAATGGTACAGCATATAAACGTCATAAGGATGCCATCGCAAATTTCAATAGGGATTATGTGAAAACGGAGATCTTTCCCAGGGCGATTGGGAAAAAGATATCTCGGGCAGAAGAGATAATGCATGCAAGTGATTATGATGATTTCTACATTGCAACTAAGAACGAAGTGGAAGAACAAATTGCTGCAGCAGCAGAAGAATTTATTCGGATAGCGGAAAAATATTGTATGGATCAGTTGCAATAAATATTAATCCATGAATGATTGTTAATTGCTGATTTTTAGTATGACATATAATTGTAAGACGTATTAAGAAAGAACTCTTTTTGATAAGATATACATGTGTTTATATGACGAATGGAAAGTCCGGTAATAAATTAGAAGAGAAGAAAATCTGCCATTTATGTAAGAAGAATAAGCTTTATAGATTAATAAATTCAGAAAAAGGATCAGAGATGCCAAAGAAATTGCTGGCAAGGAGCCTGTAATTTTCGGGGATTGAATAAGGAGGGCTTCCATACGTTGTTGCCGGAAAAAATTTATAAACTGATTGCAGATGAGGCATATAAAGCAGATAATATAGGAATGTCAGGATCTTCGGTTCTGGTTTTTGAAGATAAGGTCTTGAAGGTTCAGGAGTACGGTAAAGCAGGCGAGAATGAGTACCGCATGATGCGTTGGCTGCAGAATAAGCTTCCTGTACCGCAAGTATTGGCTTATGAAGTCGCAGCGCATAAATCCTATCTGCTGATGAGTAAATGCAGCGGGAAAATGGCATGCGATCAGGAGTATATGTGCAGTCCGACGGTTCAGGCGAAGATGCTTTCGGAAGGGCTGAAAAAGCTTTGGCAAGTGGATATTGCAGATTGTCCCGGGGACTGGAGTTTACGAAATAAGCTTGCTGCGGCCAGGGATCAGGTGGAAAACGGTCTGGTCGATATGGATCATGTAGAGCCGGATACCTTTGGGGAGAATGGTTTTAAAAGCCCGGAGGATCTGCTGCAATGGCTCTGTGATCATCGGCCTGGGGAGGAACTGGTATTATCCCACGGCGATTACTGCCTTCCCAATATATTTGGGGAGGGAAATGCGGTATCCGGCTATATAGACCTCGGCAGAACCGGTATTGCCGATAAATGGTGCGATATTGCCCTATGCTATCGTAGCCTGTCCCACAACTATGGAGGCCGATATTCCGGACAGTCTTACCCGGATTATGACGATATGCTTTTGTTTCGGGAACTGGAGATAGAGCCGGATTGGGAAAAGATACGGTATTATACTTTGCTGGACGAGTTGTTTTAGGGGGAGCTCACTCCCCCAATAGCCGCCTCATCTCCCGCACCCCCTGCCGCTGCGAAACAATAATGGCCTCCAGAATCGGCTGCAGTCCCGGACAGATACAGTAGCGCAGGGCATTCTCCGACATATAGATAGCCCCCTGATGGTGGGGGAGCATTTCCCGCATGAAATTGGTGCTGATATTGTTATCGGAGCAGGCGGCGCCCATCTCCGTGAACATGGTGTGAGTGATCTGCCGGAGCCGACGCTGATACAGGCACAGATCCTGCCGGGAATTGTTCTGCTTGCTGCAGGCGCATTTGACGTCCAGCATATCCTGAATGCTTTGTGTCTGGGAGGAGATAATGTGTTCGGCAATGGAACGCACGGGGCCGCAGGGATTGTACTGCAGAACATTTCTGGACATTTCAATAGCCGCCATGTGGTGGGGAATCATCTGTACGATGAAGTTGTGGGAGAGGCTGTCGTTCAGCTCCGCCTCTTCCATGCCCTTTATCATCTCATCCAGAATTTCATAAAATCTTGTCAGATAATCCTTGGTAGAATCCTTGAATCGGCATATTTCTATCATGTTAAAGGGTTCCTTTTATGACCGGTCTGTGTCTGGCATAAATGCCGGAACAGACAGCTTTCCTTACATTATAGTATGCGAAGGATAAAATTATGTGTCTGCATCTGACGCCTTGGAGCGGAGAGTGCACTAAGCGATGAAATGAAAAGCCGGAGCGGAAGTTCTTGTAAGCTTCTGCTCCGATTCGATCAGATTTTGCTTTAAAGACAAATTTCTTTTATCAGGCTGCACCATTGCTGCGGATAGACGCCTAAAAACTCCTCGTGCCGCATATCCTGTTCATGGATAACCGGACTCTGAAAATGTTCCCGGTACCGGGCAAGATATTTTTCTCCCATCTTTTTAGCGTAGAATATATGGATTTCTGTATCCTTCGGAGCAATAGCCTTCGGAATGAGAGTCACAAGGTCAGAATAAAACAGGTTTCTTACACTGTTCCTGGAAATGAAACTCATATCATATTGATCCGTGCCTACCAGGCCTAAGAATGCTTTATTATAGGGATCCGGTTCCGCCAGTCTCTGCTCCATTCTCTTCTGCATGAGGGAAAGGCTGTAGCGCCCCGTATGAATATAGGGATACAAAACTTTCACCATTAACGCAGCTTTAAGCCTCGCAGAAAGAGTTCCTGCCTGGTCAAAATCCGAGCTTCCGATAATTCCGTACTTTATTCGGATATTATTTCTGGCAGCCAGCAGAGCAACAAAGCTGCCGCCTAAAGAACAGCCATAGGCTGCACAGATTTCATTGCCGTAATGCGTTTTTATGTAGTTCTCCAGTTTAACAGTCTCATCCTCCATGGAGACGAAATCCTCGCTGTCACCCTCGTCAAAGCCGCTGTAGGCCACGATTCCCACATGGAAATCCTGCGTCAGAGTCTCCAATACACCTTCAAAATTTGCTTTCCAGTAGCAGCAGGTACCGGGCAGCAGCAGAATAAACGGATGGTTTTCTTTTCCAAACTCATGTATTTTCATTTTTATTTTGCCCCTTCCGTATATCGCAGAACCTGTCGGCGATATTGCAATAATCAGTAATGGCACACTTGTGCCAACTCGCTTTTTACAGTATAATATGGATTAGCAGGGTTTTCAATAAGGCCCGGATAAGTGGCACAATTTTTTTATATTGTGCCGGCAGGAGGCTTTTGGTCATGAACAGAGAAAAGCAGGTAACAAAAAAATGGATTGAAGAGGCGCTGTTTCGATTGCTGAAAAAGCGGAATTACGATTCCATTACGATTCAGAATATTGCCGATGAAGCAAGGATCGGCCGAAGAAGCTTTTACCGGTATTTTTCGTCAAAGGATGCAGTTTTGGAGGATACAATTCGTCTGTATATGTCCGGGCTTGGAGATTACTTTCAGGAAAATCTGTCTGACCGGGCGGAGGATATCGCATTCTGCTATTTTTCGTATTGGGAGCAGAACATAGATTTTCTGCTGACCATGCAGAAAGCGGGACTGGCGTACAGGCTTCCGGAATATTTTGAAGCTGCCGTGCATGATATTGCAGGACGGATCGGACATGTGCCGTTTCCGGAGGAAAGCCAATCTCTCCGGGAATATCATGAGCGACATAAATTTGCGTTTGGCTTCAGGCTGGCCGGATATTGGAAGGTTACGGAGCTGTGGTCGCAGGAAAATCCCAGAAGATCCGCCGGTGAGATGCGTGCGGTTATGAATGCAATATTGTGGGGAGAAAAATCTCAGGTACAGGCCATGCCCGGCAGAGACAGAAGCGGATCGTGCAGTTAAGCAGAATGCAGCGCTGCATTTCCTCATGCCTTCACAAAAACCGCCGTAACCTTCATGGCTCCATCCTGAAGCTCTGCAAAGATCTCGCCGCCCATCTTGTGCAGCAGCTGGCGGCAGATATAGAGTCCCAGTCCGCTGCCCGGTATATTTTCGGAATTGGCGCCCCGCCAGAAGCTTTCAAACAGGTGGGGCAGCTCCGTATCCGTAAGCGTGCAGCCGCTGTTTATTACCGAGATCAGTATACAGCCGTCCTCCTGGGAAAAGCCGATGGAAATACTTCTGCCGTCTCCGTATTTTATGGCATTTTCCATGAGGTTCTGCAGAACCTCGATGCTTCGGTCCGGATCCCCCTTCAGCAGGCAATCGGTATATTTCTGGACAGAAAAATCCGTCCTGATCAGTGACAGCTTTTCCTCGTAGTAGTTTTTTGTCCTGCGGACAAGCGCCGACAGATAAAATTCGCCTATACTGACGTCAAGACTGAGAAAATCCTCCCTTGAGGCGCTGATGATCTGAGAGACATAGTTTTCTATTTCGTCCGCCTTTGCGCTGATATGCTCCGCAATTTCCCGCTGACGCTCCCTGTCAGCATACAGCCCCCTTGACAATGCACCGGCATATAGCTTTATGGCGGAGAGCGGCGTTTTGATATCATGAGAAAGGGACAGCAGCAGGGTTTTCTTCTCCTTCTGCAGCGCCAGTTCCCGCTTTTTTTGCTGCTCCATATTCTCACGGAGTAAGTCGATTCCCCAGATAAATCTGCCGAAAAAGCGGCTTTTGCTTTCCTTGAGGGGAACGGTCAGATTTCCCTTGGATAATTCATAGGGAACGTCTGTAAGCACTTCAAAGGGCAGAAGAATTTTTTGCCGGATAAAGAGCATTACGCCGATGAGCGGCACCGCCATGATACCCAGGAGCATATTGACGGCAAGGATAAGTCCGTTTTTCTCTGGCCGGGTAGCCGTCCGATAGTCGAACCGATAGAGGACTCCGTCAATTTCCCGGATCACATAATCGCTCTCCGCATAGTAAAAATCAGAAGCATCGCCGGAAAGCCTTACAGCTGCGGTGACATATTCATATGCCGATAGATCAAGGCTTTCAAAGCCATTTTCTTCAATTTCTAGAGCAATCCTGCCGATCTCTACACGATAGGGCCTGCCGCCCGAAGTATCATAATGGAAAAAGTATAAATTGGCGCTTGCAAAAACTGCTGCGATTACCGCAATCACAGCGGCAAAGATTTTATGGAATGTCTTCATATATACCGATACCCCACCCCCCAGACGGTCTGGATTTTCTGCGGATTCTTCGGATCCTCCTCGATTTTCTGACGAAGCCATTTGATGTGGACGGTCAGTGTCTGCTGTTCGGAAAAGCTGTCGCTTCCCCAGATCTGATTGAAAATATACTCCTTGCTCAGTGCCCGGCCCCGGTTCTCCATAAACAGAAGCAGCAGGTCGAATTCCTTGGCGGTCATCTCAAGGGGATCGCCGTTTTTATATACCGTGTGGCTTATTTTATTCAGGCGCAGGCTGCCGTCAGTGATTTCGTCAAGCGCATACCGGCGTTTGAAAATACCGCTGATTTTTGCCAGCATAATATCAATATCATAGGGTTTTTCCACATAATCATCCGCACCAAGAAGCAGACCATTGAGCTGGTCCTCCTTTTGGGTTCTGGCGCTGACAATCAGGATCGGCGTATTGCTCTGCCTGCGGATGGCAGAGCAGACGGCAAAACCGTTCATACCCGGCAGCATAATATCAAGCACAATCAGCCTTGCGCCGTATTTTTCATACAGCGACAAGGCTTTTTCCCCGCTATCGGCCACGGATACCGTGTAATTTTCCCTGCGTAGAAAATCGCAAAGTAAATCCGCCAGCTCCTTGTTGTCCTCCACAATCAGAATATCGATGGCCATACTACCAACCCATTTCCATAAGCCAGTTATTCAGTGCTCTTTCCCGCTCCCGAAGCCGTGAAGCGGAAGTGTATCTGTCTAGATTATACTCTCCTTTTATGGTTCCGTCACCTATAAAAAGTACTCGGGTGCATTTTGCCGCAACCTTTACATCGTGGGTAACGAGCATAATCGTTGTGCCATCGCTGTTCAACTTCGTCAGCTCCTCCATAACCTCGTCAGAGGAAATGCGGTTCAGCGCTCCGGTGGGCTCGTCGGCAAAGAGCATTCCCGGCCGGTTGATCATACTGCGGCAGATGCAGGCACGCTGAAGCTGTCCGCCCGAAACCTCATTGATGTCATTGTCGGCAATCTCTATGATCCCCAGCTTTCTCATCAGATCCTGCCCCCGCCGGACGGTTTCCCTCCGGCTTTCCTTAATCTTATCTGACTGGCAGGCGGGAAGAATAATATTGTCGAGCACGGTAAGATTTTTCAGCATATACATCTGCTGAAAGATAAATCCCATTTCATCCAGGCGGAGAGCAGCCAGCTCTTTTGCATTCAGTTCCGCAATATTTCTGCCGCAGAAATCCACTTCCCCGGCCGTGATACTGTCCATACCCGAAACCGCATACAGAAGCGTAGATTTTCCGGATCCGGAAGGCCCCATGACCGCAACCATTTCTCCCTCTGAAACATAGAAATTCACATTTTTCAGCACATTGTTCTGCCGTTTATTGATGATATAGGTTTTACAGAGATCTTTTACATTTAAAATAGTATTCATTGCATGTTCTCCTTATATTATTCTATGGATGAAGCCTTTGAGGCAGTGATGGTTCTTGTGCAGAGCGCCGTAAAAAATGCGCTTAGGACGGTGACGGCAAGCAGGATAAGCGGAAAACGCACATATACCTCCCAAGGCACAATCCTGTACGTCACGCCATAGTTCGCTCCCATTATCTGAAAAACGGGTCCAATCGAAAGCGCCGTAAGGGGCTTGGTGAAAATCAGGGCGATTGCTGCGGCAATCAGTCCCACGATACCAAAGCGGCAGGTGTGCCAGCTGATGACAGCGCCGTTTTTAAAGCCCACAGCCTTCAGGATAGCGATTTCCCCGCATTCCCTTGCGACGAATGAGCGCTCTGTCAGCACCGTTATCAGCATAATCACAAGCATTACCAGGAAAAGCACAAGCAGCTTTACATGATCCAGTATGCCGGCAACGCCTGTCAACCTTTCCGCATATTCGCCTGCCGTCCATATCTTTTCCGTATGAAAGATTTCCTTCATCCTGTCAATGCGCTCACGAATTTCCTTCTCGTCAGGCTGATCCTCAAAGTCGATCTGAAACGGTAGAAAGCCGGCGGACTGTGAGAAATCTGTCTCTGCGTTCTCGTGCAGGCGAACGCCCTCGCCCAAGCTGTTCATACTTTGGAAAAATGCGGTAATGATATAATTCCGATCCCCCGAGGTATACTGAATGGTTACGGTATCTCCGATGGTAACGCCGAGCTTTTCGGCAGTAAGAGGCGTAATGGCAATCTCATCTGCATTCTGCGGCGGGGTACCCTCAAAATACCGATACATATCGGCGGTGGTGCCGATTCCCTGATACGTCGAGGTATTGCAGGAGTTTTCGCCGGAAATCAGGTTCAGATTGAAAACAGCCTCAAGTGTACATTTGGCGGGCATACCATTTTCGGTGAGAACCTTTTCGATTCTTTCCAGTTCATTTTCTACGAACTGTTTGCCGTCGGCGGAAAAAAAACTCGCTATATCGGTGGCGTTTTCATAATAAGCATCGGTTTCTGCGATTCCGAATGCATACACAAGGTCGCCGCTTTTGAGCGTATTTACGGCATTTACCAGAATCAGCAGCAGAGACAGGCAAAGCGCATAGGTAAGAATCAACGTTGCAAATCGCCTGGGACTGCTGAAAACATCATTTGCCGCCAGGAAAAAGGAAGGCCGGATAGATGTGTTTTGCAGACGGAGTATACTTTTTTTGCGGAAACGCTCCCCGGTCGTACCGTTTCGGATTGCATCAATGGGAGAGAAATGTTTTATTTTTCCCGTGCAGCCAAAGCAGAACAGGAGAATCACTGCAACAATACCGACGGAGCAGATCATATTGATCAGGATAGGGTTATCATTGCCCAGAACCATTGATTCGGAAACGCTTTCTATCAGCAGATTCCCCAATGGAATGCCTGTAAAAAAGCCAATAACTGCGCCGATTGAGGCAAGCATAAGATATTTTATCAGATACAAACTGCGGATTTTCGTATTGCGGATGCCGATCGCCTTCATAACGCCGATTTCCCGATACTCTTCGGTCAGCGTGAAGAGAATGACAAAACGGAGTACCGCAAACGCTACAAGAATCAAGCCTACGCTTACCACCAGGAGCATGCCGGCAATAATCATATTCATCACATAGGTTTTTTTCAGCAAATTTATGTCTCCGAGGAATAGGGTAGTAGTAGTTTCTCCCAGTACTTTTTCTACGGCTTCGCTGTCTCCGGTACGGATGTAGCAGAGACTTCCGCCGTATAGAGAAGAGATCGTTTCGTTGACCGATAAATTGCGAAAATCCGTCTCATTTACGATGAACCGGTTCATCCCCATCAGATCGGAACCCAGCGCTGCGTCCTTGAAGATTCCGGCAATCCGTAAGGACAGCGAGACGTCATCCAGTCTGATTTCAATGGTATCGCCGATCGCAATATCATTTTGAGCCAGTTGAGCCCGGAACTTGGTTGAAACCCAAACGGTTCCCTCTTCAACTGCATTAATCATATGATTGCTTTTGTCAAAATAGTTCAGTTCTGCGTCTGCAATGGACATTAATGCAGCGGTATTCTGCAGGATTTCATTTTTTCCTTCAAAGAAGAAATCCGAGGACGTGATATATAAAACATCTTCAACACCATAGCTTTCAACTGCGGGAATTGCATCAAGCGATTCGGAGATATGTCCTTCTCCCGGTTTGTTCTTTGTTGCGGCAAAGTAATCGTAATCGGCCACGCCTGCCTTGTCAAAGTAGTAATCCAGGGCGTTTGTCACGGTGACAATATTATTCACGCTGCTGGAGATGAACGTGGTTGCCAGGATGATAAAAAGCAGCAGGATTACGTTCATTGTCTTTTTGCGTTTCAGATCCTTTTTCAGTATTCGCAGATACATTTTTTTGCTCCTTTCTCTGTTGTGAATCCATTGTAACAGGAAAAATATTAAATAATCCTTAAATCGTTCCGGCAGGAGCTGCTTTCGGGCTTGACGGTTTCCCCTGTTTGCTCTATAATATGCTTAACAAGACAGTCGGTACGATAGTGTACACCTATCCGTTTCCGGCGAAATGAGGGTAAAAAATAGCACCTTTCACTTTGCTGGAGCTGGGGTGCTATTTTTTATGGTTTACATAGTCCAGAATTGCTACAATCAGCATTGCAAAAGTAAGCAATACCATGAACGTTTCGTATGTAGTCATAAAACCACCTCCTCCTGTTTAAAACTCGGATCGGAGGCATCACACCCTACCGGCTGCCCTGGTAAGCATATTATCTTGTTTTGGTGAAATGAGAAGTATTTATAAATGGTACAAAAAGAGGTCAAGATCTTTGACGGGAATCAGATATCCTTTTCTCTATAGAGCTATTCTACAACAGAACCTCCGCATGTGCAAGGGAAATTTTACAACTGCGATAAGTCCGGCAGCAATAAGGATTTCTGCTGCGGTATTATGAAAAAATTGTGAAGTCTATTGCATTTTTTCTCCGATCTGCTACAATTTGCAGGGAAAAGCATAGGAGGAAAAAATAATGAAGAAATTAAGCGGTATTTTAACATTATGCCTGACCATGACCGCCGTGCTGGCAGGCTGCGGCAGCATAGGACAGAAGGAGGAGAGCCAGACGACAGAACAGGCGGCAGAACAGACGGCAGAACAGGCGGATGCCGAATTGCTGACCGGTCTGCACCATATCAAGATCAATATACAGGATTACGGCACCATTGAGGCGGAATTGGACGCCGACCAGGCGCCCATCACGGTGACCAATTTTGTAAAGCTGGCAAACGAAGGCTTTTACGATGGCCTGACCTTTCATCGGATCATAGAGGGCTTTATGATGCAGGGCGGCGATCCCAACGGCAACGGCACCGGCGGCTCGGATGAGGAGATCAAGGGCGAATTTTCTCAGAATGGTGTGGAAAATGCTCTGTCCCATACCCGGGGAGCCATCTCCATGGCCAGAGCCACTGATCCGGATTCCGCCAGCTCCCAGTTTTTTATCATGCACCAGGACGGCACGGCCCTGGATGGTCAGTATGCTTGCTTCGGCTATGTGACTGACGGTATGGAGATCGTGGACAGCATCTGTGAAAATGCCGTGGTGACGGATGGCAACGGCACGGTACCTGCGCAGTATCAGCCGGTGATTGAAAGCATTGAGGTGGTGGATTAACAGCGATATGTATTGACCTTATCCCCGCTGCTGTATTATAATGCAATAAACAAATGGTTTGAAACATAAAAATTGCAGGATAAGGGGACGGGCAGCGGATGAATGCAGTCTACAGGGATATTTTTCGGGCTATCCATGAGGGAAAATGGCTCAGCATAGAGTATCAGAACAAAGAGGGTAAGGTAACTCGGTATTGGATCGGCATCCGGGATCTGGATGTGCGCAGGAGGACACTGTCCGTGGATGGTCTGCATCTGGGGCAGTACACAGTGGATTTTTTTCAGAAGATTATGATTGACTCCATCCGGTCCTCCGCGGTGGTAGAGGGGTCTTATTGCCCTGTAAATGAAAAGCTGGTGCAGGATATTTATCTGCACCCTCATAAATACAATACTTTGTTTGACAACACAGCCAACTTAAAGATTCTGAACTATCTGGAGATGTGTAACCGCATGGATACCACTCCCTATATTTCCGACTTTGAGTTGGTTCGTTTTTTGGATCGGGAAAAGCTGGTGGGAGAGACTTATCAGCTCAGTGAGGAGCAGTTTCGGACGATCGTCAAAAGGTTTCAGTATAAGACCCAGCAGCCGGAGCGCCCGGACGGCACCCTGCGCCTGCAGCGGCTGGCGGTAAATGTGCTGAGTATAAATACTCCCCGTGGTCTGTATGTGCTGGCTTACCGCAGCCTGAATCTGGACATTAAAAAGAAGGCGCTGCGTCCGGAGGAGGAGATTACCATCTGCACGGAGTTCGGAATAGACGGAACCACCCAGAATGTCCGCAAATACCTGGATGCGGAGGATTACGAGCTGTTAAAGGATTTTGAGAAAAACCAGGAAAAGATCAAGGACTGCATCATCAGACATACCCGGAAGCAATACGGCCTGGTAGACGACATGCCCTATATCCTGGGACTGAGGATGGATATTGCCCTGGATCTTCACAAAGAGTATAAGGCCATTATGAAGCTGTATCAGGAGGGAAATGTACCGGTACCGATCAAGGCTTTTTTCGGAGATCTCCTGGAGCGCCCCAGAGCCAGAGCGGCCAGTCCCATCGCTTTGATCGACCAGCGTATCAATATGGATCAGCTGCTGGCCATCAATAATGCCATGAAATATCCGGTAGCCTATATCCAGGGACCGCCGGGAACCGGTAAGACGGGTACCATCATCAACACTCTGGTGACAGCTTTTTTCAACGAGAAAACCGTCCTTTTTGCCTCGTACAATAATCACCCCATCAATGGCGTCTGCGATAAGCTGATGAACCTGCAGTACAGAGGAGAGACGATTCCCTTTCCGATACTGCGGCTGGGAAACCGGGATAAGGTAAAAGAGGCAATTTCCTATATTCGGGAGATGTATGAACGTACACGGGATATTAAGGTGTATGAAGGCACGCTGGACCGCAATAAGGATGATAGAAAGCAGCGGGCCCGGAAGCTGTCTGAGCTGCTGAAAAAATATGATGAAATGCTGGACTATCGGGAGCGGAAGGAAACCATAGAGCGTATGCTGGATTACCATGATGCGCATGGACTGTCCGTGGAGATGATTCCCTTTCAGGCGGACCTAAGCGGCAGACAGCTGGGACAGATCAAAAGGCATCTGGAGAACCTGGGAAATGTGTCTGAAGAGCAGGCGGTGGCATTGGTGGATGATGATGTCAGCGAGCTGAAAAAATATCTTTTTTATACAGGAGCCAGCTATATGAAGCGGCTGGACGGGAAGGAATTTGATAAACTGAGAGAGATCCTGTATGAAACGGACAAGGACAAGGCGGCAGAGGCTTTTTCCAAGTATCTGGGGGAAAAGAAAAATGTACTCCGATTGCAGAAGGTATTTCCTATCATAGCCACAACCTGTATTTCCGCCCACCGTCTGGGAGGGCCGGAGCCGCTGTTTGACATGGTGATCATGGATGAGGCCAGCCAATGTAATACGGCGATATCCCTGGTGCCGATTCTGCGGGGCAGCAGCCTGATGCTGGTGGGAGATCCCCAGCAGCTCAGTCCGGTGATCCTGCTGGATGAGCTGGCCAACGAGAAGCTGAAAAGGCGTTACTGTGTCTCGGAGGAATATGATTACCGTAAAAATTCCATCTACAAGACCTATCTGGCCTGTGATGCAGTCAGTGACGAGATCCTGCTGCACCAGCACTACAGATGCCATAAGCGTATCATAGAGTTTAACAATAAGAAGTACTACAATTCCCGGCTGCAGATCCGTTCGGCCAGTCAGGAACCGGTGCCTCTGCAGTATGTGGATATGCAGGATACTTATACCAACGTGAAGAATACGGCCCCGGCGGAGGCCAGGGCCATAGCGGAATATGCGGCAAAGAACAGGGATCGGTCCATTGGCGTCATCACGCCCTTTGTCAATCAGAAGCTGCTTATCGAACAGGCGCTGCGAGAGGCCAACGTTACCAATGTGAGCTGCGGCACCGTACATGCTTTTCAGGGAGATGAAAAGGAGGTAATCCTGTTTTCTACGGCAATCACCGATCAGACGCAGGCCGGTACCTATGAGTGGCTGAAAAATAACAAGGAATTGATCAATGTAGCCACCTCCCGGGCTAAGGATAAGCTGATTGTGCTGGGGAGTCAGAAGAATTTAAGCCGTCTGCATCAGAAGGGGGACAGCGATGATCTTTATGAGCTGGTCGAGTATGTCCGCAGCAACGGCGAGAGCGTGGTGACGCCCAAAAAGGCCAATTCCCGTGCTCTGGGAGTAAAGCCCTTCAGCACGATTACCGAGGAAGCTTTTTTACAGAGCCTGAATCATGCACTGGGCAATATCTGGCTCAGCCAGAGTAAGTATGCGGTACATAAGGAGGTGCCTATCGCCCAGGTCTTTCAGGAGAATGCCTCTTGCAATGATCTGTTTTATAATGGCAGATTTGACTTTGTGGTTTATGAGAAGCAGGGGGAACAGGAGCTGCCGGTACTGGCCATTGAGCTGGACGGCAAGGAACACTATGAGGATGAAATCGTTCGTCAGAGAGACCGGAAGAAAAATGAGATCTGCAAGGCGCATCATCTCCAGATAATACGGGTGGAGAACGCCTATGCGAGGAGATATAATTATATCAAGGAGATCCTGCTGGACTACTTCTCCAGAATGCATTGAAAAAGGTGTAACAGTTCAGCCCGCACCATTCGCAAAGCCGCACCTACGGTGCTATGCAGTAG
>CAZFYD010000023.1:0-7315 GCA_964523315.1 uncultured Acetatifactor sp.
CAATGGGAAAGAAGGAATGTTATAATCGAGTTTGGTAAACGCTGTTTACCAAACTCGATTTGTCATGTGAGGAAGCAATGAGGCAGTCAAAGGAATTAACCAGAAAAAGAATATTGGAGGCGGCTGAGGGTGAGATGCTCCGAATGGGCTATCAAAAGGCTTCCATGCGGAAAATTGCAGCGGACGCAGGTATTACGGCAGGGGCGCTCTACAAGCATTTTCAGGGGAAAAAGGAAATCTTTGAGGCGGTCTGTGATGAAGTTATCAACCAATTATTTGTCATGCAGAAGCAGCTGCTTCCCGATGATCTGGAGAAGCAGACGGATGAGGGGCTGCTGCAGCTGTTTTGGCAGAGAACCTCGCTGCAGATGCTGGAGCTGTTTAAGGATCATTTTCCCATTCTCCAGATGATTGTGCTGCATGGCGATCCGGAATACTATGCTCGTAAAAAGGCAGAGTATCTGGAGCTTAGTGTGTCCTATGCTGTCCGTTACTACGAGGAGCTGTACAGGCGTGGTCTGACCAAGAAGAAATACAGCATAGAGGAAGTATATATGCTCAGTCAGGCGGAGTTCCTGGCGCTGTGTGCGCTTCTGGAAGATACACAGCAGCGGGGAAGCATGGAGAAAAGCAGCGTGCAGGCCTATGAAACCCTGCTTCGTATCGTGCAGATCGGTATACAGGCAGACAGCGGAATTGATATGCAGAGGAAAGGAAAAAACAATGGAAAAATATAGGATTCCCAAGGATTCTGTTCAGGAAACGCTGATGATTCCCTTATGCGGACGTAAACTGGCGATGGATTTGTATCCGGAGAACTTTTCAGACCATGACTGCAGACAGCTGCTGGAACGGATTGATTATGATTTCCCCAGACAAAGAAAAATCATGGATAAGGTCGGGGCGATCATGGGGGCAACGAGACAGTACGATCTTGCAGCAGTATGTAAGGAATACCTGGCAAAGCATCCCAGGGCCTGTGTGGTAAATCTGGGTTGTGGTCTTGACACCACATTCCGGCAGGTGGATAACGGCACGGCGAAGGGATATAATATTGACTTCCCGGATGTGATCGACGTCAGAGAACAGCTGCTGCCGGAAAGAGAGCGTGAAAAAAATATTGCAGGCGATCTGAAGGATACCTCATGGTTTTCACAGATTGACTATAGGCAGGAGGATGGCGCAGTCTTTTTCGCATCCGGCGTCTTCTATTATTTTAAGCGGGAAGAGGTGAAAAGTCTGCTCTGCAGTATGGCGGAGCATTTCCCGGGAGACAAGCTGGTATTCGATGCAACCAATGCCAGAGGGTTGAAGAATATGCTGAAGACCTGGCTTGAACCCTCCGAGATGGGAAATGTAGGGATATATTTCAGCCTGGAGAATGAGAACGAACTGCGGGATTGGAGTCCGGCCTTTACCAACGTTGTGGGCAAGGGCTATCTGACAGGCTATCGTCCCCTGGATAAGAGATATGGCGCTGTTGTAAATCTGGTGTTGCGTTATCTGGATCGGCATAAGCTGTGCCAGATCATTGAACTTGAGTTTTGACAGGAGGAGGGTACGGATGAAATATACGGTGATGCACTGTTTTCGTCAATAGATCGGAGCATGTAGTGTGGTTATTGATGATCCAGCAGATCTGCCAGTGTAACACTGTCTAAATAGTTATTAATAAGGGCGTCCAGTTTCTGCCACACGGGCCGTGTCGGACAGCATTCCATGCGGGCGCAGCCGATGTGCTGGGGGGAGGAGCAGGCAACCGGTACGAGGTCGCCCTCTGTCAGCCGGAGAATTGCACCGAGAGAGTACTGCTCGGGCGGCATCGTCAGACGGTAGCCGCCGCCCTTTCCTTTTATCCCCTCCAGCATTTTGTTTTCTACCAGAACCTTCAGGATATTTTCCAAATATTTTTTGGAAATGCCCTGCCGGTCTGCAATTTCCTTAAGAGGTACATACCCCTCATCCATATGCCTTGCCAGATCCACCAGCATATATAGCGTATATCTTCCCTTTGTTGATATCAGCATAGGGCATCCTCCCTTTTTGTCTTATAAGCATTTTACTCATTATCATTATACCATAATTTTCTGAAAAAACAATCCTGATCAACCCATTGACAAAGTGGGTTGATGGAGTTATATTTATTTCAACCCACTAAGAAAGTAGGTTGAAAAGAAAAGCAGAATGCACGGCGATTCTGCGGCAAAGGAAAGGTGTGGTGAGAATATGTCAGAACAATTGCTGGACGTTGAAGGATTGTCAGTATCTGTGGAGGAAAAGAGGCTCCTCTCCGATATCCGGCTGCATATAAAAAAAGGAGAAACTCATGTGCTCATGGGGCCTAACGGTGCAGGCAAATCCACTTTGGGATATGCGCTGATGGGGCATCCGAGGTATCGGATCGACGGTGGGGAAATCCTGTTTAAGGGCAAGCGAATCAACGAGGAAAGCCCGGATAAGCGGGCAAAGGACGGAATTTTTCTGTCCTTTCAGAATCCCCTGGAGGTGCCGGGCCTGTCCCTCAGCGCCTTTATCCGCAGCGCCTTGGAGCAGCAGAGAGGCGGACGCATTCGCCTGTGGAATTTCCGAAAGGAACTGGATCAGGCAATGGAGCTTTTGCAGATGGATAAGGAATATGCCGAGCGGGAATTAAATGTAGGCTTCTCCGGCGGAGAAAAGAAGAAAGCGGAGATTTTGCAGCTGCTTATGCTAAAGCCGGCTCTGGCAATATTGGATGAGACGGACTCCGGGTTGGATGTGGACGCCGTCCGCACGGTGTCAAAGGGCGTTGAGGAGTATCAGAAAAATCAGGACGGCGCACTGCTGATTATTACACACAGCACCGGAATATTAAAGGAGCTGCATGTGGATTACACTCATATTCTGGTGGAAGGAAGGATCGTGCAGACCGGTGATGCATCTCTGATTGATGAGATCAACAGAAATGGGTTTGAGACATATATTGACAGTGTGTGCCGGAGGTAGCGGCATGTCGGAAGGCTTGCATGGCGCCCTTTCAAGCACGGATTGGTGCAGTATTGCAGGCGGGTGGGAGCCTGGGACATCCAGGCTTCGGATATGCCCAGGGAGGAGAGTATGAAGGAGAAAACCTATGTAGAAGATGTGGACAGAAGCATCTATGACAGAAAAAACGAGGACAGGGACAGCTACCGTATCCGGGAGGGTCTGGATGTGTCCGTGGTAGAAAAGATTTCCGAGGAAAAGAAAGATCCCGCATGGATGCAGCTGTTTCGGCTTAAGTCCCTGCAGATTTACAATAAGCTGGAGGTACCTGATTGGGGGCCTTCTCTGGAAGGGCTGGATATTAACCATATTGCGGCATATGTGCGTTCCAATGCCAGAATGGCTGCCAAGTGGTCGGAGGTCCCCAAGGAGATCAAGGATACCTTTGAACAGCTGGGAATCCCTGAGGCGGAAAGAAAATCTCTGGCGGGCGTGGGGGCCCAGTACGATTCGGAGCTGGTCTATCACAGCATCCGTGAGGAGGTTGCGGCGCAGGGCGTCGTCTATACGGATCTGGAGGGCGCAATGCGGGGAGAATATGCGGATATGGTGCAGGATCACTTTATGAAGCTGGTAAGACCCACGGATCACAAGTTTGCGGCACTGCACGGTGCAGTCTGGTCCGGCGGCTCCTTCGTCTATGTGCCGCCGGGCGTGTCGGTGGAGATTCCTCTCCAGTCCTATTTCCGGCTGAATGCGCCGGGTGCAGGACAGTTTGAACATACCCTGATTATCGTGGATGAGGGGGCCGACCTGCATTTTATCGAGGGATGCTCCGCTCCAAAATACAATGTGGCAAATCTTCATGCCGGCTGTGTGGAACTGTTCGTGGGCAAGGGGGCAAGGCTGCGGTATTCTACGATTGAGAACTGGTCCAAAAACATGTATAACCTGAACACCAAGAGGGCGCTGGTGGAGGAAGGCGGCGTCATGGAATGGGTGTCCGGTTCCTTCGGCTCAAAGGTGTCTTATCTTTATCCCATGACCATATTGCAGGGAAAGGGGGCACGGATGGAGTTTACAGGTATTACCTTTGCCGGCCGGGGGCAGAATCTGGATACCGGAGCTAAGGTGGTACATGCTGCTCCGGAGACGGTCTCCTACATCAATACCCGTTCCATTTCCAAAAGCGGCGGGATCAGTACCTTCCGCAGCTCGGTGGTCATACAGAAGCAGGCAGAGGGATCCAAGTCTGCCGTGTCCTGTCAGTCGCTGATGCTGGATTCACAGTCCCGTTCCGATACCATTCCGGCCATGGATATCCGCACCAGACATGCGGATGTGGGGCATGAAGCGAAAATCGGCAGGATCAGCGATGAGGCAGTGTTTTATCTGATGTCAAGGGGGATTTCGGAGGAAGAGGCGAGAGCAATGATTGTCAGCGGCTTTGCCGACAATGTATCGAAAGAGCTTCCTTTGGAATATGCAGTGGAGATGAACAACCTGATCCGGCTGGAAATGAAGGGCAGCATCGGATAATGCCCCGGCGGCGCAGATGGTGTGCGGATAAGAAAGGAAACGGAATATGGAACCGATGGCGGAAATAAAGATAAACAGACTGCCGGTACGGACATGGAACCGGCTGGGTATGAATGAAAGCGTTCTGGAAAAAGAGGATGCAAAACGGCTGGGCAGCGCAGAACAAATGGCTCCCGTTAAAGCTTTCTCTGCACAGAATGAGGAGACAGAAGGCTTTTATCATATGGCATGTGAGGATGGGGAAAACAAAACACAGGAGGCAGAGCTTACTGCAGAGCAGGGAAGCAGGCTGACGGTATGGATGGATATAGCTTCCCCGGAGAAGGCGGAAGGGCTTTTTGCGCTGACCACTACCATAAAAGCAGGAAAAGATGCCAGAGTGCGTCTGGTACAGGTACAGCTTCTGGGATCGGGCTACCGCTTTATCAATGATATAAAGCTGGAATGCGCACAAGGAGCCGAGCTGGAGCTGCTGCAGCTTTTTCTGGGCGGCAGCAGAACCTGGGCGGGCTTTCAGGGAAGCCTGGACGGAGCGGAAAGCGGTCTGTCGGCAGAGCTGGGGTACTGGTGCAGAAATGCCCAGCGGCTCGATATGAATTATGTGGTACTTCATAAAGAGAGGATGACGAAAAGCAGGATCCTGACAAAGGGCGTGCTGGCAGACAGAGCCTTTAAGCTGTTTCGGGGGACGATTGATTTCCGGCAGGGCGCATCCGGCTCCGAAGGAGAGGAAACGGAAGAGGTGCTTATGCTGGGTGAGGATGCGGTAAATCAGACCATTCCGCTGATCCTTTGCGGAGAGGAGGATGTTCTGGGGAATCACGGCGCCACCATCGGAGAGCCGGATGAGGAAGTACTGTTTTATCTGGCTTCCAGAGGAATCGCAAGGGAAGAGGCGGCAGCGCTCCTTGCCAGGTCGAAAATAGACGGGCTGCGGCGGCGGATCGGAAACGGAGAACTGGAAGATAAGGTGCAGAAGTATTTAGAGGAGGTGACCGGAAATGAATGAGGTCAGAGATCTGAGAAAGGATTTTCCGCTCCTGAGAAGTAATTCCATCGTCTATTTTGATAACGCAGCCACTGCCCAGAGGCCGGAATGCGTGTTGAGAGCAGAGGAAACGTTTTACCGGGAGTATAATGCCAATCCCTTGCGGGGGCTTTATTCTCTTGCGCAGGAGGCAACCGACCGGTATGAGGAAGCACGGGAATGCGTCAGAGCCTTTCTGAATGCGGCGTCAGTGGAGGAAATTATTTTTACAAGAAATACAACGGAAAGTCTGAATCTTGTGGCATACAGCTATGGACTCTCCCATCTGGGAGCAGGAGATGAAATCGTGGTAAGCATTCTGGAGCATCACAGTAATCTGCTTCCCTGGCGCAGGGTGGCACAAGAGACAGGGGCCGTGTTGAAATATCTGGAATGCGGGCCGGACGGCAGGATCACCGAGGAACAGATATGTCAAACGTTCTCGGAGAGAACAAGGCTGGCAGCAATCACCATGATTTCCAATGTGACCGGGGGTGAGCTTCCTCTTGAGCGGATAATCTCTGAGGCCAGAAAAAGCGGCGCCATAGTCGTGGTGGATGCTGCGCAGAGCGTACCGCACAGACAGGTGGATGTGCAGTGCATCGATGCGGATTTTCTTGCCTTTTCCGGGCATAAGGCGTATGGGCCGATGGGAATCGGCGTTCTATATGGAAAGAAAAAGCTGCTGCAGGAAATGACGCCTTTCCTGCTGGGCGGGGAAATGATTCAGTCCGTTACCAGGACGGATGCCGTCTGGGCGCAGCTTCCGCACCGGTTTGAAGCGGGAACGGTAAATGCAGCGGGAGCATGGGGACTGAAGGCTGCCCTGGAATATATCTGCAAAGTGGGCTTTGCAGCCATACAGGAAAAGGAGCAGGCATTGACGGCCCGGGCATTTGCGGGGCTGAAAGCCATTCCCCATATAGAGATTCAGGGGGCTGATGATCCCCGGGAGCACTGCGGCATCCTGAGCTTTACCGTGGAGGGCGTACACCCTCATGATGTAAGCAGTATTCTGGATGCGGACGGGATTGCTGTGCGGGCGGGACATCACTGTGCCCAGCCGCTTCTGGAGCATCTGGGGGTATCTGCCACCACAAGAGCCAGCTTTGCCTTTTATAACACCCCGGAGGAAATCGACATATTTTTGGAAAGCGTTGCGAGCGTTCGCAGGAGGATGGGCTATGGAGAATAGGAACAGAAGCTTTTATAATCAGATTTTGACGGAGCACAATCTTTACCCGGCTCATAAGCACGAGCTTGCCTGCGCTACGGCGGAAAGGGACGGCGTCAACCCAAGCTGCGGGGACGCTATCCGGCTGAAACTGAAAATAGAAAACGGGATCATTACCGACGGCGCCTTTATCGGGGACGGATGCGCTGTCTCTCAGGCATCGGCGGATATCATGCTGGATCTGATCATCGGAAAAAGCAGGGAGGAAGCCGTAAGACTTTCTGCGCTTTTTCTGAAGATGATCCACGGAGAGGCTACCGAGCAGGAGCTGGAAAGCCTGGAGGAAGCGGGAGCCCTTGCCGATATCGCCCATATGCCCGCAAGAGTGAAGTGTGCGGTCTTAGGCTGGCATACCCTGGAGGAGATCCTGTGCGGGGAAACGGAAGAATATATACCCAAGCAATGATTTCACATTTCTATTTTTCGTAGAGTCTATGGCTGCGGGGCAGTCTCCTTATAAAACAGGTGGCCGGTATTGACCGGCCCCTTATTTTTGGTGGGGAAAATAATTGACAAGATATTGCAGTAAACGGTATAGTTAATGGCATAAG
>CAZFYD010000023.1:7415-23769 GCA_964523315.1 uncultured Acetatifactor sp.
ACTATATTTATCCTAACGGAGATGAAGTCTATATTGCGGAGGTGGTATTTTTGTGCAGAAAATATACAGGCGAACTCAGGGCGCAGAAAGAGGAAGCATACGAACAGTGCTTTTTTGATCTTACGAACCTGCCGGATAACATTTCTCCTGTAAATACCGCAATAATTCGAAAGTTAGCAGAGAGATCTGTGATACCTGCACAATTTCAAAAGATGAATTGACACCACCCTGCAAATGTAGTAAACCATTAAGTAGCACAAGAACGGAAAGGAAGCAATTATTATGGAAAAGGATATGGAACAGGTAATGCACAAGGCGGAGATCTTGATCGAAGCATTGCCTTATATTCAGAAATTTAACCGTAAGATTATTGTTGTCAAATACGGCGGCAGCGCCATGAGCAACGAGGAGCTGCAGAAAAATGTGATCAAGGATGTGACCCTGCTGAAGCTGGTTGGTTTCAAGCCCATCATTGTGCATGGCGGCGGCAAGGAGATCAGCCGCTGGGTCGGCAAGGTGGGCAAGGAAGCGCAGTTTATCAACGGTCTGCGGGTTACCGATGAGGAGACCATGGAGATCGCCGAGATGGTGCTGGGCAGAGTGAGCAAGAACCTGGTGACCATGGTGCAGGAGCTGGGCGTCAAGGCAGTGGGAATCAGCGGCAAGGACGGCGGTCTGCTCAAGGTGGAGAAAAAATATGCGGACGGTCAGGATATCGGTTTTGTGGGCAATATCACAGAGGTGAATCCCAAGGTGCTCTATGATCTGCTGGAGAAGGATTTTCTGCCCATCGTAGCGCCCATCGGTCTGGACGAACAGTTCCGTACATACAATATCAATGCGGATGATGCGGCCTGTGCGATTGCCAAAGCCGTAGGTGCGGACAAGCTTGTGTTTTTGACGGATATCGAAGGGCTGTACAGGGATATCAATGACAAGTCCAGCTTTATCTCCCGGCTGTCCGCATCCGAGGCGGATGAACTGATAAGCGGCGGCTTCATCGGCGGCGGCATGCTGCCAAAGCTATCAAACTGTACCTCTGCCATAAAAAACGGTGTTAACAGAGTACATATTTTGGACGGCCGTGTGCCCCACAGCCTGCTGCTGGAAATATTTACCAACAAGGGCGTGGGCACTGCGATTATCAATGACGAGGAGATCGGAGGAATGCCCCAATGATGAAGGAGTATATTGACGAAGCGGAGAAAGCGCTGCTTCATACCTATAACCGCTATCAGGTGGTGCTGGATAAGGGGGATGGCGTATATCTCTATGATATGGAGGGAAAGCGCTATCTGGACTTTGTATCCGGTATCGCCGTGTTTGCTCTGGGATATAATAACAAGGCCTATAATGATGCCCTGAAGGCCCAGATTGATAAGCTGATCCATACCTCCAATTATTACTACAATATGCCTGCCATTGAAGCGGCGAAAAAGATCAAGGCAGTATCCGGCATGGATCGTGTTTTCTTTACCAATTCCGGCGCTGAGGCCATTGAGGGGGCTATCAAGGCAGCACGGAAATATGCTTATTTGAAGGACGGCAGCGCGGATCATGAGATCATCGCCATGGAGCATTCCTTTCATGGCAGAACCATGGGGGCATTGTCGGTAACGGGCAATCCCAAGTACCGGGAGGCCTTTGAGCCGCTGATCGGCAATATCCGGTTCGCCCGGCTGAATGATTATGACAGCGTACTGGCTCAGGTGAGTGATAAGACCTGTGCCATTATCCTGGAGACGGTTCAGGGGGAGGGAGGTATCTATCCGGCAGAAGAGGAATTTCTAAAGAAACTGCGCAGGCTCTGTGACGAGCGGGATATCCTGCTGATTCTGGATGAGATCCAGTGCGGCATGGGACGTACCGGCTATATGTATGCCTGGCAGCGCTACGGCGTAAAGCCGGATATTATGACCACGGCCAAGGCTCTGGGCTGCGGTGTGCCGGTGGGTGCTTTCCTGATGACGGAAAAGGTAGCGCAGCACTCCCTGGCAGCAGGAGATCATGGTACGACCTACGGGGGCAATCCGCTGGCGGCGGCAGCGATCTGTAAGGTGCTGGAGCTGTTTGAGGAGCAGAAGGTGCTGGAGAATGTGCGGGAGGTAGGCCCTTATCTGGCGGACCGGCTGGAGGAGCTGACCCAAAAGTATGACTGCATTGAAACGCACCGGGGAGTGGGACTGCTGCAGGGGCTGGTATTTAAGCAGCCTGTGGGAGAGATCATCATCAGAGCGCTGGAAAAGGGCCTGATTCTGATCAATGCGGGCCCCAATATCATCCGGTTTGTCCCTGCTCTGATCATCAGCAAGGCGGACGTGGATGCGATGATCGAGATACTGGATACCTGTATAGAGGAAGAATAGGGAGTAATATGCGTATATCAAAAAGAATCATTGCTGTGCTGCTGGTGGGGCTGCTGACGGCGGGACTTCTGGCCGGAAGCTATATTGCGTGGGACAGTGATAATGAGGCGGAGAACCCGCTGGCATTTTTAAACCATAAGGAGACCATTCATTTCTGGTATGGGGACGAGGCGCTTACGGATTACGTAAACAGCGCAGCTGTGGCTTTTGGCGAGGCCAACAATGTCCGGGTATTTCCGCAGTATGTGGCGGAGAGCGATTATCTGGAGGCGTTGAACCGGGCGAGTCTGCTCACGGAAAAGGTGGAATCCGTAAGCTCGGTTTCTGCCTTTCCGGATGTGTACCTGATCAGCCATGAGATGCTGGAAAAAGCCTATCTGGCTGGTCTGGCGGTGCCGGTGAAGGATGAGGCGGGAGTGCTGGATGAAGCGCATTTCCCTCAGGCCGCACTGTCGGCAGTGACCTATCAGGATAAGCTGGTGGCCTATCCCCTGTATTATGAGACCAGTGCACTGCTCTATAACGAGACCTATCTGTATGAATGGGCTGTGCAGCAGGCCGGAAAGGCCGATACCCAGGAGGAGGATTATACCGGGGAGGAGGGAGAATTTGAGGAGCTGGACGTGGTTCCCGAAGAGGAGAACACCCCGGTGGTGTATGATGAGGAGACTATAGCGCTGCGGACGGAACAGTTTTTTGCCAATGCAGTGCCGGCCACGGTGGATGATATCCTGCAGCTGGCGGACAGCTTTGACCCCCCGGAAACGGTGGAAGGCATTTTTGCCTGGGATGTCTCGGATATTTTCTATAATTATTATTTTGTGGGTAACTATATGAATGTGGGCGGAGAGGCCGGAGATGACCGGAGCCAGCTCCGGATCAATACGCCGGAGGCGATCGCCAGTCTGGAGATCTATCAGGGGCTGAACCAGTTCTTTTCTATCGATTCCTCCACGGTGGCTTACGAGTCGGTGCTGCAGGACTTCATCGACGGCAAGATCGTGTTCACCATTGCCACCACGGATGCAGCCCGGGCTCTGGCGCAGGCCAAGGAGGACGGCAGCTTTGCCTATGATTACGGGGTGGCGCTGATGCCGGATCCCGGCAGCGAATTAAAGGGCAGATCCATGTCCGTTACCGGCGTGGTGGCGGTCAACGGCTATTCGGAGCACCAGGAGCTGGCCAATGCGTTTGCAGCCTTTCTGGTGGACGGCTACGCAGAGAACCTATATGAGCGCACGGGAAAAGCTTCCGCCAATAAGACGGTGAATCAGGACAACGGCGCCCTGCAGATGTTCCTGGAGGAATATGCAGACAGCATGCCCATCCCCAAGTTGATGGAGGCCAGCAACTATTGGATCCAGCTGGAGGTGCTGTTTGCCAGGGTTTGGAACGGGGATGATGTCAGCACGCTGGTGGAGCAGCTGGATCAGCAGATGCGAACCCAGATTCAATAGCTTTCAGGAATGCAGAGGGCTGAACTGTTACAGCTTTTCCGCATATGGAACCAATCATCTGGATATCCTATTACTATCTTATAGGAAAGGATAGAAAAAGATGATTGGTTTTTTTATTGCCCTGATCTCCGGGGCGCTGATGAGTATTCAGGGAGTGTTTAATACCCAGGTAACAAAAAATTCCAGTATCTGGGTGGCCAGTGCATTTGTACAGTTTACGGCACTGCTGGTATGTCTGGGGGCATGGCTGATCACGGACAGAAGCAGTCTGCTGGCTCCTCTTAAGGTGGAGCCGAAATATATGCTGCTGGGCGGCGCTATCGGGGCTTTTATCACCTATACCGTCATTAAGAGTATGGATGCGCTGGGACCGGCCCGGGCCGTCATGCTGATCGTGGTGGCGCAGCTCCTGGTGGCGTACATTATTGAACTGTTCGGCTGGTTCGGCGTGGAGAAGCAGCCCTGGGAATGGCGCAAGGCCATCGGCATGGCAGTGGCCATTGCAGGCATTATTTTGTTTAAATGGAAATAAAATTAAATTAATTTTAATGTTTTGCCCCTTGTCAAGGCAAAATACTTCCTTTACAATAAAACTATCAGCATAGAGAGGCATTCCGAGTACCGCAGGGGAAAGGAGCTATGATGAAAAAAACAGGAAATTTATTAGTGGTGCTTGTACTGATGCTGTTGGTTGTGAACGGCTGCGGCCGGGAGCCGGAGATTCTCTTTTTCGAGGAAACCGGTGCGGGTGCTGCCGGACAGAGTACGGAACAGGCCGGACAGAGCGCAGAGGAAAGCGGAGCTGCGCAGACGGGGACGCTGGGAACGGCGCAGGAAGAGGAGACCGCTGCGGCAGAGCAGATCTGCGTGCATGTCTGCGGCCAGGTGTGCCGGCCGGGAGTGGTGATGCTGCCTGCGGGCAGCCGTGCCTGGGAGGCAGTGGAAGCCGCCGGAGGACTGACGGAGGAAGCACAGGAGGAGGCCGTGAATCTGGCCGCATTGCTGCAGGACGGAGAAAAGCTGTATATTCCGGCAGTGGGAGAGCCTGTGCCGGAGACGGAGGAAGAGGAGCCGGACAGCGGACTGGTCAATCTGAATACGGCGGATGCGGAAAGGCTCCAGAGTCTGCCGGGGATCGGGGAAAGCCGTGCGGCGGATATCATATCCTATCGGGAGAGAAACGGAGGCTTCGGGTCCGTGGAAGAGATTATGCAGGTGCCTGGCATCAAGGAAAGCACTTATGAGAAGATAAGGGATAAAATATCGGTGGACTAGCCGCAGAAAAGGATGGTAAGGGAATGGCTGCAAAGAGAGCTTTGGTAGTGGATGATGAAAAACTGATTGTAAAAGGGATCCGGTTCAGTCTGGAACAGGATGATATGCAGGTGGACTGCGCATATGACGGAGAGGAAGCAGTGGAGCTGGCCAAGGCCAACCGGTATGATATTATTCTTCTGGATGTGATGCTGCCGAAGCTGACAGGCTTTGAGGTCTGCCAGCAGATCAGGGAATTTTCCAATGTGCCCATTATCATGCTGACAGCCAAGGATGATGACATGGATAAGATCCTGGGCCTGGAATACGGCGCAGATGATTATATTACCAAGCCCTTCAATATCCTGGAGGTAAAGGCAAGGATCAAGGCCATCATGCGCCGGATTGAGCCAAAGAAGGGGCAGACAGAGCAGAAGGATCTGGTCAGCGGGGAGATGCGCTTGGACTGCGAGGGCAGGAGAGCCTATGTATCCGGGCGGGAGATCGGTCTGACGGCCAAGGAATTTGAAGTGCTGGAGCTGCTGATGACCAATCCCAATAAAGTCTACAGCAGGGAAGCGCTGCTGAAGATCATATGGGGTTCTGATTACCCCGGCGATGTGCGGACCGTGGATGTACATATCAGGAGACTGCGCGAGAAGATCGAGACCAATCCCAGCGAACCTCAGTATGTGCATACCAAGTGGGGAGTAGGGTATTATTTTTACAATGTATAAGCCATGATGAAGAACATGATTGAGAAAATAAAAAAAGTATTTCATCAGTATATCAGTCTCCGCAGCCTGCGTGCCAGAATATTTCTTATTGTGTTGGTGGTGGGAATTGTTCCCAGCGTGGCCATGCGCTACGGCATCATGAGAAATTACGAGCAGCGGGCAGTGGAACAGAGAACGTTGACGGTTCAAAACCAGCTGAAGATCCTGGCGGATCATCTGATCAATGAGGACTATCTGAATACCAGGACGTCCGAAGTAATCAATGCGGAGCTGGAGATGCTTTCCAGCCTGTATGACGGCCGTGTGCAGATCATCAGCGGGAATCTGAAGGTAATCAAGGATACATATGGAATCAGTGAGGGAAAGACCATTATCTCAGAGGAAGTGATCAAATGCTTCATGGGAGAGAGCCTTTCTAATTATGATGCCCAATACGGGTATATCGAGATGACCATTCCCATCATTGACAATCAGAATGTCATTGAAGAATCCCAGGGAGCAGCTTCCGGAAACGCTATAACGACCGGCGTAAAGCAGCCGGATCCCCGGGTCAAGGGCGTGATGCTGACCAGTATTTCCACGGATTATATCACCGATACTCTGACGATCCTGAGCAGGAAAGCGAGTATTCTGGAGGCGTTGATGATTATGGCCATCGTGGCCATTGCCCTGATCCTGTCCATTGCGCTGACCAGGCCTTTTGAGCGGGTGACGAAGGCGATCAATGAAGTAAAGGCAGGGTACAGCAATGAGAGTATTTCCGTCCCGGATCTGGCAGAGACGGAGCATATCGTGGAGGCGTTTAACCAACTGCTGCAGCGCATGAAGGTATTGGATGATTCCCGGCAGGAATTTGTATCCAATGTGTCCCATGAACTCAAGACGCCTCTTACCTCGATGAAGGTGCTGGCGGACTCCCTGCTGGCGCAGGAGAATGTTCCGGCGGAGCTGTATCAGGAATTCATGGAGGATATCGTATCGGAGATTGACCGGGAGAATCAGATTATCACGGATTTGCTGGCTTTGGTCAAGATGGACAAGAAGGTATCGGCTCTCAATATCGCCGTTATCAATATCAATGACCTGACAGAGCTGATTTTAAAACGGCTGCGTCCTATCGCCCGGAAGAAGGATGTGGAAGTGGTATTTGAGAGCGTGCGCCCTGTGGTGGCAGAGGTGGATGAGGTAAAGATGACGCTGGTGATGTCCAATCTGGTGGAGAATGCGATCAAATACAACAAAGAGCATGGCTGGGTCAAGGTGGTGCTGGATGCGGATCATCAGTACTTCACCTTTGAGGTCAGCGACTCCGGCATTGGGATCCCGGAGGACTCTCTGGCACAGATCTATGAGCGTTTCTACCGGGTGGACAAGTCCCATTCACGGGAGATTGGCGGCACGGGACTGGGACTGGCGATCACCAAAAGCGCTGTGCTGATGCACAGGGGTTCGATTACCGTGACCAGCACGGAGGGGGAGGGTTCCACTTTCCTGGTAAAGATTCCGTTAAATTATATCGCACAGTAGCAGTGTGAGAAGAGGCTCTGATGCTCACGGCAAAGAATTTCCAGGTTTCACACGGGGAGAATGCTTAAAAGCGGGCATTTTCCACACAGATTTTAGGTTCCGCAGAGCGGAACCATGGAGGAACAGAATGAAACGGATCATAACAATACTGTTTGTGCTGATCTGTCTGGTTTCATTTACTGCCTGCGGAGAGGAGAGGGTGGACCAGACAAAAATCTACTCGGTCTACTATATCAATAATGCGGAGACCAAGGTGGAGATGCATGAGTATTATATGGAGGCAGAGGAGCTGGAAGACCAGGTGACGGAGCTTCTGAATGCGCTGGCTACCACCCCTGCCAAGCTGGAATATAAGGCTCCGCTGGGCATGGGCTTTCAGGTGAAGAATGTGGAAATTAAAATGGGTAAGGTGCAGCTGGATGTAACGGAGAATTACTATGATATGTCAGTGACCACGGAGGTACTGGTCAGGGCGGCTATCGTAAGGACTCTGACGCAGCTGTCCCAGATCAATTTTGTGGCGATTACGGTCAATGGGAATCCGCTGGTGGATTCTCTGGGGAGTATTGTGAGTACCATGAACCGGGATCAGTTTGTGGAAAACGACGGAAACGCCATTAATACCTACGAGGAAGTGAAGCTGAAGCTGTATTTTGCCAATGAAGCGGGGGACGGGCTGATTGCCGCCAACCGTACAAAGGAGTATAATACGAATATTTCTCTGGAGAAGCTGATTGTGGAGGAGCTGATCAAGGGCCCCAGCGTGGAGGGACTTTATCCCACGATCAATCCGTCCACAAAGGTGGCCAGTGTAACGGTCAAGGATGGGGTGTGCTATGTGAACCTGGATGAGACCTTCCTGACCCAGCCTTATAATGTTTCCGCAGAGGTAACGATCTATTCCATCACTAATTCCCTGGTGGAGCTGAGCAATGTTAATAAGGTCCAGATATCGATCAACGGAGACAATTCCGGCACTTATCGGGAAAAATATAGTCTGACCACGTATTTTGAACGAAATCTGGATATTGTGACGACTTTGGAATAAGTAAATCGGAGGAAATTTGAATAAAGTAAAGCGGCCGCTTTTGTGCGGATGCCTGGCGCTGATTGCGGTCATCGTGCTGATCCAGGGGCTGGCGGATCCACCGCCCTGGGAGCCGCAGCTGCCCCGTGAGCTTACGGGACAGCCGGTGACAGTGACCGGCCGGGTATATGAGAAGGAGGTCCGTACCTTATACGGGCAGGAAATTCTGGTTCTTTATCTGCAGTCTGTGACTGTGTCGTCTGACACAGGATCGGGGGACAAGGGATCTGTCCCGGATTTTTCAGAATACAACATAAAGGATAAGCTGATATGCCAGCTGGCGGCAGACCAGGCGGCCTGGGAAAGCGCGTCTGCAGATGTGTTGGCGGCGGACAGCGCAGGGTGTCGGAAGGCGCCGGAAGAGCAGATCTGTCTGGGAAGCCGGGTGGCGGTGCGGGGAGAGCTGGAGCTATACAGCCATGCCACCAACCCGGGGGAGTGGGACGGCGCCGATTACTATCTGATTACCAGCGTGGCAGGAAAGCTGAAACAGGCAGAACTTTTGGGAAGTGATAACGGACAATGGTGGCTTCGGGAGAGACTGAGCCGGTGCCGCAGTCTGCTGAAGGAACGGCTGCGGCAGGCATTGCCCGACCGGGAGGCTTCGATTCTGGCAAAGATGCTGCTGGGAGAAAAATATGGGCTGGATCAGGAGATAAAGGAGCTGTATCAGAATAATGGGATCTCCCATGTGCTGGCAATTTCAGGATTGCACATTACGCTGCTGGGCGTGGGGCTTTACCGTCTGCTGCGCCGGTGCAGCTGTCCCATCATACCTGCCGCCATAGCCGGAGGCTGTATGATCCTGCTCTATGGCGGAATGATCGGATGGGGAATCTCAGCCGTCCGGGCCATCGGCATGTACCTGATCCGTATGCTGGGGGAGGTCTGGGGCAGGCACTATGATATGCTGACTGCCATGGGGGTGCTGGCGGCGGGGATGGTATGCTGTAATCCCAGGCTGGTGTATCACTGCGGTTTTCTGCTGTCCTTTGGCGCCGTGGCAGGGATGGGAGCGGTGTATCCGGCCTTGGTGAAGCTGGTTCCCAAGAGGAGAGGGGGGAAGCGGAAGTATGCAGGGAAGCGTGGAAAATACAGAGCGCAGGAACTGGGAGCGGCTTTGATGACGCAGCTGACCCAGGGGCTGCTGGCCAGCCTTTCCATCACCCTTGCCACATTGCCCATTCAACTGTTTTTCTTTTACCAGATTCCCGTCTATGGCACCCTACTGAACCTGATAGTGCTGCCGCTGATGGGGCTGCTGCTGTCAGGCGGCCTGGCGCTGATGGCCCTGCCGGGCGCAGTGCCGGTGCAGTGGGGCGTACAGGGCATTCTGGCTCTGTACGAGGAAATGTGCCGGCTGGCAGAGCAGCTGCCGGGACATCTGTGGATCACGGGCCGTCCCGGCCGGTGGCAGATAGCGGCGTATTACCTGCTGCTTGCGATGGCGGTGATTGTGATGAAACGGTGGGAAACGGAGAATTTCCGGCGCAGCGGTCCGGCCGCCCGGATATGGAGGAATCGCTGCCGGCTGATTTGTTTGGGCAGCCTTCTGTCGGTGCTTACTGCGGTTCTGCTGCTGACCCGGCAATGGGACAGCGGTTTTCGGGTGACTGTGCTGGATGTGGGACAGGGAGACTGTATCTGTGTGAGAACTGAACAGGGACGCATCTACCTGTTTGACGGAGGGAGCAGCAGCCGCAGCCGGGCAGGAGAATATGTGCTGATTCCCTATCTGAAGTCTCAGGGCATCAGCCGGGTGGACGGTATCTTTGTGTCCCACGGGGATCAGGATCATGTAGGTGCGTTGAACGAGCTGCTGACGGACAGTGAAGGGATTCGACTGGATACCCTGTATCTGCCGCAGATAGCACAGCCGCTGCCGGAGACTCTGGAGGAATTGGCAGCGCTGGCTCGGGAGGCGGATTGCCGGGTGGCGTATTTGTCCCAGGGAATGGGCTGGCAGCAGGGCGATTTTCGGCTGACCTGTCTCTGGCCAACTGCGGGCTATGCAGGGGAGAGCAATGCGGGTTCGGCCTGCTATCTGCTGCAGGAGGGGGAATTGCGGATATTGTTGACAGGGGATGTGGAAGGAGATGGAGAGGAGGCATTAACAAGGTATTTGCAGTCCCTGCCAACGCCATCTGTGGATATCCTTAAGGTGGCCCACCATGGTTCCCGGTACTCTACATCCGATACCTTCCTGCAGACTGTCAATCCTCAGCTGGCGCTGATCTCAGCGGGACGTGATAACTCCTATGGACATCCCCATGCGGAGCTGCTGGCACGGCTGAAAGCTGCAGGATGCCGGACTCTGCAGACCCCGGAAAGCGGCGCCATTACCGTACGGGTCAGAAGCCGGAAGGGTATTAATAAAAAAGAATTTTATGCTGCTCCGTTTCTTAAATGAAAACGGCAAGGATGCGGATGATCTTTCCCTTGAAATTCCCTTGTTTTTTCGATATAGTATATTCAGAGCAATGTAGCGCATGTAATATATGATTGTGTACTACGGTGGGAAAATATGTCTGAGCAGTCTCAGCGAACAGCGGATCACCAGTGAATTTGATGCGGTTCTTGAGGGCGGGCAGTTCTGCTTCCGCCTGCAGCCCAGGTGTCGGTGAAATGAGGAGGTAGATTGTGCGGCGAATCAATAATGACATTAAATCCGGGCAGTTTCAGCCGGTGTACCTTCTCTACGGTGAGGAGCGTTACCTGAAGCGTCAGTACCGGGATAAACTGAAAGAAGCACTCTGCGCACCGGATGACAATATGAACAACCATTTTTATGACGGTAAGGGAATTTCCGTGGGAGAGATCATAGATCTGGCGGAAACTCTGCCCTTTCTGGCACAGCGCCGTGTGATATTTATGGATAACAGTGGGCTGTTCAAGTCCGGCGGCGAGCAGATGGCGGAATATCTGGAGGCCCAGAACGAGTCCACCGTGCTGATTTTCACGGAGACGGAGGTGGATAAGCGGAGCAAGCTGTTTAAGGCATTGCAGGCTCATGGCTGTGCAGTGGAATTTACTCAGCAGGATGAAAATACCCTGAAGCGCTGGGTGGCGGGCGTGTTGGGCAGGGAGGGCAAGAAAATCACGGAGAGCACGGCTTTGCTGCTGCTGAATAAGACCGGCACCGACATGGAAAATATTAACATGGAGCTGGAGAAGCTGATCTGTTATTGTATGGATAAGGAAGTGGTGGAGCCGCAGGATGTGGAGGCGGTTTGCACTACCCGGGTGTCCAACCATATTTTTGATATGGTAACCGCCATTGCGGAGAAGCGGCAGAAGGACGCACTGGAGCTGTATTATGATCTGCTGACCCTGAAGGAGCCGCCCATGAGGATCCTGTTTCTGATCGCCAGGCAGTGCAATATGCTGCTGCAGGCCAAGGCCATGAAAAATAGGGGTCTGTCCAATAAGGAGATCGCTTCCGGTCTGGGTGTGCCGCCTTTTGCGGTGAATAAATATGTAAATCAGGCATCCCGGTTCAAGACTTCCGTTCTGCGTCAGGCGCTGGAAAAATGCGTGGAAGCGGAGGAGGCAGTAAAAACAGGACGTATGAATGATGTAATGAGCGTGGAAATATTAATATTATCGGTATTTGAAGAGGAAAAAACGGCAACCGGCAAAAATAAGGCCGATTGAGGCGGCCGTCGTGTTGTAGACGGAGAGGGACGGCGCAGCAGCCGCGGTAGCTGGAAAGGCAGGAGACAGAGAGATGGCAGAGAGATTTATACCCAGAGCACAGGAGATATACAGGCATTTTAAAGGGAATCTGTATCAGGTGATAACCGTTGCCGAACACACGGAGACGGGGGAGCAGCTGGTGATTTATCAGGCTCTGTACGGAGAATTTAAGATCTATGCCAGGCCGCTGGAGATGTTTGTCAGTCCGGTGGATCGGGAAAAATATCCCGATGCGGAGCAGGAGTTCCGGTTTCAGCTCCAGGGTAAGGATGCACAGAGACAGCGCACAGCTTCCGATGAAGGCGAGGCGGCAGAATCCCAACCGGAGGAGCCGGGACTGGATCCGCTGGTTCTGGAGTTTTTGGATGCCAATACCTATGAGGAGAGGCTGAATGTGCTGGCAGCTCTGCACCACCGGATCACCAATGAGATGATCACCACCATGTCCCTGTGCTGTGATATTGAGGTGGAGGGTGACGATGTGGAGCAGCGCTATGAGGAACTGAAGCAGTGCCTGTTGATGAAGGAACGTTTTGAGATCAAGCGATTGAGATAAATAAGGAGCAGCATGAAATACCGGAACATTGTGGAGGGGCGTTTTATTGAGCGCCCCAATCGTTTTATTGCATATGTGGATATCGGAGGCAGGCGGGAGAAGGTCCATGTGAAAAATACCGGCAGGTGCCGGGAACTGCTGGTGCCCGGAGCGGAGGTCTATCTGGAGCACAGCGAAAGTCCGAACCGCAGCACAGCCTATGATCTGATTGCGGTGGAGAAGGAGGGGCGTATCGTCAATATGGACTCCCAGGCTCCCAACAAAGTCGTGCTGGAATGGCTGCAGGAAAAGCGGCTTTTTCCGGATCTGATGACGGTGAGGCCGGAGACTGTGTACGGCAGCTCCCGCTTTGACTTTTATATCGAAACGGCCACGGACAGAATCTTCATGGAGGTCAAGGGAGTGACCCTGGAGGAAAACGGTGAGGCACGATTCCCTGATGCTCCTTCGGAGCGGGCGGTAAAGCATGTGGAGGAGCTGATCCGGGCAAAGCAGGAGGGGTATCTGGCCTATATTCTGTTTGTGATTCAGATGAAAGGCGTGGATCATCTGGTTCCCAATGCCGTCACTCATCCGGAGTTTGCCGATGCATTGCAGCGGGCGGCCCGGGCCGGAGTGAGGATCCTGGCCTATGACTGCCGGGTAACGCAGGACAGCCTGACGATAGAGGATGAGGTACCGGTGCATTCTTTAGATATTCTTAAAGAAAACATAAGAAAGGGCGAGCTCCCAGCGATTGCAGAGCCTTTGCTGACGTGGTATGATAAAAACAGAAGGATCCTGCCTTGGCGGGAGGATCCTGCGCCCTACCATGTGTGGGTATCGGAGATTATGCTCCAGCAGACCAGGGTGGAGGCTGTGAAGCCTTATTACAGCCGTTTTATGGAGACTCTGCCGGATATTCCCAGTCTGGCTGCCGCCCCGGAGGAACGGCTTTTAAAGCTCTGGGAAGGGCTGGGGTACTATTCCCGGGTGCGCAATCTGCAGGCTGCTGCCCGGCAGATCATGGCGCAGTACGGGGGCCGGATGCCGGATACCTTTGAGGAGCTGCTGAAGCTGAAGGGCATCGGCAGTTATACCGCCGGAGCGATCGCCTCCATCGCCTACGGAAAACGGGAACCGGCAGTGGACGGCAATGTGCTGCGAGTGCTGTCCCGGCTGCGCATGGATGCGGAGGAGATCACGGATCCGAAGGTAAAACAGCGGGTGGAGCGGGAATTGCGGGAGAGCATGAGCCAGTCCCGGCCCGGGGATTTCAATCAGGCCATGATGGAGATCGGCGCTCTCGTCTGCATTCCCAACGGAAAGCCCCACTGCGAAGGATGTCCCTTAAACCGCATCTGTATGGCCCATGACCGGCACTGTGAGGAGGAATACCCGAAGAAAGCGGCGAAGAAAGGCCGTACCATTGAGGAGAAGACGGTGCTGGTCATTCAGGATGACAGCCGTGCGGTATTGAATAAGCGACCCGCCCGGGGACTGCTGGCAGGGATGTACGAGCTGCCCAGTCTGGAGGGCTATCGGACAGCTGAGGAGGTTATCCGCTATCTGTCGGACAGCGGCCTGAAGATCCTCAGGATCCGGCAGCTGGAGGACAGCCGGCATATTTTTACCCACAAGGAATGGCATATGCGGGGGTATATGATCCGGGTGGATGAACTGGAACCGAAGGGCAGCAGTCCCCAGACGGAGGGCTGGCTGTATGTGGAACCGGAGGAGACCAGGGAGAATTACCCGATTCCCTCAGCCTTTGCGGCCTATGTGCCCTATCTGGACATCCGCCAGGGAAGAGAAATTCTGGAGACCAGGAAAACGGAACAGGAGTAAAACGATATGAAGCTTTTATCTATAGCCATACCCTGCTATAATTCTGAGAATTATATGCGGAAATGTATTGAATCCCTGCTGCCCGGAGGCGAGGATGTGGAGATTATCGTGGTGGATGACGGCTCCGCAAAGGACCGCACGGCACAGATCGCCGACGAGTATGCTGCCAAGTATCCCACGATCGTCAAGGCGGTGCATCAGGAGAACGGCGGCCACGGCGCCGCAGTAAATACGGGAATTGAAAACGCCACCGGGCTGTATTTCAAGGTGGTGGACAGCGACGACTGGGTCAAGGAGGATGCCTACAGACAGGTGCTGCAGACCCTGCGGGAGCAGACCGGCACGGATAAGGTGCTGGATATGCTGATCTGCAATTTTGTCTATGAGAAAGAGGGAGAAAAGCGCAAGAAGGTCATGAATTACCGGCACATCCTGCCCGTGAACCGGCTTTTTACCTGGGAGGACTGCCATCATTTCACCAAAGGACATTATATCCTGATGCACTCGGTGATCTTCCGCACCAAGCTGCTGAAGGAGTGCGGTCTGCAGCTGCCCGGACATACCTTTTATGTGGATAATCTCTATGTCTTTGAGCCGTTGCCCTATGTAAAGAATATGTACTATCTGGATGTGAATTTCTACCGGTACTATATCGGCCGGGAGGATCAGTCCGTAAATGAGAGCATTATGATTTCCCGTATCGACCAGCAGGTTCGGGTGAATAAGCTGATGATTGACTATTTTACCGAACATGCCAAGGAGATCAGCCCCCAGAAGCGTCTGTACCAGTATATGTATAATTATCTGGAAATCATTAACACCGTATCCAGTGTGCTGCTGCTCCGCTCCGGCACGGAGGAGCATCTGGCGATGAAGAAGGAGCTGTGGGAGTATTTAAAGAGCAAGGATAAGAAGCTGTTCGGAAGCATGCGCCGGGGTATCATGGGCGCTACTATGAACCTGCCGGGCCGGGGCGGCCGGAAACTGGCAGTGGATGCCTACCATATCTGTCAGAAGATCTTTAAGTTCAATTAACAGAAAACAAAAAAGGGGAGTAAACCCGTCTGAGGTTTACTCCCCGAAATTTTAGTTTAATTCTGGGTCTGAGGTCTGGAACTCCGCTTGCTGTGGGGCATTCCTTTCAGGTTCTCCAGCAGATCTCTGCGGTACACCAGTACATACATGACAGCGGCCATACCGAAGGCAGTCAGCACATCGAACATGGAGTGCTGCTTGAGGAACATGGTGGATAAGATAATGGAGACGCACAGAACCAGAGAGGAAGTGCGCAGCCATTTTTTCTGTCCCAACTGGGAGCAGCGGCACAGGGCCAGATGAGCGCCGATGGAGTTGTACACATGGATGCTGGGCCAAAGGTTCGTAGGGGTATCCGCCCGCCACAGTTGAGCGACCATTCTGGTAAATATATTGTATCTGGGCATCGTATAGGGTCTCAGATGATGTCCGTTGGGCCACAGGGTGGAGACAATCAGGAAGACGGTCATGCCGGTGAACAGGAATACGCAGGCACGCTTGTAATCCGGTTTGCTTTTGAAAAAGAGGAACACCACCACTGCGCTTACATATACAAACCACAGGAGGTAGGGAATAATGAATACTTCGCAGAAAGGAATGTGGTCGTCGATTGCCATGTGGATCACATGATAGTGCTTGGTCACGGTTCGTTCCAGATAGCAGAACCAGGTCATATAGATGATCCCGTAAATAATCAGCGGGATCCCATGTTTATATTTTTCAAAAAAATTCCTTAATTTTTCCATAATTACCTCTTCATGCATATCATGGGCTGTGCCCATGATACTGCATCAATACGTATTTGGAAGTGA
>CAZFYD010000024.1:0-16707 GCA_964523315.1 uncultured Acetatifactor sp.
AACATATTATTACCGGAGATGTGCGAAGATTATCCTCTAAATTATTCAGACAGATCGAGGATAAAAGCATTGAAAATGTCTTTACCGTATGTGAAGAACTGTTAAATGAGCACACATGGGCATTGGGAGTAATTGCATTTGATTTTGCATATCGAATGAAAAATCAGTATAACGAATCAACATACGATATTTTTTACCACTGGCTGAAAGATTATGTAAGGGGCTGGGGAGACTGTGATGATTTTTGCACACATGCATTTGGTGAACTGCTAAGGCAAAAGAAAACATTATTTGTGAAGATAATTACATGGACAGAGGATAATGATTTTTGGGTAAGGAGGGCTTCTGCAGTTATTTTGATTCCTGCCATATTGAAAAATGAGTATGAAGGAATAAATCCGCTGGCAATATCAGATCGTTTATTGACAGATGAGCATGATCTGGTTTTAAAAGGATACGGCTGGATGCTGAAAGCCTTATCGCAAGTAGCTCCTGATTGCGTAAAGGAATATTTGATTCAAAATTGCGGGAAAATGCCTCGAGTTGCATATCGTTATGCGCTTGAAAAATTCGATAAAGAGACAAGAAATATTCTGATGGGAAAGAATACAGCAGTCTCGGAAAACCTGTTCAACAAGTCCTAAGAGCAAACTTATCTGCTGTAAATCAGGTCTTATCAGAACTTCAAGTTGTAGAGAGGTAAATATGAAAATCTTATGTATCGTTCTGATGATTGTGATAGTACTGGCAATTATCTTTTCTGCCATGAAATATTATATACTGATGAATATGGCAATCAATGCCCGGGCAAAAAATCTGGGGTTTCTGTCCAAGGGGGAGGATACGGTTCCCGTCAGGGAGCAGGAGATCCGCAGGCAGATTCAGGAGGATGGAGAGTGGCTGGCGGCTCTGCCCCGGGAGGAACTGCAGATTACTTCCCGGGATGGATTGAAGCTGGCAGGGCACTATATTCCGACAGAGGGACAGGCCCGGCGGCTGATGGTGCTTTTCCATGGCTGGCACGGCACTTGGACGGGAGATTTTGGCAGTATGAGCAGATGGCTGCGGGAGATCGGCTGCGATCTGCTGCTGGCGGAGCAGAGAGGACAGGGCGCCAGTGAAGGAAAGTATATGGGATTCGGGGTACTGGAGCGCCGGGATGTGGCAGATTGGCTCAGGTATTTGGAGCAGGAGCGCCACAATATGCTGCCGGTATATCTGGGCGGCGTATCCATGGGAGCCGCAACCGTACTGATGGCAGCAGGAGATCCCATGCCGGATTTTGTCAAAGGCATATTGGCAGACTGCGGTTTTACCAGCCCCTATGAGATGATCTATGAAGTGGGGCGAAAATCCCTGCATATGCGGGAGCATCCCGCCATGGACTATGTGAATTTTCTGGTACGGCTTTTGGCTCGATACAGTCTGAAGGAATATTCCACGGAGGAATCCCTGAAAAAGGCAACATTGCCGATATTCTTTGTCCACGGACTGGCGGATGACTTTGTACCCTGCCGGATGACGCAGGCGGCATATGATGCCTATGGCTCTTCCAAGGAACTGCTTCTGGTGGAGGGAGCAGGGCATGTACGCAGCTTCTTCTATGCAAATGCGGAGTATCGCCGGAGAGTAGAGCAATTTTTCGGATGGATGGATTAAAAACAGGGCAGCTCCCGTTTAGGGAGCTGTCCTGTCTTATGCAATATCCGTATTTTTATTCCCGCGAGCAATGAGGAAAATAGCCATGCTTGCATGGATATTTGACGAATGCCGCGAGGGTCAAATACCCCGCTGCTCTGCAGCGTTGCAAGCTTGATACCCCGTTGCTTGCAGCAGGGTCTTTGATTCAGGCTGTTCGGAATTATCAACAGCCGCCGCCGGAGCAGCCGCTGTCCGGTCGTATTCCAGAATATCCCCGGGCTGACAATCCAGCACCTCACAGATGGCTTCCAGCGTGGAAAAGCGTATGGCGCTGATCTTTCCCATAGTACACCCCCTATAATGTTTCATCGGATTCCTGCTGCAGCACAGCGCCATACTTGAATACATAAATCAGTGCCAGCAGCACCAGAATTACCAGGATCATACTTATAAAAATTAAATGCACATTTTGGCCCACCATCTGACTGGAAAAGTGGCCCGGAGCGGGAAAAACATCAAAAGCAGACCACTTTTGAAAGTGGGAAGTGGACCGGAGCGGGAAAAGCATCAAAAGCAGACCACTTTTAAAAATGAAAAGTGGCCCGGCGCAAACAATTTCTCAGGAGAAGTCCATTTTCTATCAGGAAAGATGGACTGAACAATGCATTTTTTCTATATCAGTCCATAATTGCACCGACAATATAGGGCAGGACCGCCGGAGCGAATGAAATTTCTATATTGATGGCGGAAAAGCTTATTTTGTGTTAAAATGGAAACACAGAGTTGCAGAACCCAAAGGAGACCGCATATGGAGCAGCACAAGGGAAAAGCCATAGGGGAAAAAATCGCCGTAGGCAGGCTCTTCTATTATAAGAAGAACACAGCGGCGGCAAAGCAGGAACGGATTGCTGATGTGCCCGGAGAGCTGATCCGGCTGGAGGGAGCGGTTGCCCGGACGGCGGAGCAGCTGGGGCGGTTATATATCAAGGCTCTGGGAGAGGTGGGCGAGGCGGAGGCCGGAATCCTGAAAGCCCAGCTGCTGATTCTGGAGGATCCCGAGTATATCCGGGAGATCAAAAGCAGGATCGAAGGGCAACAGATGAATGCGGCATATGCGGTGACGCTGACCGGGGAGAGGCTGGCGGAATGCTTTGCCGGGATGGAAGATGAGACCATAAGCGCCCGGGCGGCGGACATCCGGGATATTACACAGCAGCTGGTGACCATCCTCCAGGGCGGCGAGCGGAACGATACCCTTTTACAGGAACCGGTGATCCTGATGGCGGAGGATCTCTCCCCCAGCGAGACGGTGCAGATGGATAAGGACAAGCTGCTGGGCTTTGTGACCCGGCACGGCTCTGCCAACAGTCATACGGCAATTCTGGCCCGCACCATGAATATTCCCGCACTTCTCGGTGTGGAGCTCCGGCCCTCCTGGGACGGCCGCATGGCGATCCTTGACGGAGACAGGGGAATCCTGACCATTGATCCCGATGAAAAACTGCTGGCGGCTGCCGGGAAGCGGCAGGAGGCGGCAGAGCGCCGTGAAGAGCTGCTGGAAGCTGTGAGGGGAAAAGAGACTGTTACCCGGGACGGCAGGGCGATCCGTCTGTACGCCAATATCGGCAGTGCGGCGGATGCGGATATTGCCCTGCAGAACGATGCGGAGGGCATCGGCCTGTTCCGCAGTGAATTTCTGTATCTGAAAGCGGAGGACTTTCCCACGGAACAGGAGCAGTTTCTGGCGTACAGAGCAGTGGCGGAGCGCATGGGGGATAAAAAGGTCATTATCCGTACCCTGGATATCGGTGCGGATAAGCAGGCGGATTATTTCGGTCTGGAGAAAGAGAATAACCCGGCTCTGGGCTACCGGGCCATCCGTATCTGCCTGACCCGGCAGGATATTTTCAGAACCCAGCTGCGAGCCATACTGCGGGCCAGCGCCTATGGGAATATTGCGGTTATGTTTCCCATGATCATCTCCCTGCAGGAGCTGCGGCAGGCCAAGGAGATCCTGCAGCAGGTCAGGGAGGAGCTGAGGGCCCGTGAGATCCCCTTCCGGGAGGTGGAGGTAGGCGTCATGATCGAGACCCCGGCGGCAGTGATGATCAGTGAGGAGCTGGCAAAGGAGGCGGACTTTTTCAGCATCGGTACCAATGACCTGACTCAGTACACACTGGCCATCGACAGACAGAACCCCCGGCTGGATTCCTTTTATGACGCCCACCATCCGGCGGTGCTGCGGATGATCCGTATGACGGTGGAAAACGGGCACAAGGGCGGCGTCTGGGTGGGTATCTGCGGTGAACTGGGGGCGGATCTGGAACTGACGGAGACTTTTCTGGACATGGGGGTGGACGAGCTGTCCGTTTCCCCGTCCATGGTGCTGCCGGTCAGGGAACGGATCAGAGCATTGCAACGATGTCAGCGCATGGATGAGCAGAAATCCAAAAAAGAGAAAAATTACCTGCTTTCCCAGGGAGAGCGGGGATGTGGCGGCCAAGACCAGGCTGGCGGCTGAGGAACTGTATCAACTCAGAAAAAAACGGTTGGCACAGTGCCTGCGACGGAGGGAGAAGGGACATGACGAATCAGGTATACCGGCAATTAGAAGGCTATATGCTGTCCTGTATGGGGGACAGCGCCCACGATAAGGAGCATATTTACCGGGTACTTTACAATGCGCTGGAGATTGCAGGAACACAGCAGGATGTGGACTATGATGTATTGATCTGCGCTTGTCTGCTTCATGATATCGGCCGAAAAGAGCAGTTTGAAAATCCGCAGCTCTGTCATGCCCAGGTGGGATCGGAGAAGGCGTACCGGTATCTGCTGGATCATGGATTTGAGGAGGACTTTGCGGCTCAGGTGAGGCATTGCATCCTGACGCATCGCTACCGCAACAACAATATTCCGGAAACTATTGAGGCAAAGATCCTGTTTGATGCAGATAAGCTGGATGCTGCGGGAGCCATAGGAATCGCCAGAACCCTCTTTTACAAAGGAAGGGTATCAGAACCTCTGTATCATGTGGATGCTGAGGGAAAAGTCATGGATGGCACAGCCGACCCGGAGCCTTCCTTTTTTCAGGAATACAAATACAAGCTGGAAAAGGTGTATTCACACTTTTATACGCAGAAAGGGGCCGAAATTGCCCGGTCCCGTCAGCAGACAGCAGTGGATTATTACAACAGTCTTTACAGAGAGGTATGCTTTTCCTATGAAAAGGGTGTCCGGGAGCTGACACAGCGGCTGGAATCCCGGGAAAATACTGCAATTATGAAAAGATTATGAATTTTATAAAAATATGATTTTTCTATAGATTATTTGTGAGACCGGGGTTAAAATGATTTTCAGATTATCTGCCCCGGTTTTGCTGTGCGCTGCGGCATTCAGGGGATATATGCATCCTGCGGATATATGCATCCTGCGGATACATACAGAGGCGGCGCAGGAATGGAGACATTTACATGAAGTGGATCAAAAAGCATAAAAAGCTCTGTATTGTTCTGGTGATTCTGATTGTTCTGGGCATTCTGATCGGCAGATTTATCATCAATATGCAGGCGGCAGCGGAAACCATGATGAGTATGCTTAACCGGCAGGAGACGGCAGCGGTGGAACGCCGGTCCCTGGTGGAAAGCATATCCGCCACCGGATCGGTCACCAGCGTCGGCAGTAAAAATGTAACGGCAGAGGTCACAGGGGTGAAGTCTCTCAGCGTGCCGGTACAGGTGGGCGATATGGTGCAGGAGGGGGATCTGCTGTGTCTGCTGGATACGGCGGATCTGGAAGAAAATCTGACAAACGCCGAGTTATCCTTAAGCGTGACGCAGAGCCGAACCCAGCTGGATCTGGATTCGGCCCGGCGCAGTCTGGAGGAAGCGGGCACCTCTGTGCAGATCGAACAGTCCCGTATGGAGGACCAGGCGGCCAGCGCCCTGAAAAGCTACGAGGAAGCCAGAGAAAGCATGAACAGAGCCGGCTCCAGCTATGGCAATGCCAATCAGAACAGTACGGAGATCCGTCTGGCGCTGGAGGACTATCAGAACCGGCTGGCCCAGGTACATGAACAGCTGGAGCCTCTGCCGGAGACAGAAGCTTCCATATCCGGTTCTGATGCGGATAACCGTGCAGCCCTGGAGGCAGAGGCCGCACAATTGGAGCAGCTGATTACGGAATACCAGTTGAAATACAGCACCGCCCAGGAGACGGAGAAGAGCCTGAAATCCGTTTACGACCAGGCCGTCACGGCGGTGAACAATGCTTATGATGCCTATCAGAAAGTGCTGCAGAGTCAGGAGGATACCATTCGCAGCGGCAACAGCACCCTGCAGAGCAGACAGGACAGTCTCACCTCCAGCCAGTTAAGCGCCTCCACCTCCGGCATATCCGATCAGCAGCAGATCGACCGCTATCTGGAGCAGATCGAGGCCTGCAATGTGACGGCGCCCATAAGCGGCGTGGTGACGGCGGTAAATCTGGAGACGGGGGACAGCTATAACGGCGGCACCATCGTAACGATTGAGGATATCAGCAGCTATGAGGTTACTGTGGAGATCGATGAATACGATATCAGCAAAATAAAGTTGGGCCAGAGAGTCGCAATCAAGACCAACGGCACCGGGGATCTGGAACTGGAGGGGAAGGTGATTTCCATTGCTCCCCGGGCTACGGGCGGCTCCAGTGTGACTTATACTGTCAAGACCAGCATTGATACGCCCTGTGAGGATCTGCGCATGGATATGACAGCCAAGCTGAGTATTATCATCAGCAGTAAGGAAAATGTCCTGACGGTGCCTTATGCAGCAGTGCAGACGGCCGAAGACGGAAGCTATTATGTGGAGGTTGTGGATGAAAACGCTGCGGCAGGACAGGGCGTCAGTGGACAGGAAGGAGCCGGGGATCCGGGCAGCGTACCTGACGGAGATCGGCCTGCAGGTTCGGAACAGGCTACAGAGTCCGGCGGCCCAGGCAACAGAGGCGGCAATGCAGCAATGAATGCCCCCCAGACCCGCCGAATCCCGGTGACCAAGGGGATTGAAAGTGATTATTATGTGGAGATTTCCGGTGAAGGCATCACGGAGGGACTGGAGGTTATCGTTCCTGCGGATGACAGTATGGACGATATCAGTGAACTGCTGTTGGAAATAGGCCCCATGGGAGGTTTTTAGATGAGCAAACGAGCAATGATCGAGCTGAAGGACATCTATAAGCGCTTCTACATTGGCACCCCCAACGAACTGCAGGTGTTAAACGACATCAGCCTGACGATCTATGAGGGGGAATTTGTGGCCATTGTAGGTGCCTCCGGCTCCGGTAAATCTACACTGATGAACATTATTGGCGCCCTGGACCGTCCCACCGAGGGTCAGTATCATTTAGAGGGACTGGATATGATTGCTGCCAAAGATAAGGATCTGTCCGGCATCCGCAACCGCAAGATTGGCTTTGTGTTTCAGACCTATAACCTGATCGCCCGGACCAATGCCCTGAAAAATGTAGAGATGCCCATGCTCTATGCGGGCATCACCGGCAAAAGGCGGGTGGAAAGGGCTAAGGAGCTTCTGACCATGGTGGGGATGGAGGATCGGATGAAGCATCTGCCGGAGGAACTGTCCGGCGGGCAGAAGCAGCGTGTAGCGATTGCCAGAGCCATGAGCAACGATCCTGCCATCATTCTGGCGGATGAGCCCACCGGCGCTCTGGATTCCAACACAGGACGTATGGTTATGGATCTGTTTCATAAGCTGCACAAGGAGCAGGGCAAGACCATTGTGCTGATTACCCATTCTCCAGAGCTGGCGGAAGAGACCGGACGTGTGGTCACCATCAAGGATGGCTGCATCATCGGGGAAAGGCAGGGAAACGGCGTATGATGATGTTTTATGAAAATATCCGGCTGGCGCTGTTTAGCCTGAAAGCCAATAAAATGCGTGCCCTGCTGACCATGCTGGGCATCATCATCGGCATTTCTTCGGTGATTGCCATAATGACGGTGGGCAATTCCGTGACCTCTTCGGTGACAGACTCCATGAATTCCATGGGTGTCAATAATATCACGGTGGCGCTGCAGCAGAGGGCCAGTGAGGAGGAGACCACGGAGGAGGGCATGTCCTTCGGCGGCGGAGGCAGCAGAAGCATGACCAGTGAGGAGGATTATTTTACTAGAGAAATGCTGGAGAATTACTGTGAGACCTATGCGGATTCCATCGCCGGAATTTCCGTCACCGAAGGGCTGGGGCAGGGTCAGATCCAGGACGGCGGCCTGTACGCCAATGTATCCGCCATGGGCACCAGTCTGGGGTATTTTCTGGCCAATAATCCGGAATTGCTCTCGGGCAGGTATTTCAGCCGGACGGAGATGGACGAGGGCTATAAGGTGGCCATGGTATCGGATATTGTGGTAGACAACATGTTTGGCGGGGATATGGATAAGGCCATCGGCAGTATCGTCCAGGTCAATATAGGGGACAAATATTTTGATTTTGCGGTGATCGGTGTCTATGAGTATGAACAGTCCGCCATGATGATTTCCCTGGTATCGGAGAAGGATACGGTCACAGATCTTTATATCCCGCTGAAAACCGCTATGGAGATCAACCACACAGAAGGGTATTCCCAGTTTACTGTGATTACCAAGGACGGTGTGGACAGTGATGCCTTTGCGGATACCACGGAAAATTTTCTGGCTGCCTATTACCGCAATAACCGGAATTTTCAGCCGTCAGCCTTCAGTATGGCATCCATGGTGGAGATTATGTCGGATATGATGTCCACCATTACCACCGCCATTGCGGTAATCGCAGGGATTGCCCTGCTGGTGGGCGGCATCGGCGTCATGAATATCATGCTGGTGTCCATCACGGAGCGCACCCGGGAGATCGGTACCCGCAAGGCTCTGGGAGCGCCCAACAGTGCCATAAGGCTGCAGTTTATCATCGAATCCATTGTGATCTGTCTGATTGGCGGCTTTATCGGTATCGTGCTGGGGGTGGCATTGGGAATCGGCGCTGCCAACCTGCTGGGAACGGCGGCCACACCTTCCGCAGAGAGCATCCTGCTGTCCCTGGGCTTCTCCATGGCAATAGGCATCTTTTTCGGATACTATCCGGCTAACAAGGCGGCCAAACTGGATCCGATCGAAGCGCTGCGATATGAATAATCAGGAATGAGAGGGCTTTATTATGTCTTACAAATTAGCAATATTTGATCTGGACGGCACCATACTCAATACACTGGAGGATCTTGCGGATGCAACCAATTATGCGCTGGCGCAGCATGGATACCCCGGGCGAACCATCGAAGAGGTGCGCCGCTTTGTGGGAAACGGTATCCGCAAGCTGATTGAGCGGGCAGTGCCCGCAGAGATGCCGGAGGAAGAGATAAACCGGGTTCATCAGACCTTTTCCGGTTACTATCAGCTGCACTGTGCAGATAAAACCCGGCCCTATGAGGGGATTCCTGAGTTGCTGCAGCGCCTGCGGGACGCCGGGTGCCTGACTGCTGTGGTTTCCAATAAGGCGGACGCTGCGGTACAGCCCCTTTGCAGGCGATATTATAACGGCCTGTTCGATTATGCTGTGGGGGAGCGGGAAGGAATTCGCAGGAAACCGGCTCCGGACTCCGTACTGGAGGTACTGCGCCGTCTGCAGGTGGACGCAGCCCAGTCGGTATACATCGGCGATTCCGAAGTGGATATCCGGACAGCGGCTAATGCCGGCATGGACAGCATCATTGTGACATGGGGGTTCCGTGACAGGATCGATCTGGAAAGTCAGGGCGCCCGCCGGTTTGCCGATACGCCGGGGGAAATTTATGATATGGTAAAAGGATCCTGACGGAGCAGGGCTGACAGCTTAAGATGAAAAACAAGAGGATAGGATAATCTGCAAACCTTGTTAATCCGTCCATTCCTCCCAATCAATTTCTCTGTCCTTATAGTAATATTTCCGATCATGCTCACTCACCTCACGCATAATCCTACAAGGATTTCCCACTGCGATTACGTTTGACGGAATATCTTTAGTCACAACACTTCCCGCACCAATTACCACATTATCACCGATTGTTATGCCCGGCATGATGATTGCGCCTGCTCCAATCCAACAGTTTGTGCCAATATGAACCGGCATATTGTACTGAAGCCCCTTTCTGCGAAGTTCCGGCAAAATCGGGTGTCCGGCCGTTGCGATCGTTACATTCGGACCCAACATGGTATAATCTCCAATATAAATATGGGTATCATCTACACATGTCAGGTTGTAGTTGACATATATGTTCTTGCCAAAATGGCAGTGATGACCGCCAAAATTAGCATAAAAAGGCGCTTCAATATAAATACCCTCACCGCAATCACCTAACATTTTTTTCAAAAGCTCCGTCCTTTTTTCTCCTTCTGACGGCTTGGTCTGATTGTATTCACACAGCAAATCCTGATAGACTCTCTGTTCTTTCGTAATTTCTTCGTCATCCGGGGAATAGATTTCTCCGGTGTGCATTTTTGCTTTCATATCACTCATTTTCAAAACCTCCATATGTTATATTTTATACCCGACCATATTACTCCTCATGCCAATATACAGTCGGTAATCTCACTAATTCATCTAAATTTAACATAAAATATACGAATAGTACCTTGCTTCTGTATCGATCACGTCCCTTTCTTTTTAATAATAACATATTTTTACTGGAAATACATTCAACAATTTTCTTTGATCCGGAAGTACAACAGAAAATTGCGAAACAAGCTATTATTGTGAAACCTTTCAAAAATATTAGGGGACATTTCCGCTGAAATATAGGAAAGCACAAAGTTCACAGATTTTTCACAAAAATTATCAGCATTCCCTCTTGACGAGTGCCAACATAAGTGTTATATTACATGTAGAACAAGAAAAGAGGAACACCTCTTGGAAACAGTTCTGATATATGACATGAATCAAAATAATAGAAGGAGAGATGACTTATGATGATGCCTAGTATTTTTGGAGAAAACTTGATTGATGATTTCTTTGGATTTGATTATCCGTTTGCGGGACATCGGAGAACGGATGCGGATGCACTGATGAAGACTGATGTGCGGGAACATGAGGATGGATATGAGCTGGAAATAAGTCTCCCCGGATATAAGAAGGAAGACATCTGTGCAGAGCTGAAGGATGGATATCTGACGATCAGCGCATCCACCTCTCGGAGCAATGAGGAGAAGGATGAGAAGACCGGCAGGTATATCCGCAGGGAAAGATACTCCGGATCCTGCAGCAGAAGCTTTTATGTGGGTGAGAATGTCACGCAGGAGGAGGTTAAGGCAAAATATGAAAATGGCGTTCTGACCCTTGCAATCCCTAAAAAGGATCCCGAGAAGCTGGTCGAGGAAAAGAAAGTAATTGCAATCGAGGGTTAATGTATTATGACTGCAGGGGCTGCATGGATAATCTATGCAGCCCTTTGTGCAGGCTTTTCCTATCAGAGAAATGCATGAAACCCCGGCAGAGACGGAAAAGAGGTATACCTATGGCACGAAGACGAGATTACTATGAGGTTCTGGGAGTTCCTAAGACTGCGGATGAAAATACAATTAAAAAGGCATACCGAAGACTGGTCAAAAAATACCATCCTGATACCCATAAGGAAGATCCGACAGCAGATGAAAAGTTTAAAGAAGCAACGGAGGCATATGAGATCCTGAAGGATACCGAAGTTTCCGGCTGCAGTAAGATCATCTCCTACCGGGATGAAAATGGCATGACGCAGTCTCTCCAGGTGTCCGTTCCGGCGGGGATTGACACTGGAAAGAAAATCCGGCTCCAGGGAATGGGTGTAACCGGGGCGGGGGGCGGAAGGGCCGGCGACCTGTATCTGGAAGTGATTGTCGGCAAAAAGGCCGGCTTTGAACGCAAAGGGAATGACATTTATACGACGGTTCAGATCCCCTATGCTACGGCGGTGCTGGGAGGAGAGGCCATCATGCCGACCCTGTACGGCAATGCGCGCTGTCGGATCAAAGAGGGGACGCAGTCGGGATCAAAAATACGTCTTCGGGGAAAAGGAATTGCATTGGTGGATCACCCATCGCTGAAGGGAGATCAGTATGTGACGGTGGAGATTCAGGTGCCCAGATCATTGAATCCGGAGGCAAAGCAGAAGCTGAGGGAATATCAGCAGGCAGTATAAACAAAATGTTTGCCCTTGCATTTAGAATCACCACTTTTAATTGAATTGCTTGACAGTATCTTTATGGCCGTATATAATCAAAACACAACAGCAAGAGAAAACATAGGATTTGCAGCCGGTAGTGCGGTGCAAATCGGTGTTTTCTCTTTTTTTGTTGATATAATTAGCAGGAGGTTTGCTTATGGAAAAAAGCAGAGAGAAGTACACATCCAACCGTGAAGTAAAAGACAGTGCTTTCACGGCATATTTTAAGGAGCCGGAAAATGCCTGCCAACTTTATGCGGCACTGGGTGACGGGGAGGTATCCCCGGAGGATATCACTTATGTGACGCTGGAGGGAGTGCTGTTTATTGCAAGAAAAAATGATATGGCATTTACAGTGAAAAATCGTGTTCTGGTAATCAGTGAGCATCAATCCACAATTAACGAGAATATGCCTCTGCGCCATTTGATCTATCTGGGCAGGACTTTGGAGAAGCTGATTGATGATAGGAGCATGTATCGTCAGAAACGAATAGGGATACCTACACCAGAGTTTTATGTATTTTATAATGGAAATGATCCCTTTCCGGCAGAAAAAATCATGTACTTGTCAGATGCGTATCTTGAAAGAGAAGGGCATTTTATGCTAGAATTGGAAGTGAAAGTAATCAATATCAATCTGAAATCTGGGCATAAGCTTTTAGAACAGTGCAGACCTATGTACGAATACTCCTGGCTGATCCAGAAGATCAAGGATTATCTTGCCCAGAAGTGGGACAGGGACAGTGCGATCCTTCAGGCGGTCAAGGACTGTAAGCAGAATGGAATATTGGTTGATTTTGTGCAGAAATATGGATCGGAGGCGGTAAATATGCTTTACACGCAGTTCAATATGGAAGATGCAAAAGAAGTGTGGCAGGAAGAGGCATATAACGAGGGTCGGGCAGACGGCAGAGCAGATGGACTTGTAGAAGGACTTGCAGAAGGTGTTAGCCAGAGTATTCTGGATCTGCTGGCCGATCTGGGCAGTATTCCCGAGGATATCCGCAGCCGGATCAACACCGAGAAGAACTTGGAGGTACTGAGGATGTGGAATAAAACGGCGGCTAAAGCGAAAAGTTTCGAAGAATTTCGGGAAAGCATAATAGAAGAAGGGAAAAACCTTCTTTGATATCCGTTTCAGTGCATATTTCAGGGAAATGCTGGAAAGACTGCTATCCCGAACGGATACAAAAGAGAAAAAGCGCATATTGGATTCTAGAAAGGGGATGATGATATGTCTATTACTGCTTTTAGAGTTGGCAAAAAATTTATTACTTGACAGCATCTTTGCCGCTGTATATAATCAGAGTACAACAGCAAGAGAAAACATAGGATTTGTGACTGGTAATGCGGTGCAAATCGATGTTTTCTCTTTATTTTTATAAAAAATGAGGAGTTCTGTCCAGTGAATTGATTTTATTGGGAAAATTCAGTATAATAATGAACATACAACAGAACTCTTCTCTGCCGGGCATTAACGTGAATGCTGTTGAAAAAGCAAAGAAGGGGAAAACAAATGACAGAAACCAATCTGGCACAGACGATTGAGACAGTGAGCGTTGAAACCGCCTATGACACCAACATAAAGTTCCTGCTTGCCGACAAACAGGTTCTGGCACGAATTCTGAAATATACGATTAAAGAATTTCAGGATATGACTGTAGATGAGATTATAAACAGTATCGGCGATGATATTGAGGTTGCGGCTGTACCGGTGGATCCGGGACTGACGAATCTGGGACGTGTCAAAGAATCTAATACGGAGGATAGTGTCCCGGGAGAGGGAAAAACTTTCTTTGATATCCGTTTCAGCGCATATTCCAGGGAGGCGGAGATGAGATTTCTGATTAATGTGGAAGCGCAGAAAGCTTCGACTCCCGGCCGATTAGGGTATCATCTGGAGAACAGAATTGTTTTCTATCTGGCGAGAATGATTTCCGCCCAGAAACAGACGGAATTTTATAACAGCGATTATGATAAACTGAAGAAGGTAAGAAGTATTTGGATCTGTATGGATGGCCGCAGGGACGGAGATTCCATTGAAGAAATTCATCTTGTCCATAGACTTGTATTTGGCACGAGAGAAATTACCCGGAATGTCGATCTGCTGCAGGGCATTATCATTAATGTAAGAAGCGGAAAGAATGTGAAAACTTCTGAAAATATATTGATATCCATGCTGGAAAGATTGCTATCCCGGATGGATACAGAAGAGAAAAAGCGTATATTGGAAAAAGAATATGGAATGGTTATGACAATAGAACTGGAAGGGAGGCTGCAGACCATGTGTAATTTATCAGAGAATATAATGGAGGAAGGAATAGAGCAGGGAATAGAGCAGGGAATAGAGCAGGGAATAGAGCAAGGAAAATTACTTACCCTTATATCTTTGGTGGAACAAGGATTGCTGCAGGGCTTCGATGCAGCAAAGCAGCTGGATATAACGGAAGAAGAATTCAGACAGAAGGTGTGTGAATCCAAATGTAAGCAATGATAAATGAATGAGAGCAGAGTTATCAGCTTTATGTAATTGTACGTAATTGACGGCAAAACATTGATAAAATCGAACGATCTTGTTGATAAAATCGTTCGATTTGCGTATAATATAATTAAAAAGAGAGAATTCATTTTTTTAGATGATAATTATTCTTCAGGAAAGGGGATGATGATATGTCTATTACTGCAACTGAATTGAAAATTAATCTCGGAAAATATCTGATGCTTGCAGAAACAGAGGATATTTATATAACTCGTAACGGAAAGGTTGTTGCAAAACTGTCTAATCCATATCAGGACAGGGTGGATGTTGCTAAGTCATTGTTTGGAATTCTCCCAGCGGATATGACTTTAGAAGAAGCACGAGAAGAAAGGTTAAATACAATATGAGAGTCTTAGTTGATACATGCATTATCATTGATGCCTTGCAGTCTCGTGTCCCATTTGCAGAAGCTGCACAAAAGATTTTTATACATTCTGCAAATAAGCAGTTTGAGGGATATATCACAGCAAAGTCAGTTACAGATATATACTATCTGACACATCGGTTAACTCATAGCGATGCGGAAACACGCAAAATCTTAAATAAACTCTTTACATTGTTTCATTTGTTGGATACAACTTCTTTAGATTGCAGAAAGGCACTATCTTCCGAGGTAAGTGACTATGAGGATGCCATTATGGTGGAAACTGCTATTCGTTCAGAAATAAACTGTATTATAACAAGAAATGAGAAAGACTATATGAATTCTTCAGTTAAGGCGTATGCCCCTTCTGTGTTTCTAAAATTATTAGAAGTAGAAAACAAAACCGAATAAAAGCATGAAAGCTAACTCTCTGTGGGATATGATTCCGTTTGAAAGCCAGGTTCGCGCTCTTCATAAGAAATTACCCGGGATGCCGGTCTGCTGCAGGGAATTATCATTAATGTAAGAAGCGGCAAGACTGTGAAAACTTCTGAAAATATATTGATATCCATGCTGGAAAGACTGCTGTCCCGGATGGATACAGAAGAGAAAAAGCGTATATTGGAAAAAGAATATGGAATGGTTATGACAATAGAACTGGAAGGGAGGCTGCAGACCATGTGTAATTTATCAGAGAATATAATGGAGGAAGGAATAGAGCAGGGAATAGAGCAGGGAATAGAGCAGGGAATAGAGCAAGGAAAATTACTTACCCTTATATCTTTGGTGGAACAAGGATTGCTGCAGGGCTTCGATGCAGCAAAGCAGCTGGATATAACGGAAGAAGAATTCAGACAGAAGGTGTGTGAATCCAAATGTAAGCGATGACAAATGAATGAGAGCAGAGTTATCTGCTTTATATGTAATTGATGGCAAAAAGCGGAGAGCAGATTGATATAGTAAAAATAAAGGGGAACTGTTGGAATTCCGGCAGCCCCCCTTTTTGTATTATACATAATCACAAAAAAAGCGTAGCGTATAAGAAAAGAATTAGTCAAAAAAGCAAAAAATGAGTAAAGAGAAGCAATAACTGATAAGCAACATGCACAAGTGAGTGTTAAAATCAAAGTGTCGCACTATAACATGAATTGGGGGTAAAAGTATGAAAAAGCGAATTAAAAGATGGCTCACGTTTTCGCTGGCATTCATGCTGATATTGGGGTCGATTAATCATTCCCCATTAACGGCTAATGCTACGGCGGTAAGCCAGCCAGAGATTGTGGATTCTGTTACCGGTAATGACGCCGACGGAATCCCGATAACAGGAGGCGTTTCTGATGATATAGATACAGTCTCCGGAAATCTGGATTCTGTACTTAGGAAAGTACAGACGTTCAGTATGGTGAGGAATGTGGGAAGTGCAGAGGTAACTACCCGCTACTACACCTTCAATGATGTAACGGAGAACAAAACCAGTAATTGTACAGGGACAGTGAGCGATGGCACGTTAAATGCCTCATTCAGTGCAAATTATGGTCAGGTGGCATACACATTTCCTGCTGGAGTGGATACATCAACCATGACGAAACTTGAACTAATAGGGGAGAATGTATCGGGTCTGGCGATAAAGCTATATACGGGGGCAATAGCGGATAACTTCACCGGAGATGCGCAAGTGGAATATTCAAGCAGTCTGACGGTAGATAGTAGTAAAGTAACATCAGCACCTGTGTATTTTGTAATTATGAATACATCAGGAAGTGCAGCAGATTATAAGTTGTATGGAATTGGGATCACGGCAGTACAGACAGGTGGTTCGGACGAGGTACCGACCGGGAGCACAGTAAGTACGAAGTATTATACATTTGGAGAGGTAACGGAGAACAAAACCAGTAATTGTACAGGGATAGTGAGCGATGGCACGTTAAATGCCTCATTCAGTGCAAATTATGGTCAGGTGGCA
>CAZFYD010000024.1:16807-23667 GCA_964523315.1 uncultured Acetatifactor sp.
TGCAGCAGATTATAAGTTGTATGGAATTGGGATCACGGCAGTACAGACAGGTGGTCTGGAGAATCCGCCGGAAGAAGTGGAACTCGCTGAAACCTACACACTGACAGTATACCCTTCTGTATTTACTAAAGATAAGGTTTGGTATAATGCCACATCAGCAGAAATAACGGAGGATAAGAGATTTAAGGTTGTATTTAGTACGGCACAGTATAATGAAGCCAGATTAACTTTGCCGGTGAGCATCGATCTGAATAATTGTGAGAGTATTACTTTCAACGTGAAGGATCAGGTTGGCATTGTCAATTTTAATTTATGGCTTGGAGAGAGTAAAAAGGCGAACTATTATTACAACTCAGGGAAGACGTTTTATGTTCTTACTCCTGCAGAAATGTATGAAACCCCAAAATATAGTGGTCAAATTGACTCAGTCGGTCTACAGGTGCACGATGAAAGCCTAAACGATAATGCATCCGTGCTTCTGGAAAGCGTTGTGTTTACTATGAGACAGACCGCCGCAGACGAGGCTGATTATGAAAAGGATCAGACCTACGGTGAGGCTCCCGTTACAGAAGAGATTGATCCTACCGAAAATATCACTCCCGAAGGGGATGAAGATGACAAGAGATTTACCTATAAAGAAGGCGGACTGACCTATGCATCAAGCAGCGACGGAATGACCTATGCGGCTCAGGATGTGGAGAAGGTAGCCGTTACCTTTAATAGTAATAGATATGATGAGATTCGTTTCAATCTCCCGGAGGAGATTGATCTGGTAAAGTGTGAGCAGGTTATTTTTGCTACGTCCGAGCAGACTGTGCCTCTGAGCTATAAGCTTTATGATGCAGAGGGAAATGAAATTCAGAATCTTACACAGTATGGAAAGACCGGTACTACCTGTAAGGTTACTATTTCCGGCAGAACGGAAAAGGTTGCAGTGGTAGCAGTAATGTTGAATAAAGAGGACTTTTCTGCAGAAGGAGTAAATACCTGTGTATTTGACGGTGTTCTGTTCCAGATGAACGATGAACTGGAAGTGCAGGAGACCCATACTCTGGAGTACACCATGGATCAGCTGGAGCTGGGCGAGAGCAATGCAGCATCCTGCCAGCTGGTGGACGGAAATTATGTGATGACTTTCTCCAAGCTGAACGAGCAGGTTTCTCTCGTGCTTCCTGCTACCATCAATCTGGAGAACTGTACAGGACTGGAAGTCACTGTTTCCGGTCAGACAGGTCCTGTGAACTACTATCTGGATTTAAGCGGCACCTCCCAGAAAGTATTTTATTATAATGCTGCCGGCCAGACATCCCATAAGCTGGCCGTAACCGGACTGACCGGCGGAGCGAATGAACTGCGGATCCAGTGCGGCGGTGAGGAATATACGGAAAATTCCGCTATTACGGTAGAAAAAATAACCTTTACCATGAAGGGCACCGATACAACCAATGATTTCATCACAGAGGAGGAGCCGGATCCTACGGTTCCCGGTACGACCAATATTACTCCTGCCGGTGATGGCGAGGATGATATCTCCCTTCAGGCAGGTACATTAACGGTAGCCAGCGCTACCAGCGCTGCTTACCAGAAGACCGATACCAATCAGTTCCAGGTAAGCTTTGCAAGCCAGTACAATGAGCTGAAGCTGAACCTGCCCACATCGGTCAACCTGCTGCAGTGTACGGATGTGACCTTTGCGGTATCCGAGCAGAGCAGCCCTTTGGCATTCAAGCTGTACACCAGTGATGGAACTGTAGTGGCAAAGTATGATAACAAGGACGAAACCTTATATACGTTCCAGTTGTCCAGAACCGAAGAGGTCGTGGCGATCGGCGTAATGATGAATGAGGCCGGTCTGACCGATCAGACCTGTGTATTTGACGGTGTAACCTTTACGATGGATACTTCCCTGTCTACGGAGACTGAAATGACAGAGTTCTCTGCGGCAGAGCTGACTCCCGGTAAGACCCAGAATGCGACCTACACGGTGGTGAACGGGGAATATGTGATTGATTTCTCCGCTGTAAACAGTGAGATCTGGTTTACCTTGCCGGAGACCGTAAATATGGCCCAGTGTATCAGCGTGATCTTTGAGGTAGAAGGACAGACAGAGCCTCTGAACTTCCATGTGGGAAGAGAAGAGACCAAGCTGAAGAGCTACTGGTATAATACAGGTGCAGACACCTATACCCTGGAAGCATTATGCAAGGACCAGATCAATCAGGTATGTGTACAGTTGGGCAACGACATGTCCAGCGGCACCGTTACTTTGAAGAATGTATCTTTCCTGATGCGTGAAGGCGATGATGAAGAAACGGTGGATCCGGATCCGGAGGACCCCACAGAGACTGTGGAGGGAACTCCCAATATCACGCCTGCAGGTGAATACTCTTATCAGGCCGGCGAATTGACAGTTTCTCTGTCCACCACGGCGGAGTATGTTAAGACCACAACCAACCAGTATCAGGTGACTTTCCCGAATCAGTACAGGGAAATGAAGCTGACGCTGCCGGAGGCCATTGATCTTCTGCAGTGCAGTGCGGTAACCTTTGCGGTAACCAGCCAGACTACGCCTTTAGCGTTTAAGCTGTATAATGAAAAGAACGAAGAGATTTTTGTAAAGTACGATCAGTCCGGTTCACAGCTGTATACCTTTGATGTATCCAGCACGGAAAAGGTAAAGTATGTGGCAGTGATGCTGAATCAGGATCTGTCCGACGCAGTCTGTGTATTTGACGGCGTGATGTTCGATGTGGATTCCAATGCAACCACTGATACCTACACCATCACCTATGCGGCACACGAGCTGACTTTAGACAGCAGCGAGGCAGAGTCCTGCGAGCTGGCAAACGGCAACTGGCTGATTAAATTCTCCAATATGGATCAGAATGTGAACTTCAAGCTTCCTGCATCTGTTAATCTGGAGAAGTGTGTAAATATCATCTTTACTGTGGCAACACAGAACGGTCCTGTGAACTTCAACGTAAGTCTGGATAAGACCAAACTGAAGGATTACTGGTATAACACAGGAAAAACCGTATATACGCTGGAACCCGGCGTAGCTTCCAAAATCAACGAAGTGGGTGTCCAGTGCGGCCGTGAAAACGATGCCTATGTAGCCGGTTCCTTTATCGAACTGGTAAGCGTATCCTTCCTGATGAAGGGTGCGGAGCCTAAGGAGACACCGGCTGACGGCAATTATACGATGGACTATTTTGATATCAACGAACAGAGTACAGGAGTAAGTCAGGTTCTGGATGATCAGGGTACTGCTACGATTACCTTCCCCAAGAAGGGTGACAGCATTACTTATGAGATTCCTGATTCCGTGGATGTGAACCATCTGACTTCCATGGAGTTCCTGCAGTCCCTGAAGGGAGTAAAGGTAAATCTGCTGGATGCCAAGGGCAATGTGCTGATCAGCGGAACAGACAGCGTAATCGCTACAAACTGCAATCCCGAGATCAAGTATATTCAGTTGGTAAGTCTGGCTGATAACACCGTACTGACCTTGGACAGCATCAAGTTCAATGTGGATCCCAATGCATATGAAGCCATCGTCCTGAACGGAAACTTTGCAAGAGAAGATGTGAGCATGTGGGGCGCTGCGCTGTGGGGCAGCGTTGACGGAGTGGAAACGGCTATTACCATAAAAACCAGCGATACACCTATTGGGGATGATATCTATACCTATGGTGAGATCAACAGAAGAAGCAGCCCCTATGTATGTTTTGCGCAGGATGTAAGTAATCGCACGGAGGATCAGACAGGTTATATTTTCTCATTCTGGGCTAAACTGTCTGATGATTACAAGGACGCACCTGCTGAATTGCGAACGGTGGAATTTTCACCTTATTACATTGATGCAAACGGCCAAAATAACTATAACATGTATCGTACCGGAGCCTATAAGCAGGTACTGGAACCCGGTGTATGGACGCACTTCTATGGCGTAGTTAATCTGCCTTCGGGTGCGCAGGGCTTCATCATTCGTATTGTAGAGCAGGGTACAAATTATGGTCAGGGAACATGTCTTATGGGCAGCTATGCAGTTACAGGAGTGACTCTGACACCCACAGCTCTTGTTTCTGAGCCCAGCTGGGGCAAGGGCGGCGGCAGCGGTACCCGGAACAACACGGTTACCAAGGAAGCTACATATGAAGTGACTTACACAAAAGAGGATCTGGCGATTGACTGGGCCTCTGCGACGACAAAGTCAAAGAGCGGCAATCTGAATATCAGCTTTACCAATAATTATGACGAGGTTCGTCTGAAACTGCCTCGTACCCTGGATATGTCTACCTGTGCATGGATCAAGGTAAGCATACCGGAACAGAATGTACCGATTGCCGTGAAGCTGTATTATAAGGGCAAACAGTTGGATGTAGTATATTATAATGATATATCTACCTCCTACCTGATGGTACCGATTTATGACGGTATAATTGATGGCATCGGCATTATGAGTCTTGCTACTCCGAACCCGGCAGGCGCTTATGCACTGTTTGAGTATATTACCTTTGGTTTGACTCAGGAGCCTGCACCGGAAGAGATATCTGACACTATTGTCATCAACGGTGATTTTGCGGATGAAGATCTGAGCGACTGGTATGAAGCTTTGTGGGGAGATGGCGTTGCGATTACCCGGAAGACCAGCAGTACACCGATTTACGGCGATACCTACACATATGCAACCTACTCCCGGAGAACCTCTCCTTATCAGTGCTTTGCACAGGATATTACCGGCAGAGTGGAGCAGAATGAGACCTATACCTTCTCCTTCTGGGCGAAGCTGTCCGATGACTATAAGGGCGCTCCTGATGCACAGAGAGTGGTACAGTTTGCGCCGTACACCGTGGATAAGGACGGCAATGCGGACTATAATCCCAGGCTGGATGGCACCTATGCACAGGTGATGGAACCCGGAATCTGGTATTACTTTGAAGGAACCTATAAGGTTACCAATGACAACCCGATCTCAAAGGTGGTGATCCGTCTTCTGGAGCAGGGTACAAATTACGGACAGGGAGATTGCGTTATGGGAAGCTACAGCGTGGCAGGCGTACATATGGAGAAATATATTCCTGAGCCTCCCTCCATTGATGAGGATGTGCCGGATCTGAGAGATGCCATGGCGGAGACCTTTGGCGATGATTTCATCACCGGTACGGCAATCACTGTCAGCGAATTGGATGATATCGGTGTGGAGATGCTGATCAACAAGCACTTTAACGCTGTGACCATCGGTAATGAATTAAAGCCGGATGCGCTGTTTAACTACAGCAATGATGAGCATACCCCGCTGCAGACGATCACCTTTAACGGTGAGACTCTGGAAGTTCCGACCTTGTATTTCAGCCGGGCGGAGGAGATTCTGGATAAGCTGCTTGAGTGGAATGAGAGCAACCCGGATAATCAGATCAGGGTAAGAGGTCATGTGCTGGTATGGCACAGCCAGACGCCGGAGTGGTTCTTCCGTGAAGGCTATACTGTAGGCCAGAATGCAGACGGCAGCGAAAACTATGTAACGCCTGAAGAGATGAATCTGCGTCTGGAGTGGTACATCAAGACCGTTCTGGAGCACTTTACCGGCGAAGACAGTCCTTATAAGGATATGTTCTATGGCTGGGACGTGGTAAACGAGGCGGTATCCAACGGCGGTACCGGTTACCGTACCGATAAGGTATCCGCAGTGGAACCTTTGAGCCAGTCCACCCACAGCTCCAACTCCAGCTGGTGGGCAGTATACCAGAGTAATGAGTATATTCTCAATGCGTTCCGGTATGCGAACCAATACGCTCCTGCAGATGTAGAGCTGTACTACAATGATTACAATGAATGTGATACCAAGAAGATGCAGGGTATTGTCAGACTGCTGACGGATGTTAAGGAAGCAGAAGGTACCAGAATTGACGGTATGGGTATGCAGGGCCACTACAATATGTTTAACCCCAGCGTTTCCGACATTGAGACAGCTGTACGTGCATATGCAGAGGTAGTGGGCAAGGTGCAGTACACCGAGCTGGATATGAAGGTGAGCGGAGATATTTCCACCGATGCCGCACTGGAGCAGGAGTATCTGGCACAGGCTGAACGTTACCATGATATCTATATGGTACTGAAGAAGCTGGATGCCGAGGATGGCATTGAGATCGGCGGCATCACAATGTGGGGTACTGTAGATAAGTATTCCTGGCTGCAGAGCAGCTCCGATGTGGGCGGCGGCGCTGACGGTACACTGTCACAGTGTCCTCTGCTGTTCGACTCCAATTACAAGGTAAAGCCTTCCTACTGGGCATTTGTGGATTATACCATGGTGGATCCCGACTGGACGGAAGAAACTGAGGAAGAGTCTGTTAGGGAGCAGGAGGAGACCCCTGCAGAGGAGACTCCCGAATCTGCATCTGAGCTGGAAACAGAGCCCGTTGCAGAGTCTGAACCGGTAGTGACAAAAGACAAGAGCAGTCCGATCGTGCCTATTGCAATTGCTGTAGGTGCTGTAGTGATTGTTGCCGGCGCCGGAGCCGCCGTGTATTTCGGCAAAAAGAAAAGCGGTGCGGGTAAAAAATCTGTGAAGTAATTTGAAAAATGAATCAGCAGTAAAATAAGCAGTAAGAGAAAGTGCCGTGATACAGTAAAAGTGTTGCGGCACTTTTTTCGTATCACGGCGGGGCAGTGTCTTAACGGGACCACAGTATCCTTAGGCGTCACGCCGATGCGGGATTTTCCCCACTGAGCGTCACATGGCCGGTGAGCATACCGCAAACCTTCACCGGCAGATGGTGAGCGCTCATTGGGTGGAGGCTTTTGCTTCACAGTCAGATTTGGAACAGATATACAGCTTCTTACGAGCAAGCTCGACG
>CAZFYD010000025.1:0-10992 GCA_964523315.1 uncultured Acetatifactor sp.
TCAACATGCATACTAAGAACTATTCCCTACAGCAAATTTCTTCCATAACCGATAAGAGTATTTCAGATATTAAGCTTATTTTGGAGAAGAGTTCTGTCGCAATATAAAATTGCCGGTTAAAGCCAGCATCCCCTCTTACGGAAGATGCTGGCTATCACATTAAAATGCTTGGTTCAATTAATTGGAAATTGGCGTTGCAATCCAACCGGTGTTGTCATCGTTTCGAGTAAGCCTATATGTGGAAACCCATCCAGAACCATTCCACTCCTGATATTCCGGAGAATCTCCCAAGAGATAACGAGTTATGTCATCTATATAATAAAACAGATTATTATCATTTTCTGCAATAGTAGGACAATACATGGCTTTCAGAGCAATGCCTGACTCGGTAGTAACATTAGGAGTCTTAAAGCAAAACAGCACTGTACCGTCGCATCCATCTATTTGATCCCATCTTTCCTTGGGATAGCCAGCAGGATACCCCCATTCTATTTTATATCCAACCATGATCCAATTCCAATTTTCATCTTGCTCCCATACCTCACCTTTTGCGAGTCTTTGCAGTAGTGGATTATACTCATATATCTCCTTTATTATACCATCATCATTCTTACTCAGCTCTAAGCATTCTTTTTTCTCATCAGCTGTTAGGCTAAAAGTTATATACGTATCCCCCCCAGAATAATCTTCTGATTTCGGACATACCACGTCAATATCTCTTCTTATATCAAATAAGTCATCATCATCATCGTGTATTACGCCGACAAACCGCCTACTGTCATGGAAATAGTAATCTGTTCCTTCCCATCCTTTATCGAACATAAAATACACTTTATACTCTGTCTTTGCATCTGCTTCTGTAACAAATATTTTGTTGTCACGTTTCCAACTTGTTGATGTAGAGTTTCTATACAGTATAGATACATCTTCTACTATATACTCCTCTTGAATTTCTTTTGAAATCCAACTTTCATCCTCTTGTAATTCCTCATACTCTACCTTTATTACGAAACGATAAGGATCATTCTCAGTTACTCCCGGAATATTATAGTGATCTACATAATTTGACCCTTCTATCAATGTGGGGTATGTTGTTAAATATGGAGTACTGTATGATTTTTGTTTTCTCTCTGCATTCGTACTATATGGTCTCTCCGGATCAAGAACTAATTGCCAGCTTTCCATAATATTATTTACATCTGTTACAGCAGTTAACATACCGTCCACACTATTTGTCCATGAATTCATAGTATTTGTTTCTATTATTTCGTTGTAGTAATTATATGTTTCTATAGTAACTTTCGCCTCACGTGCGTAGTGTTTCTTGCTATCTGCCCCGATCCAATAACTACCGCTGCTTAACTCACCTACAGCAATATCAATCTTCCCGTTCCTCTTCCACGCAGAGTATCCCAGCTCCCAGACTCCCGTCACCGTACCATAATTCGTACCGGTCTTGTTCGTTTTATCTCCTGCTACTGGGCCGGATGTCACTGTACTGGTACAGGTTCCCTTCGGATGCAGTGCGGTACAGGTAACAACCAATTTTGGTGTCTTTGCCAGATCCTGCTTGGATCTGATGATTACATAGGGAATATTCCCCTCCACGCCTTTACTTGTCACTTCAAAATACTCATCAAAGCTTACTGAATTACCACTGTCGTCCGTACCGTTGTATTCAAATGTCCATTCCGCCGTATACGGATTCACATAGTCCACATCATACCAGGCCCCCGGTTCCTTCTCCAGATTCGTCCCCGCCAGATTGGCCGTGATTTTATACACAGCGCCTGCTTTATTCACACTGCCGCCGGTCTTATAGCCATTTACACTGACAGCATTCACACGTCTCACCAGCACCTCTACATCTTGGGGTGCTGCAGAGTGGTCATCCGCCACTACACGGAATCGGAAGGATGCATTGCTGCCGGTACCTGTCTCCCCGGTGCCCACTGTAATATGTGCCGTGCGGGTATCCACAACGGATACGGTAGTTCCCGTTGTATCTGTGCTGCCGGTCAGATCCTCGATGGAAAATCCCTGTATGGAGGTGCCGGTAATACGCACATTCAGATCATAGGTCTGACCCGGCTCCAAGATCAGCTTATTCTCCACATAGATACCGGCTGTACCGGACATGGATGCACCACCGGCTGTAACGCCGTTTCTCGGGGTCACATGATAATCGCTCGCATACGTCCTGCCGCCCTCTGTAAACTGCAGGGTAAAATCCACATTGTCATTTCCCGCATTATTATTCACCGTAAAGCCGGTAACATGCTCGGCCAGAGTCTGCGGGGTACTGTCGCCCTTCTGATAAACAATCTGATCCCCGTCCTGATAAACCACATAGGTGACGGTAACGCCTGACTCTATCTTTTCCACTTTCAGCGTACTCCCGCTGGCATCCACTACCTTGTCGGCATCAAGAATCAGATTGGTCAGCAGATTAGAAGTAATCTGTGCCTGCTGCTGCAGATCCAGTTCCACATTCCCATTCCGGTAGCTTCTGGCACTGATCACCATTGCACTGCCCACTCCGGATATTACAATGCTGAATATCGCTATGGTACAGATCAGCTCCACCAGCGTAAAACCCTTATGATTTTTTCGGAATTTTTTCCACCATTTCTTCATCGCAACCACCAACTCTCTGTCTCTCAGCCTACTGCATGGTAACCTTACCGGTAAGTTCTTCCAACTCTATCGTCCTGATATTGGTTGTGGACGAATAATCGCCCTTATAGACCGCAATCTTTGTACAAATCATACCGTAAGCATCACTCAGGGATCCGCTGTCCCTGGTAAAAGCAATCTTTCTGTGGGTACCGTCCAGATCCACCGTGCTTCCGTCCTTATAGAAAAGACGCATTTTAACCCCTTCAGCGCCAATCACCACTGTGGACTCCTGCACATTATTGCTGGCATCCGTCATATATTCATACATCGTTACCCTGTTATTATCCATATAAAACTCAATATAACATACTTTCTTACCCATGGCATTGGTGCGGTTCCGATTCAGCGCCATCTCCATCTTTTTTGCACACTCATCCACCGGCTTATTAGTGACCAGCCCCAATCCATACCCCGTTATACCGATCACAATAGACATAATGGCTATGACGATGATCAACTCTACTAAGGTCACGCCTCTGTTATCCCTTTTTTTCATGCTTCTTTCCTCTATTTTCCGCACATACGGAACCCATCAGAATATCATCCATCATCAGCTATAGCCTATCGTTTCGTCCAGTTCATATAATTCACACACCCGCTGAAATCCAACTGGCTTTCCACAGTCGCTTCCTCTTCAAAAGCATCGGACCAATTTACCCGAGGGATCGTGATGCAGTAATCCGTAGAGATGATGGATGTATACTGGTTGGAACTGTCATAAGTGAACGTCACTCCTCTCAGGATTAACTGTCCCTGAGAGATCGCCAAACTGGAATCCAATTTCTCCGCCGGTGTCACTTCCACCTTCCAGACTGCACCCGATGATGCAGGCCGCACCACCGTCCCAATACCTGTCTCCCAATTCAGATTGGTAGAGTCCGGGATATAACCGCATCTGCTCTTCCAGATCCCATTCATTGCATCGCAGAAAAGTTGACGGTAATTTGCTTCTCTGGTGGCCGCATCCCCCATGCTCGAGTATTCCGACATGGCAGCCGTATACGCCTCAGCAAAAGCAGCCTCCGTGTCCTTTACCAGCTGTGCCCGGAGCTCCTCCACCGGCGTTTCCGCCTGATAAAAGCTCTCCTTAGTACGGTAGTCTGTCACCTTCATCTGATAATTCGCCCCGGAAATATACAGCATCACCGTGGCCAGAATCGTCAGGAAAGTTACTACCACCAGTATCGTTACAATAGCAGATCCGGTATTATTTAGTTTTCTCCGCTTTCCTGCAGATATCATATTTATACCCCCCGCATAGCGTAGGCAAGACCTGTGCTACTGCAACAATGAGAATTGGGAAGTGAAGCTTCCGGCCTTACCTCTCCTGCACTGCTATTCGATAATCGTACCCTCCAGCGTATTCAGCGGCGTATTCAGCGGCGTACCGTCTCCTGCCAGATCTCCGCTGTTATACACCGAGATCCTGACATCATACATCAACTGCAGCGATTCTATCGTTCCTGAGAGACGGGAATCATTCAATAAGTTTATAAGTGCCGCATCACTCGTTGGGTCCAGATTATTGAGATCCCCTTCCACACTGGCAATACCCACGCCCAGATAGCGGCTGCCGCCGTTAATATGTATTTTGGAATCCGGTATACTGGCAGCATCGTTCCCCAGTACCGTATTCAGGTTATCGTCATAAATATTCGCTCCTGCCAGCTGCAGATTCACCTCATACACCAGCTCTGATGTAGAAATCTTCGTATCACTGACTGCCAGATTCTTCTGCTTGTAAATATAGCATTTTACTTCATTGCCGCAGGTATTATTGATAATGATATAATCCCCGCCGATCTGTACTGGAGAGCCTGCGCCATAGCCATACGCCGGATAATAGTACAGCGTCAGCCCCGTCAATTCTGTGGGCTGGTCAAATATTGTCGTACTGAAATCTGTATTTGCGGGATCGGTGGAACCTGACAGATCCAGCTCATAAGTCTCCGCCATATCAAAGGTATCCGTAGTTCCCGATGAATCCACCGTATAGGGGTGAGCCGTCACCGTATAGTCATATTCACAGGTCACCTTTGCCACATAATTACCCGAAGCATTACTGATATTTACTGTAATTCTCCGCTCTGTGATATTAACCTTGGAGCTGTCTACCTCATAATAGGCATGAGCTGCCGGCGTCGCAGTGGGTGAGGGACTTTCGCTCGGTGCAGGCGCTGCAGCTTCCTGTGCAGACCACTCATCCGCCACTTCCTGCAGAATTCCCGTCAGCGCATCCGCATCCATCCCTGCATACCCGGTATAGACGGCATCATGCTCTTTGGTGCGGGTGGCATAGACCAGAGATTCCACATTCGCTGCATCGCTGTTGTGCCCTTCCAGTTCCACCTTTACATCATAGTTTGCGCCCTCATACCGCATACCATTGATCACAAATTCCATATCCCCGCCGGGGGTGCCTGTGTAGGACGTGGCAAATCCGCTGCCCCGGCTTACATTAAAGGTACCCGCAGCAAACTGCTGGCAGATCTCCTCCACCGAATAGGCCTTGAAATTCTCCATCACCGTCTGGGCCGCCGCCGTGGTCTGCTGACGCATTCTGGCTGTCGCATTGTACCGGGCGGACTGGACAAAAGTATGCAGCACCGGCAGAATCACGATGGACAGGATCGCCATTGCTACCACTACCTCCACCAGGGACATGCCGACATTATTCAGTTTTCCACTGTACCGTCTTCTCCTCATCCAAGCATTGCCTTTCCTGATCCTGAGACCCTTTCGGTTCCTGCTGATTTGCCGTCCTCTCGCCGGGGGCGGTGCAGAGCATCGCCTTACCTCCGGTTTCGCTATTGCGCCTGCGTTCCCTCTGCGCCTTCGTTATTTTCCCCGCCCTCAGCGCTTTCCGTCTCTTCGCCCGTATCCTCCGACTCCTCCGTATTCTCAGGCTCCTCGGGGATCACTATCTCTCCGAAAATATTATTCGTACCTGCCAGATAAGGGATAATATCCGGCGCAGCATATTCCTTATCCGTGCCCGTCACACTGTAAAACACCAGGTCAATATGGCCGGACAGATTGGGATTCTCCGCATCGCCCTTGGAATACGAAATATTCTGAATGCCAATCCTGTTGCTGCTGTCATATACGGTCTGAATCAGTTTCTTTAATCCTGCATAGCTTACCTCATTTACATAGGTTGCCGACATTTCACGGAACTGAAGCTCCTGCGTATACTTCTCATTTTCTGCCGCCGTTACCGTCTCAGCCGGGATCACTTTCACAGCGTCACCCTTCTCCATATTAACGGTCAGGAACTTCGCTTCACTGTTTTGCTCCATCTGCACCGCCAGCATGATAGCGTCTTCTTCCCGGGCATCTGCAGGATACTGCGCAAGCAGCTCGTCAATCAGCTGTTCCAACGTCTGGGTATCAGCCAGGTACTGCTCTCTGGCGTCATAATACTGCTTTAACTCGTTTACTCTCACGGACAGGGTTCTGTTGGAAGCGCTGATACTCTCCGCATTGGTAACCAGCTTCTGATAAACGAGCACATACACCAGCACCAGCAGCAGTGCGCCAAAAGCCGCCACATAGATCAGAAGATTTTTATTACTTCCTCCGATGCTTGCCTTGCTTTCCTTGTCTTTCTTAGCCATTTATTCCACCTGCCCTTCCGTCTGCGTCTCCTCCTGAGTCTGATCCAGAGCCTGCGGCAGTTCGGCAGTCTGCCCGTTCAGATAACCGTTGGGATAATAGGTACAGGTGACGGTAAATTCCACATAGCGTCGGAGCGTTGTTTCCTCATCCTCCGCAGTCCGGCCGTCCTCGTCCGTATCGCTTTGAATCTCTTCCTCCACTTCCTGTATACTGTCCACTACCACATACTGCAGGCTGGCAAAATTACGCAGATTCTGGATAATGCCTGCCGCCGTCTCCTTATCCGCCGCCTGGATCCGCAGCACCGACTCGGTATCGCTGGAGGAAAACTCCATCACCGATACGTCAGCAGGAAGCTTCTGCTCCAGTTCCGTAATAAATTCCAGAATATTGTCATTGGGACGGTTGGTCATCAGATGCCCCGTCAGAACCTCTGTATACAGGTTAGCAGCCGCAACATATTTCTGATAGATCTGTTCCGCCGGAATATAAGTGCTCTCCAGCCCCTGCAGGCGCTTCTGCTCCTCCGCAGCCTCCTGATAGGTCATATATCCGTTGGCTGCCAAAGCAGCGGAGGCCACCACAAAAAACACGCCCAGCAGCACACAGAGGGATTTGCTGTTAGTTTCCTTCTGCTGTTTCTGCTGCTTTTCCGAAGCAATAAAGCCCACCGGCGCTATCGTCGCACCGATACAGGCCACATAGTTGAAGAGGCCGCCGTCCCCCATAGTGGGATGCCATACGATACCCTCCAGCTTTTTAAAGACATTGGTCTTAATGCCCAGTTCATTGGTCATCAGCTTGGACAGACCGCTCATATCACCGCCCAAACCCATGATATAGGCCTTCTCAATCCGCTCGGCATTGCGGGAATTATAGAAATCAACCACTCTGGAAATTCCGCTGATCAGCGGCGCCAGGGTCCTTGTCACATTGATCCGGGCCTGAGCGAACTCCATATCGTCGTCCTGCTCCAGATCCGGCTCCACAACCCTTGTGCTGCTGTCTAAGACCACCTTGATACAGCTGCGGCGTTTGATCAGCTGCCAGGCCTGCTTATTGTCAATTACATCAAAGGCGGAATTGGCGGATACTTCATGAATCGCCTCATCTATTCCGTAATTGATGCTTCTCTGAAGCATCATATTGTTATCCTTGACCACCGTGATGATCGTCTGGCTTTCCTCAATCTTCAGGATCATGGCAGTGGCCTTATTGGCCTCCTTTTTTACCGCCTGATAAATACTGTTGCCGACATAATCCAACCCCAACAGCATCAGGCCGCAGCTTTCCGCCAGCGTCTCATAGCTGCTGACCAGCGTTTTCTCCGCCGCCACCAGCATAACACGGGATTTGCCTGCATTTTCTCCCTCCTTAAAGGTTTCCAGCACCACATAGGAAATCTCATGGTCCGACAGATCGATCGGAAAATAATCATTGATGTTTGCCTTGATCATGGCCTCCATCATATTGGGCTTCACAGGAGGCAGAACCACCTCTCTGTTGACGATCTTACTGGAGGCCACGGTGAAAATGGCTCTCCTGGTCTTGATCTTATTCTTGTTCAGGGCATCCCTGATCGCCGTGCGCAGTCCCGCACTCTCCTTCAGGTAGCCGTCCTCTATCACATTAAGCGGAGTGGGCACCATGGCAAAACGATAAACCCTCGGTGTCTTCGCCTTATAATCCATCTCACATATTTTGATAAAAGTGTAGCCGATTTCAATACTAACAACTTTAGCCATCATGTATCTCCCAATCCTATAAGCCAATAAACGATAAATACCAGGCTATCAGCTGTTCGCCCCACAGGACGGACAGTGCGATACCCATGGCCAGATAAGGTCCCATGGCCAATACATGGTTTTCTCCGGAGAGCTTCATGCGGCAGACATGAATCACGGAACCCAATATACACCCCAGCAGAAAGCCCAGTACATTCAGCTTCCAGCCCAGCAGCAGTCCTGCGGCGGCCATCAGCTTTACATCGCCGCCTCCGATGCCCCGTCCTTTTGTGACGAGGTAGATCAGCAATAAAGGTACACTAACCGAAAAGAAGCCGATCACACAGGCAGACCAGTCTGACAGATCCGTCACTATGCGGACCAGCCCCAGGGTTAGTATGAAAATATTGATCCCCAGGGGGATCTCATAAGTTCTGAAATCAATGACGCTGAGAACAATCAGCGCACTGAACAATAAGCAGTAGAGTAGGGAATCTACGCTCAATCCATATCTCCAAAATATCAGGAGATATACGACTCCGTTCAGTGCCTCGATGACGGGGTACTGAACGGAGATCTTACTACCACATTTGCGGCACCTGCCCCTAAGCGCCAGATAGCTGAATAAGGGAACGAGATCGTACCATTTCAGCTGATACCCACAGCTCATGCAGTGGGATCTGGTGGTTACAATATTCTCTTTTTTCGGCATACGGTAGATACATACGTTTAAGAAGCTACCGATGATGATTCCATACAGGAATATGGTTATGTAGAGAAGTATGGTAGGGAACATTATTAACTCCTATTCGGAGGTATTAGTGTGCTGCTTCTGCTTTATAAGCTGCTGCGCCATCTGAAGTTGTTAACGTTTGGTCACAGCCATCCACTGACACAGAGCAAGTACCAGCAGTAGCATTGTAAGTTACCGTAAAAGCTTTACCAGAATGCAGAGAAGATTGAGCTTTTGGAGCCTCGGAAATCGTAGTGGCCATAGATCCATCAACTGCGGGGGAAGAACTATTATAATTTACAAATATTACATCTGTTCCACTATTCTTTATTACACCATCTGCAATATCTGCCAAAATGGCATCACGGATCATTTCAGCATTCTGGATATCAGTAGATCTTCTGGATTGCTCCACATACTTTATAAACTGCGGAGCCAGTACGCCGACCAGCACAGCCATGATGGCGATTACGATGATTAACTCCACCAGGGAGAAACCTTTGTTGTTCATTTTTCTGTTCTTCATAATAACCTCTCCTTTTTTAATTAGTTTTCGTCGGGCGTTTGCGAAACGCCAACCCCCATAATTTATCTTATACACCCCGTCCCTACACGCAGGTGGATAATTCCTGTTTACAGACTGTCCAAAGCCTCATACATCGTCAGCATCGGCGCCATACATGCCCCGATCAGCACCAGCACAATACCTGCCAGCACCACAATAAACAACGGCTCCATGGCAGCCATCAAGGTTGACACCGCCATCTCTACTTCTTCCTCGTAATAGTCCGCCAGCTTATCCAGCATATCCTCCGTATTACCGGATTCCTCACCGATACGTACCATATGATAAACCATGGGCGGGAACAAACCGCATCTCTGCAGAGGATTGGACAACGGCTGCCCGATGATGATGTCATCCTTAGCCTCCTCCAGCGCCTCCTTAAAATAGACATTGGTCATGGTCTGGGATACGATACCCACCGCCTCCACCAACGGCACGCCCGAACCCATCAGCGTACTTAAGGTACGGGCCATCTGGGCGGATGCGGTCTTGACTACCAGATTCTTCACCGCCGGGATCTCTAACGCCAGTTTTCCGAAAAAATGTTTTCCGGTATCGGTTCGCTTAAACTGCGAGAACCCAAAGGCAATCAAAGCAATACAGGGCACCAGAATAAACCATTTGTCAATCACAAAATTACTGGCATTCATCACCGCTTTCGTAATCCCCGGCAGATCTGTGCCCAGATCGGCAAACATGGTTACATAGGACGGGATAACCTTAACCAACATCACGATAATGACAACGAACGCTACCACCAGCACCATGATCGGATAGGTCATGGCCTTTTTCACCAACGCTTTTGTCTTATTCGAGCGCTCAAACTGTATTGCCATACGCTCTATGGATTTATCCAGGCTGCCGGAAGCCTCGCCTGCCGCCACCATGTTGACCATCAGTTCCGGAAATATCTTAGGGTGCTCCGCGATGGCGTTGGCCAGGGTCTCACCCTTTTCCGCGCTGATGCGGACCTCATTGATCGCCTGCTTCAGTTTCTTGTTCTCCGTGGCCTCCGTCAGCATCCGCAGAGCGTCGAGAATGGTAACGCCCGCGCGGATCATGCTCACAAACTGCCGGCAGAATACGCTCAGGTCCCTAGTCTTGGGCTTGCCGCCGATATCTATGTTGATATCCTTGGTCAGCATGCTCTGCTCCTTCAGCTCCATGACGGTCATGCCCTGGTTTTTTAAGTCAGATCTCGCTTTTTCTATACTGTCAGCTTCTATGCTGCCCTTAATCTGCTTACCGGCCGCATTAATCGCTTCATATCCATAGCTTGCCATCCGTTCTTCCTAGTCCTTCCCGCCCTGCCGTCTGCCAGTGCATCCGGCAGCCGCCGCAGGCTCCTAAATGCTCTACCTCACAGAAAACGAAACATACACAAGATCATGAAGAGGTACCAAGCCTCTCCACTATATCTTGCGTTTTTTCCGGTTTCGTCAAATTTATTTTTACTGGTACTATATGCCTATATGTATTGTATACTTTAGTTATACTATGTTTTGCCTAAAAAATCAACTGTTTTTGATATTTTTTGGGTCATTTTTATCATTTATATGTTTAGAATGTTACCCTTATCCATAAAAAAGTAACAACGGACAATCTTTTCCTGTCATTTTTTACAGTCAGCGGCAGCAACCAACACGTGGCCGCAGCGCTCATTTCAAAAACTT